>NZ_DATMRL010000640.1:0-6513 GCF_035566355.1 Pedobacter sp.
AACGGATGAGGTAGGGAAGCAGGATATTGCTTCTATTGTTTCTTACAAAACCGGGATCCCATTAGGGAAAATCCAGGCCCAGGAGAAAGAGAAGTTAATGAATATGGAGCAGTTCCTGAAAAGAAGGGTAGTTGGGCAAGATCAGGCCTTAAAGGCGGTGTCTGATGCCATTCTGGAGTCAAGGAGTGGATTAAATAAGAAAGGCCAGCCCATTGGATCTTTCTTTTTATTAGGGCCTACGGGAACGGGAAAAACGGAACTGGCCAAATCTATTGCGGAATTTTTGTTTAATGATGAAAAGGCAATGATCCGTTTTGATATGTCCGAATTTAAAGAAGAACATTCTGCGGCTTTATTGTATGGTGCGCCTCCGGGTTATGTTGGATATGAAGAAGGTGGTCTGCTGGTCAATAAAATCAGACAGCAGCCTTATTCTGTGTTGCTTTTTGATGAGATAGAAAAAGCACATCCTTCTGTATTTGATACTTTTCTGCAAATCCTGGATGAAGGACATATGCACGATAGGCTCGGTAAAGAGGGTGACTTTTCGAATTCCCTGATTCTGTTCACCTCGAACATTGGAAGTGAATGGATTGCAGAACAAGTTGGAAAAGGGGAAATACCCGGTTCTTCTCAACTGATGGAGATTATGGCGAGGCATTTCAGACCCGAATTTTTGGCCCGTCTATCCGAAATTGTACCTTTTGCACCGATCAGCGAAAAGAACGTAGTCAGGATTTTTGAGATCCAGCTGAAGAGTTTAATTGAGGCCCTGGAGAAACAAGGCATAACTTTTGAGATTGATGAACAGGCAACAACAATGCTGGCGCTGAGTGGCTTCACTCCAAAGTATGGAGCAAGGCAGTTGTCTGGAGTGATCCGGAATGAACTCAGAAGGCCAATATCAAAGTACATTATTTCCGGGGAGTTAAAGAAGGGAAATACAATTGTGGTAAAAAAACACGCAACTGAAGACCGGCTGGAATGGGAGATCATAGAACAGGTGCCGGTAACAGAAGCATAAATAATAAAGACATTTAAATTAATCGTAAACCATTAAATACCAATACTATGTTTAACTATGAAATTGGCGGTAATGAGAGAAAGGTAGATACCTCTGAAGCATTTGCAGATATTGCCCACAATAAAACGCTGTTTATTCAAAAACTTACAGATAATGAGCCGATAAAGCCGGAAAAGGTGGAAGGACTGAAAACTGTACAGGAAGTTTTTAACCACTATAAACCAAAGGTGAATGTGTCTTTTGAAAAACAGGATGGTTCTCCGGTATCAGAAACCTTAAAGTTTAATAACCTGGGCGATTTTTCAGTAAAAAACATCATTAACCAGAGTACTTATCTGAATAATGTGAACATTGAGAAGGAAATGTCTTTAAATGTGATTAAACAATTAAAGTCCAACAAAACCTTGAAAGCCACATTAGATGATGCAGAAACAAAAAACGCCTTTATCAGTGCGCTTAAAAACTTCGTTTCTGAATTAGAAGCAAATAAATAGTCCAGTTAAGAACCAGGGATCAACCCGATTTAAATAAATTAAAATGGCAACTCCAGATGAACAAAAAATAACGCAGGAAGCCGCTTCAGGCGCGTCCTTCAAGCCAGCAGAAAAGCAGGCGGGAGAAAAGCTTAGCCTAGAAGCGAGCCTGGAAAAACTGGCAAGAGTAGGTGGCTTCGATTTATTGGAAGCTACTGTTGACGGATTACAAAACTTAAACCCGGAAAGAAAAGCAAGGAAGCAAATCTTTTTAACCGGAGATGAGAAAAAGAAAGAAAGAGAAGAACTTAAGAAAAAGATTCAACTCTGGATTGATGTACTGGAAGACTCTGATTCTGTTTCATCGATGCTCGATAAAAGCACGGAAAAACTAGAAGCTGCAGAGGAGAACCTGAATAAAAATATAGCGACCGCTTTAGAGACTACAAAAGAACTGGAGCAGGCTTATCGCTCTGTAAACCTCTTTTATCAGAATACAGAATCTGATAAATTAAAAAATGTGGTGGTTCTGAATGCCTCTATGGATCAGATCAAGGATTTGGACAATCCAAGGTTTATAGACTATGTTGCAGATGAACTGAAGCAAAAGTATGATAGACTGGATCTTCGTGAGAATTATTCTTTAATGGTGGTTCCAGGTTATATGGGCTCCAATAAGGTGGTAGAAAAATGGGGAAAGATCGCTTACCAGAATAAAGCGATGCTGATTACCGATTTTGCGGATCTGGACCAGCCGGATGATGTGATTGATTTGTTTACTGCAGCAAATCTTACTGGAGGAGATGCTTTCAGGTCTAATGTGATCATGACTTGTAACTGGCTGGTGGGCAGAGGAAAAGTGGCTGAAGTTGGCGAAGAGGATGATCTGACGGTTCCTGGTTCAGCTGCACTGGCGGGAAAAATGTATTATACTCTGATGTCGCAGGTTACAGCTGGTAAGAAACATGGTGCCATCAATGATGTCGACGGTGTAAAGTTTGATCTTAAAAAGAGTGAAATTTCTCACCTGGAACGTATAGGTCTTGTTCCTATGGTGAATGAGTACGGAAAAGTCATGGCTTTTTCGGCTAAAACCCTGTTTAACGGAGATAATATCGGCTTGCAAACCTACTCTGTTGTACGTGTGTTCGATTATGTAACCAAAGTTTTGTTCGACTTCTTAAACAGGAGAGCGTTTGAAAACTGGACATCTAAAACCGAACAGGATCTTCGTGGACAAATTGTTAAATTCCTGGATGGCATACAAGGCCCGGAACGTCTCATTGAAAGATTTAAGATTATGCGTTTTGAGCGGGACGAACAGCAAAAAGATAAAATCCACCTGGACATCCATATTACACCGTATTTTCCTGCTAAAAGTTTTGTGGTCAAACTGGACGGTCAGAAAGGTGAGGATGAAGAAACCACCTGGAGTACAGAATACGCACAACAATAACCCAGGTTATTCTATATCAGATATCCGGCCAGATGGTACTCCAGCTGAGCCGGATATTTTTTTATACCTCTTTTACATTTCCTGACTTAACAATTTCTTTATATTTTAGTCCCGCAGATTTTACGCTGTACCGGGAATACATGAAACAAGTACTGATCATTAATGGCGATCCTGAAAAAACGGCTGCGACAAGCCTGCTGATTGATGCCTACAAAAAAGGCGCCCAGGAAGCTGGCGCGCAGATCAAAGAAATTGCGATCATCGATCTGATCTTTAATTCCAATAAACAATTCACCAACCGTGTTACTGAGTTAGAACCGGATCTGAAACGGGCATTGGATATGATCGTCTGGGCCAACCATGTCGTTTTATTTTGTCCGGTATATATGTCTTCCATTCCTGCCCGGATCAAGGGCTTTTTTGACCGGTTGTTTATGCCGGATCAGGTATTTCTTTCCAGAAACCAGAACATCAGCAATAATTTTAGTGGAAGATCTGCACGAATTGTGTCTATTTTGGACGAAGAAACTTTTGAGTACTGGAAACAAGACAAAAAGGTAACTTACTTGTCTATAAAAAGAAACGTTTTTGAAAACTGCCGTTTCCACCCCGTTCATACCAACACTATAGGGCATCTTTACTCGCTGGAGAATGATTACAGTAAAAAGTGGCTTCGGAAGCTTGAAACTTTTGGATCAAAATTAATGTAGCCTTAAAACGGCTTGAGAGCCAATTTGAAAAATATTTATCCTATTGTGCTGATTAATAGGAGATAGTGGCAAACTTTTTGTTTAGATGTTAATGTTAATACAAATTAATAGTAACAGTTTCTCACCCTAAAACAAAAAGTTATGGCTTTCAAAGCAAGATTAAACTTTTCGGGCAAGGAGTACGATGTGCTCCATTGTGCCTACTCCCTAAACCGTGATGTGGATGCAAAAGGAAGACCCTCTTCCGGCGTGTATGGCGGAACGATCGACATTGAACTCGAATCGACCGAAGACACCTCCGTTGTTGAAGCAATGGTAAACAACCAGTACAAACCTTTATCAGGTACTCTGCTAATTAAAAAATCAGAGGAAGATGCCAAAATGAAGGAAGTACATTTTGAAGATGGATACATCGTTAAGTATTCAGAAGGAATTAACATTGTTGGAGATAATCCAATGACCCTGAAATTCCAGATCTCTGCCCGCAAGTTAAAAACTGGTAATGCCGAGCATACCAATGACTGGCCAAAGGCTTAATTCAAAATTAAAAGGACGTTTAACATTTAAAAAAACTTATCATGGCATTTAAAACCAGAGTTACTCTTGGATCAAAAGAGTATGATGTGCTGCAGTGCAGCTTTTCATTAAACAGGGACGTAGACGCGAAGGGACGTCCGTCATCAGGTGTATATGGTGGAACCATTCACCTTGAAGTAGAATCTACTGAAGATACTTCAGTGATCGAATCTATGGTGAACAACCAGTACAAAGCCTTTGCCGGAACCATTGTGTTCAAAAAAGGAGAGGAAGATGCAAAGATGAAGGAATTACATTTTGAAGACGCCTACATCATCCAGTACAATGAAGGTATTGCTGTAAATGACAATACCCCAATGACATTGAGCTTCGTGATTTCTGCACGCAAGCTGAAAATTGGTAATGCTGAGCATACCAATGACTGGCCGAAGGCCTAATTGGCAATAGGCCTATGAAAAACAAGTTTGCCGGAAAGCACTACCTGCTTTCCGGCAATTTTTTAACGACTCAATTCCTGAAATATGGTCAATAAACTAAATATAGACATCAGTATAGAGGAGGTGCCCATTCTGCATTTCAGCCGTTTTACGCTGGATCAGCGTTTCAGCGAGCACCATACTTTTGAGCTGCGGATCAATCATGATCAGGTGGAGGGGACCAATGGGATTACGCTGGCTAAGTCTAAAGACTTTATAGGCAAGAGCCTTACCGCTCAGTTTGGACTGGTAGAGCGTTCCGGAAATATTTTTACCGGGATCATTACCAAAGTGGAAATTGCACAGACCCATGGATTCCAGGGTGACATTGTTATTACCGGTTACAGCCCGGATATCCTTATAGACCGGGGACCAGACCTGGGGTCTTACCTTGGTAAAGACCTGAAAACAATTATCCAGCAGGCCACAAATGATACCCCGCAAAACGACCTGGACTTTCAAATCAAACCAGCCTATACATCGGCTATTGATTACATTATACAATACCGGGAAAGTGATTTTGATTTCATTAAAAGGCTTTCGGCCGAATATCATGAATGGTTTTACTACGACGGCAGCGTGCTCCATTTTGGAAAACCAGATAAAGAAGAACAGATTGCGTTGATCTATGGAAGAGATCTGCACAGTTTACAATATGGAATGCAGATTGCGCCTTTAAATTATAAGAAATTTGCCTATCATCCGCAGGAAGATCAACTGCTGAGTGCTCAGCCTGCAGCGGCCAGTTCCAGTCTTTCAGATCTTTCCCATGCGATTTCTGCTTCTAATGAAGTTTTTAGCAAAAGGTTCAATCAGCCCCTGAATGTGCGTGTCAACTCGCAGAAGGAGATTGATACTTTTGTGAACGATGAGCATAAAGCTTTGGTGTCGGGATTGGTGAGTATTTCCGGTCACGGAGATAATCCTAAGGTTGGTCTGGGTAAGATCGTAGACATCAGTACCAGTATGAGAAATGGTCTGGATTTCCAGGTACAGGACTTTGGTAAGTTTATCGTAACCGCAGTTTACCATGAAATTGATGGGCTTGGACATTATCAAAACACATTTGAAGGCGTAGCTGCAGACAGTGAAAAACTTCCTGTAGGGCAAGTGAAGAAACCTGAGGCGGATATGCAACTTGCAGATGTGTTGGACAATGATGATCCTCAAGGGCAAGGACGGGTAAAGGTGAAATTTAAATGGGAATGTCAGACCAATGACCCCACCGAATGGCTGCGGGTTATGAGCCCGAATGCCGGAAGTGGAGACACGGGAGCGAACCGTGGTTTCCATGTGATTCCGGAAAAAGGGGATCAGGTTGTAGTCGCCTTTGAAGAAGGAAATATTGCCAGACCGGTCATCCTCGGAAGTGTATTTCATGGAAAAAGTGGAGACAGCAAAGGCTTTAAGAACAGCAATACCAAAGGAATGACTTCGAGAAGGGGAAGTGCATTGACATTTGATGATCTGAACCATGCGCTGAACCTTGGAACCAATAAGGCGAATTATGTTAAGGTAGAAAATGGCCCGGGTTCCATTACTGCGGAGTCGGCCCAAAAAATCGTTATCAAGACAGGAAAGAGTTCAATAACCCTTAATCAGGATGGAACCATAGAAATTATAGGTGAGACGATAACCATTCAGGGAAAATCAGCTATAAACGCAAATTCAGGAGATAAAACGGGTAATGGAGTGAACATAGGAAAGTTTGGTGTGACCAGTTTAGACATAGAAGGCAAAGACAAATGCGTATCTACGTCGGATAAGATCACCATTTCTTCAGGAACTACAATAGACACAAAGTCTTCAGGTGTACATACGATTACAGGGAGTAATG
>NZ_DATMRL010000641.1:0-15537 GCF_035566355.1 Pedobacter sp.
AAGTTTCCCCTGAGCACCAGACATACCAAAAACACCTTCAGTGATCAGCAAAATCCCCCCACCACTTTGTTCAACCAGTTTTGTAGCACGTTCCAGTTGCTTTCTTGCACTTTCAATATCGTTATGTTTATAAACAAAACGTTTTCCCATATGGAGTCTGAGGCCATCAATAATGCAGGCATGCGATTCCGCATCATAAACGATGACGTCGTTACGGTCTACCAGGCTATCAATAATAGATACCATTCCCTGGTAACCAAAGTTCAACAAGAAAGCATCGGGTTTACCAACAAAAGCTGCCAGCTCCTGTTCCAGTTGTTCATGGTATTTAGAATTACCAGACATCATTCTGGCACCCATTGGATAGGCCATCCCAAAATCCGTTGCTCCTTTCTGATCTGCCTCTCTTACCTCAGGATGGTTGGCCAGACCAAGGTAATTGTTCAGGCTCCATACCAAATGCTCTTTCCCCCTGAAGTTCATATGCGGCGCAATCTCTCCCTCTAATTTTGGGAAAGAGAAATAGCCATGTGACCATTTTTGGTGCTGCCCGATGGGGCCCATATGCTTCGCTATCTTTTCAAAAATATCCAATTCTATATGTTGTTAAGTTAACTTATTTTTTGCTGCAAATTTACTCAAATCATTTTTACGAGAAAAGCCTTAACAGTGGTTTTGCTAAGGCTTTCTTTTATTTCAGTTGTGTATTAATCAACATTATCGTGCAGGAACGAATTATTTGGTCTGATCTCTGTAGTCCCATCTTCATCATTACTTAAGGTAAATCTGGAAACCTGGGACTCTGAAGAATGCTGAACCTGTTGTAACTGCATTTGTTTACGTTTATAAGCTGGTTCATTCTCGAGCTCCTGTAAACCATTGGTGGTACGCAGTTTCATACTTAAATCCTTTAACCTCAAAATCCTTTCTTTAGATTTCTTTAACTGGTCTTCTATAGATTCATCGTTTTTATCATCATCCAAACCTATTTCCTTTACTGGTTCAGGTTGTTGCTGTGAAACCGGCGTACCAAAACTTGCTGCAGGGGTTTCAAAAACAAAATCTGTTTCGGCAAGTTTTATTTCAAACTCAAAACCTGATTCCTGCTGTGTTTCTGCAGAGGGTTTCTCCTCTTCTACAAGCGTATGCCTGATTACAGCATTTTCGGGCTCTTCAGTCTTTCTGGTCCTGTTTCCATTAAACAAATCTCCAAAAAGGTCAGATTGTTTAATTTCCTCTTTAGCCTTTAAAACGGGTTCGCTGGAAACCGGCTGGACCCTAGGCTCAATAAAAGAATTTACAGGCTCTACCGGTTTGATCAATGGGGCCTCTTCTGGTGTCAGAAGAGAAATCTTCTTCACATTCTTCTTATCATGCGCACGTTGCTCTGTAGTTTGGAAACCAGTAGCAATAATAGTTACAGATAATTTATCTTCCAGACTCTCATCAATACAGTTACCCCAAATCAGATCAGCAGAAAGACCCGCTTTGTCCTGAATATAGTCTGTAATAATAGTCACTTCATCCATGGTTACTTCACGAACACCAGAACTGATATTTAACAAGATATATCTTGCCCCTTCAATTTCATTATCTTTCAACAATGGGGAGGCTAAAGCACCCTCTACAGCTGTAAGAGCCCTGTTCTCACCATCGCAGGCAAAGCTACCCATGATACAAACACCACTGTCTTTCATGACGGTACGCACATCTTTAAAATCCACGTTAATGTATCCAGGTACAGTAATGATCTCAGCAATCCCCTTAGCGGCAGTTGTTAAAATATCATCTGCCTGGGCAAATGCCGACCCCAAAGTTAGGTTACCAAAGATTTCGCGCAGCCTGTCGTTAGAGATGACCAGGTAGGAATCCACGTATTTCTTCAGTTCATCTAATCCATCTTCCGCCTGCATTTTACGACGCTTTCCTTCAAAAGAGAAAGGCGTTGTAATAATCGCAACGGTAAGTATATCCAATTCTTTAGCAGCCTGGGCAATAATAGGGCTTGCACCGGTACCGGTACCCCCACCCATTCCCGCTGTGATGAACAACATTTTCGTTGTGCTGCCCAACATCTGCTTGATGTCGTCTATATTCTCAATAGCAGAGTTTTTTCCCACTTCAGGAATAGAGCCTGCGCCCATTCCTTCCGTCAAACTTGCGCCCAATTGAACCTTGTTTGGGATAGGACTAAATTCCAATGCCTGAGCATCGGTATTACAAATAATAAAGTCCACTCCAGTAATTCCCTGACGGTACATATGGTTTACCGCATTACCACCACCGCCACCAACACCAATAACCTTGATGATTGATGACTTATCTTTTAACATTTCGAACTGCATATCTTTATGAATCAGTTATTTAAAAATTAGCTGTACCTGTTCATCTCTCCCTGTAATATTAACACTTTTTTAACAGGCGTTTTCCACAATTGTTAGAAATGTGGAAAAATCATGTTTTGTGGAAAAATATTACGGTTTAATATAATCTTCATCGCTCACATTCATATCATCTTTGATAAAGTCTTTAGTCTTAGCCAATAACTTATCAAAAAGTCCACCCCCGCTTCGCTTACTTTTCTCTTTTACTTCCTGTTGTTTTTCTACGTATACACCTGGCTGCTTCATTTCTTCAATCAACTCCTCAGCTTTCTGAATTCCTTTGATCAATAAACCCACACTAGTTGCGTACATTGGACTTTTCAGATCATCATAGATGGTCTTCGGCATATCTTCATATTTGGACAAATGCTCGTTTGGATAGCCTACACGACAGTCCAATCCGGTTACATATTCCACCAATTGAGACAAATGCTTCAATAAAGCGCCCCCTCCGGTAATCACGACACCACCAATCAGTTTCTTTTCATAACCAGACGACTTGATTTCATAATAAACATGCTCAATGATTTCTTCCATACGGGCCTGGATTACATAAGCAAGGTTTTTTACAGAAATCTCTTTCGGCTCGCGGCCTCTTAATCCCGGCACACAGATGATCTCGTTTTCTTTATTTTCTTCTGCGAGCGAAGAACCGAACCGGGTTTTTAACAATTCCGCCTGATTCCTCATTACAGAACAACCTTCACGTATATCTTCAGTTACGCTGTTTCCACCAAATGGAATCACTGCCGTATGGCGGATGATACCTTCATGGAAGATCGCAATATCTGTTGTACCACCGCCAATATCAACCAGAGCTATACCAGCTTCTTTTTCCTCTTCGCTCAACACCGATTCAGAAGAAGCCAGAGGCTCTAAAATTAATTCCTGTGTCTGCAGTCCTGCGTTGGACACACATCGCATAATATTTTTAACCGCAGTCACCTGTCCCGATATGATGTGGAAGTTCGCCTCCAAACGCACTCCCGCCATACCGATGGGATCTTTAACCCCTGGTTCGTTGTCAATAGTAAACTCTTGCGGCAAAACATGGATGATCTCTTCTCCCGGGGGCATAACCAGTTTGAACATATCATCGATGAGCTTGTCGATATCCTTTTTACCTATTTCATTATTTAACTCTCTTCTTGTAAGGATCCCTCGGTGCTGGAGGCTCTTGATGTGCTGGCCTGCAATACCAACATTCACCACACGTATCTCCACGTTGGATTGACCGCTGGCTACCTCAACAGCTTGAGAAATACCCTGGACCGTCTTCTGAATATTGGAGACCACACCGCGTGTTACGCCCGCAGATTCTGCTTTCCCTATACCCAGTACTTCAATTTTACCGTGTTGCGTCCTGCGACCGACGATTACACAGATCTTAGTAGTACCGATGTCAAGGCCTACTACTATTGGAGACTGCATGGTAGATTTTTCTTTGCCCATAACTATATTATTGATTGTTGAGTTTATTACTATTTGTTTTTCTTGGTATCTGTTTTAACTTTTGCTTTTACTGCCGGAGGTGGTTTTGCACCCTCTTCCTGAAGAATAGCATCCAACACCATAGAGTCAATAACTTTCTTGGTTGCAGGAGCACTATCTCTCCGTATTTCAGGTGCTTTATATACTTTTGGAGCGAGTGAATCCAGCTTGTTCCTTTCGCACACAATTTGATTGGTGTATTTAATATTAATTGTTTTATAGGTATCCCAGCCTACCTTAGGCATAGCTTTCTTATAAAATGTAAGCAGATTCCTCATCTTAACTTCCAACGAATCTGCATTTCCCAAAATAATACGCTGATTGCCAACTCTTGGTACCAGTTCAATATCTTTCTTCTCATCTACAAAAATCTGCTCAATCTGCGCATCCCAAAGCGTATCACTTTTAATGAACAATGCCGTCTTGTACAAATCCTGGGCCAATTGTGTTTTCAAGGTATCCAGCCTACCACCAAAAGGCTCGCTTATATTCCCGTTAGCAGCCAGTACATTCGCAGTGAAGTTTGCAGATACCGGCATTTTAAGACCGTTTCTGTCAATATAAAAATCCTGGCTACCCGCATTGATCACTCTCAAAATAGGTTGCCGTTGCTTGATTTCGATGTGAATCACCCCATCCATGTCCGCATAAATTTTTGCAAAAGCGATATAAGGATTGGATTTAATTTTTTGTTCTATATCGTTCAGGTTAATACCTTCCAGCTTTCTGCCAATTAATGTTCCCTGACTCTGCTTCAGGATCGCATCAATTTCTTCACGTTCTATAAAGTTATCAGCCCCTGGAATTAAGATTTTCACATTGGTACATTTCACGGTATGCTTCTTTACACCCACAAAACTCATCAGCACAACCACCCCGGCCAGGCAAACTACCCAGGCCAGCCCCTTCAAAACCGATGTCCAATTGATCCTTTTAAGCATGGCTCAATATTGTTTTTAGAGGTTGTATGATCGTATCTATATCTCCGGCCCCAACAGTCAAAAGCAACTCGGGTTGTTTGTTTTTAATCCTATCCAGTACCCCTGCTTTTCCATAAAGTGCTTTTGATACCAGGTTAATTTTATCCAGCAGCATCTGTGAATCTATCCCCTCCAAAGGAAGTTCCCTTGCTGGATATATATCCAACAGGATCAAATCATCAGCGGTACCAAGAACCTGGGCAAAATCGTCTGCAAAATCTCTGGTACGGGTAAATAAATGTGGCTGAAAAATAACCGTTAGCTTTTTATCCGGATACAATTGTCTAACGGCATCAAAACAAGCCCTTAATTCTTCCGGATGATGAGCATAATCATCAATATAAATATGCCCAGGAGAATTTACAATGTATTCAAATCTTCTTTTCACGCCTTTAAAAGTAGCCACCGCCTCTTTTATTTTTTCAGGGGCAATCCCCAGTTTTAGCGCAATAGAAATGGCAGCAACCGCATTTTCCACATTGTGTTTACCAGGCAACATTAAACTCAGGCCGTTGATATTCTGCGCCTCAGAATGATAATCAAACACAAAATGTGCCTGCTCTACCCGGATGTTTAATCCGCTTACATCAGCATATTTATCCAGACTATAGGTAATTCCATCAGTAATAGGCAGGCCTGCCTTCACAAATAAAGTCCCCTCTGGTTTAAGCTGACTTGCAAATAAATGGAAGGACTCTTGCAGGCTTGAAGAGTCTCCATAAATATCAAGATGATCAGCATCCATAGAGGTAATTACTGCAAGGTCAGGATGAAGGGTTAAAAATGATCTGTCATATTCATCTGCCTCAACCACAACCACATGATTATCTCCTAAAAGAAAGTTACTGTTATAGTTGGTCGCTATTCCCCCAAGAAAAGCCGTACACCCAAAGCCGCTGTGAGTCAGAATGTGGGCAACAATAGAAGAGGTTGTAGTTTTACCATGTGTACCCGCTACTGCAATGCAGAATTGTCCTTTACTGATGATTCCCAATACTTCGGAACGTTTCTTCAATGCGAATCCCCGTTGTTTGAAATAATGCATCAACACCGAATTCTTAGGAATGGCAGGAGTATATACAATTAAAGTATCTTCATGTTTTTCATGAAAACTGACTGGCAAAGCAGAATCATCATCCATGTAAGAAATTAAGATCCCCTCCCGTTCCAGATCGATAGTGAGATTGGTCCTGGTTTTGTCATAGCCGCAAACCAGGCAGCCACGTTTAGCAAAATAGCGGGCAAGCGCACTCATTCCGATTCCTCCGATCCCTACAAAATACACCCTTTTTATTGCTTCCAGTTCCATTTAATTCGTTCTCCTTCCTGCTAACTTTAAAACTTCTCCGGCGATTTGTTCATCCGCCTCTGCCAGAGCCATTTTTCCTATGTTCAGCGACAATTCGGCACACTTCTCCGTATTCTTCAATAAAGACAGCGCCTCATCAACCAGGGTGTCTTCTGCTGAGCGATCGGTAATAATGATTGCCGCGTTGTTCTTCGCCAGCGCCAATGCATTTTTAGTCTGATGGTCTTCTGCTACATTCGGAGAAGGCACCAGAATAACCGGTTTTTTGACCAGACAGAGCTCTGCAATAGTTCCCGCCCCGGCCCTGGAAATGATCACATCTGCCGCAGCATAAGCGAGGTCCATTCTATTTAAAAATTCCAGGATTCTAACCTGAGGATGGGTATTCTCCCCCAGACGCTCAATAATTCCTTGATAATAGTATTTACCAGTTTGCCAGATCAGCTGAACATCCTGATTCAGGATCTCCTGTAAATGTTTTTCTATACTTTTATTCAGTGTTCCGGCACCAAGGCTTCCACCAGTAACCAGAATGGTTTTCTTTAAAGGATCTAACTTCAGCAACTCTGCACCTGCAAAATGTTTATTAAAAACATCAACGGCTTCTTTCCTCACTGGATTTCCTGTTTTAAGAATTTTCGATGCAGGAAAGAACTGATCCATATGGTCAAATGCCACACATATTTTGGCGGCTTTTTTTCCAAGCCATTTATTGGTTATTCCGGCGTAGGAATTTTGTTCCTGTATCAAATAAGGAATACCCTTTAAAGACGCTGCATATAATAACGGTCCCGAAGCATAACCACCAACCCCAACCACAACATCCGGTTTAAATTCAGAAATCAGTTTTAAAGCTTTATTTAAACTCCCGATCATCTTAAAAGGCAAGGAAAGATTTTTAAGTATCGAGCCCCGCTGCATACCACTAATATTCAAGCCTACGATCTTATATCCGGCAGCTGGAACTTTCTCCATCTCCATACGGCCCGCTGCGCCAACAAATAAAATTTCACAGCCTTCCTCCATACGCTTAAGCGCATTGGCAATCGCAATCGCCGGGAAGATATGTCCTCCGGTTCCGCCACCTGAAATAATTATTCTCGTTGGTTCCATCTCTCTAAATATTACATTGCAGGAATCTCACCTACAATAACTTTGTTATTAATTTCTTCTTCAATATCCTTGCCCTTTTTACCATTTTCCTCAATATCACGGCTTACACTTAAAATAATACCAAATGCAATACTGGTGAAGATCATGGATGTTCCTCCCATACTCACTAATGGCAACGGAACACCAGTAACAGGGCCTAAACCAACCGCAACAGCCATATTAGCAAAAGCCTGAATAGTTAAACTAAAACTCAGCCCTGCTGCCAGTAAAGCACCAAATGCTTTAGGGCTTTGCGTGACAATCCTTATACACCGGTAAAGCAGGATCAGATAAAGCACAATAATGATCATTGCACCAAAAAGACCATATTCTTCAACAATTATGGCAAAAATAAAATCCGAATAAGGATGCGGTAAAAAGTTACGTTGTGTACTGTTTCCTGGTCCTTTTCCAAATACACCACCCGCAGCCAGTGCAATTTTTGCCTGATCAGCCTGATAAGTTTTATCAGAATGCTGCATCTCAGGATGTAAAAAGGTATTGATCCTTGATTTGTACGTTTCTCTTCTTGGACCCAACATCGCAACAAGAACCAAAAGGACGAGACCTCCGGCACATACAATAGAAATTTGTTTAATACTTATTCTTCCAATGATCAGCAACAATATACTTACGCCAAACAACATCAGTGCAGTAGACATATTTGCAAGGGCAATCAAAACAAACACCGCGCAAACAGAAGCCATAATAGGAATAAAGGCTTTCTTTACATCTTTTATATTCTCCTGTTTCTTAGTCAATGTTCTGGCAAGAAATGTAATCAATGCCAATTTCGCCAAATCGGAAGTCTGAAAGGTCAAACCGATAATTGGAATCTTTACCCATCTGGAGGCATCATTCAGATTTGTTCCAAAAATAAGGGTATAAATCAGCAGCGGAATAGTTATGATCATCAATACTTTAGAAATTCCCGCATAATATTTATAGTCCAGTAAATGCGCAATATAGATCATACCGATCCCCATCACCACAAAGATCAAGTGCTTGGTGAGCAAGAGCTTCTCCACAGTTTTCCCTTGTTTATAGGCCAGTGTACCTGTTGCACTATAAACGGCAAGTATAGAGATCAGAGACAACAGAATAATGATCAGCCAGATCCATCTGTCTCCCTTGGTTTTTTCTAAAAGCGTCTGAACAGCAGTCATATCTTTATAGTTCTTTCACGGCCATCTTAAATTGATTCCCACGGTCTTCATAATTTTTAAACAAATCAAAACTTGCACACGCAGGAGACAACAATACAGTATCTCCCTTTTTAGCCAGATGATAAGCAACCTGCACAGCTTCGTGTGCAGAAAATGTATTTACAATCACTTCAACGTCACCTTCAAAAGCCTCGTGTATACGTTTATTGTCTTTACCCAGACATATAATTGCCTTAACTTTATCCTGCACCAATTCCCGAAGCATTTCATAGTCATTACCTTTGTCTACGCCACCCATAATCAAGATTATCTGTGGATTCACACTTTCCAGGGCATACCACGTAGAGTTTACATTGGTTGCCTTCGAATCGTTGATATAATCAACACCAGAGATCTTGGCCACGTGCTCCAGCCGATGTTCGATATTCTTAATATCGCCCATACTTTCGCGAATGGTTGCATTCCGGATATCCAGCACTTTGGCTACGATTCCCGAAGCCATAGAGTTGTAGATGTTGTGCTTGCCTTGCAAGGCTAAATCTGAAATAGACATGGTTAATTGATCCTCTTGGTTTATATTGATATGTAAGTTGTTCCCCTCTAAATAGGCACCCTCCTCAATTTTTTTATGGATAGAAAAAGGGTATTGCCTGGAATCGACCTTTGTGTTTTTTAACACTTTCAGGGTCTCCTCATCATCTGCGCAGTAAATAAAATAATCCTCAGCAGTCTGATTCCGAACGATCCTCATTTTAGATGCAGCATAGTTGGCCAGTTTATACTCATAGCGATCCAGATGATCCGGAGTAATATTTAATAACACGGCGATATCCGCCTTAAACTGGTACATGTCATCGAGCATAAAGCTGGAGATCTCCAGTACATACCAGTCAAAATTCTCTGTCGCTACCTGCGCCGCGAAGCTATTGCCAATATTACCAGCCAATCCTACATTCAACCCTGCCTTCTTCAGAATATGATAGGTAAGCATAGTCGTTGTTGTCTTCCCATTAGAGCCCGTTATGCAAATAGTTTTGGCCTGAGTGTAACGTTTTGCAAACTCTATTTCAGAAATTACCGGAACCCCTTTAGCCCTTAGTTGCTTCACCAAAGGTACTGTTCCGGGAATACCAGGACTCTTGATCACCTCTGTAGCATCCAGTATCAGTTCCTCCGTATGTTGCTTCTCTTCATAAGACACGCCCAGATCCTCCAGCATCGTTTTATAACGCTCGGCAATAGATCCAAGATCAGATACAAAAACGTCAAAACCCTGCTTCCTGGCAAGGATTGCTGCACCTACTCCACTTTCACCTGCTCCTAAAATTACGATCCTATGCTTTTCCATTATCTTACTTTTAAGGTTACAATAGTGATAATAGCAAGCAAAATACTGATGATCCAGAAACGGGTTACAATCTTAGCTTCATGATAGCCTTTTTTCTGGTAATGGTGATGTAAAGGAGACATTAAGAAGACCCGTCTTCCTTCCCCAAAACGCCTTTTTGTATATTTAAAATAGCTAACCTGTATCATCACCGAGAGTATTTCAATCAGAAATACACCGCAAAGTACAGGGATCAGCCATTCTTTTCTGATCATAATAGCAAAGGCTGCTATGATGCCACCGATAGCCAAACTTCCTGTATCTCCCATAAATACCTGCGCAGGATAAGAATTGTACCACAAGAAGCCAACACAGGCTCCCACAAAAGCACCGGCAAAAATCATCAGCTCTCCTGAATTCGGGATATACATAATGTTCAGATAATCTGCAATTACTGTATTACCAGAAACATAAGCCAATAAGCCAAGCGTAATACCTATGATGGCCGAGGTCCCCGTGGCCAGGCCGTCAATTCCATCTGTAATATTAGCACCATTAGACACACCGGTAATGATCACCACAGTAAATAACAAAAATACAGCTAGTGCATATTTCTCATAACCCTTCCCAGTGAATTTCAACACTTTGGCATAATCAAATTCATTTTTCTTATAGAAAGGAACATTCGTCTTTGTAGATTTTACATCCTGGGTATAATAGTAACTCCCCCCCTTTTCTCTTAATATGATCGGGGC
The DNA here is from genome assembly GCF_035566355.1 of Pedobacter sp. Taxonomy (GTDB): domain Bacteria; phylum Bacteroidota; class Bacteroidia; order Sphingobacteriales; family Sphingobacteriaceae; genus Pedobacter. Next base: position 10,565 of record NZ_DATMRL010000641.1, read on the forward strand.
AGTGGAAGTTGGTTTTTCAGTATCAGAAACGGTTTGACGGACCACAATATTAGGATTAAAATACATGGTGTAACCAATAATTAATCCCAATCCAACTTGCCCAACAATCTTAAACTTGCCTGCAAGCCCTTCTTTGTTCTTTCTGAAGACTTTAATATAATCATCAAGAAAACCTACAGCTCCCATCCAGACTGTGGTTACAATCATTAAAATGACATATACATTGGTCAAATTGGCCAATAATAATGTAGGAACTAAAATGCCTAATAAAATAATAAGCCCTCCCATCGTTGGTGTTCCCTGCTTTTGCATTTGACCCTCCAATCCAAGGTTTCTGACCGTTTCTCCTACCTGTTTTTTCTGCAGATAATTGATTAACCTTCTACCATATACGGTCGTAATAATTAAGGAAATAATAATGGCAAGCGAAGTCCTGAAGGTAATGTATTGAAACAACCTCAATCCGGGGATATCATAATGCTGACGAAGATATTCTGATAAATGGTATAACATTAGCTAATGAGGTTTAGTTGTTCCAATAATATTTCCTTATCATCAAAATGATGTCTTACACCATTTATTTCCTGGTATTTTTCATGTCCTTTTCCAGCAAGCAGAATAATATCTCCGGGCTTAGCCAGATGGCAGGCTGTTTTTATAGCTTCTTTTCTGTCAACTATAGTTAGCGTTTTACGTCTGTTTGTTGGTGAAACGCCAGCCTCCATATCCTGCACAATAGAAAGCGGATCCTCAGTTCTCGGATTATCAGAAGTCAGAATTACCTTATCACTCCAGTCACAAGCCACCTGCGCCATAATCGGACGTTTGGTTTTATCCCTGTCGCCACCACAACCAATAACAGTAATGACCTGCTCTGTCCCCTTTCTAATGTCGTGAATGGTGCTCAATACATTCTGTACTGCATCAGGGGTATGCGCATAATCCACAATACCAATAATATTGAGTTTATTGCTCACATAGTCAAAACGCCCCTCAGCACCGGTAAGATTACTCAACAACGTCAGGACATTAAATTTGTCCTCACCCAACAAAACAGCCGTTCCATATACAGCCAATAGGTTGTAAGCATTAAAAGAACCTACGAGTTTAAAGAAAACATCTACATGATCAATATCCAGATTTAACCCGCTAAATTTATTTTCAATAATTCTTGCTTTAAAATCGGCCAATTGCTTTAAAGCATATGTTTTCTTTAAAGCTTTGGTGTTTTGCAGCATAACCATCCCATTTTTATCATCGGCATTTGTTAATGCAAAAGCCGATTTGGGCAAAGCATCGAAAAATGCCTTTTTGGCCTTCAGGTAATTTTCAAATGTTTTATGAAAGTCCAGATGATCATGCGTAATATTGGAAAACACCGCTCCTGTAAAGTCCAGGCCTTCAATTCTATGTTGGGCAACCGCATGGGAACTTACCTCCATAAAGCAAAAGTCACATCCGCTACGCACCATCTTTTGCAACAACTCATTCAATGCAATTGGATTCGGCGTGGTGTGTGTCGCCGGAATAATCTCCTCATTAATCTGATTCTGAACAGTTGAAATCAGGCCTACATTGTAGCCCAAAGCCCTGAACAATTTAAACAGCAATGTAGCAATGGTTGTCTTACCATTCGTCCCTGTAATTCCAATCAGCTTTAATCCCGCCGAAGGATGCTCATAAAAATTGGATGCCGCTTTACCTAAAGCAATATGCGAATCCTCTACCTGTATATAGGTTATTCCTTCTTTTAATTCCGATGGCATCTCCTCACAAACAATCACCTCTGCACCTGCCTCAACAGTTTGGGCAATATAGGAATGTCCGTCAGACAATGCTCCTTTAATGGCGAAGAATACAGATCCTTTCGCTACCTGACGGGAATCAAATGTTAGCGCACCAACTTCCCTGTTGGTTAATCCAACCAGTTCTGTTATAGCTACTCCATATAATATTTCCTGCAACTGCATCTTATTTCAATTCTATTTGTACTGATAATCCTTTTCCAATTTTACTTCCCGCGGGAATCGATTGACTCACCACTTTTCCACTGCCCTTAACCTGAGCTTTCAATCCGGCATTACCAATTAAGTATAATGCATCCTTTAAGCCCATACCATTTACATTCGGCATTGCCCCCTTAACCGCGCTGTATTCCTCATAAACAACCCCATTACTCGTATCTACACTATTGAAATAGTCTGATTTGGCAGCATACAAAGCCTTAATACCAAAAGCATTATATACCCTTTTAACATCTTTGGTCTGTCCTGACTTTGCTTCCGGACTTTTTGTATTTCCAACCAACCGATCTGAAACTTCATTATACATCTGCATGTCACTGGCATAAATCCTGTCTGCAATTTCTCTAAAAGGAGGACCCGCAACCAATGCCGCATAATAACTGCCTTTAGGATCATTAATGACTACAATTAAAGAGTACTTAGGATGATCTGCCGGGAAATAACCACAAAAAGAAGATTGGTACTGTTTTTTAGCTTTATAACCTTTATTGCCGTCTGCTACCTGTGCAGTACCTGTTTTACCAGCAATTCTAAAAAAAGGAGAAGCTAAACTCTTTCCGGTTCCCTCTGTAAACACACCTTCCAACAATGCATGCATCTTTTCCAGGGTTTCATCAGAACAAATCTTAGGATTAACTACACGGGCTTTGAACTGCTCTATAGGATTTCCTAATCTCCTGATCTCTTTCACAAAAATGGGTGCAACGTATTTTCCATTATTAGCAATGGCATTGTAGAAAGAAAGCATCTTTAAAGGTGTTAACTGCATTTCGTAACCATAAGCCATTTGAGGCAGCGTCAGATTCTTATTCCAGCTTTTATTTTTTGGGTTTTTAACTACAGGTTGTGCTTCTCCGGGAATCTGAAGGCGTAACTTCTCATTTAAGTGCCAGTCATACAAATGATCCGTAAACTGCGCCTGATTCTCCTTATAGTGTTGATCCACCATTTGAGCAATAGCCGCATTAGAAGACTCTTCAAATGCCTTTTTCACCGTAACCACACCAATACTACCATGTGAATCCTTAATCAAATGTCCTGGGACTTTATAGTTACCAGTAGCTACAAGCGTATTGGTATCTACTTTTTTATCTTCCAGCAAGGCCATGTATGAGGCCACTTTAAATGTCGAACCTGGATCCTGGTTTCCAGCAATGGCATAGTTAAAAGTTTCCTTGTACTCTCCTTTAGCCACCCTGGTGAAATTAGCTACTGCACGTACTTCACCTGTAGCTACTTCCATCAAGATCACACAACCATGATCTGCATCGCTCGCAATCAATTGTTTTTCCAGAGCACTTTGAGCAAGATCCTGCATATTAATATCTATGGTAGATATAATATCTGCGCCCTCTTTCGGTGCGATCTCTGCCTCATCGTTTACAGGCATCCAAACCCCTCCGGCAATACGCTGTACCAATCTCTTTCCACTTTCTCCATTGATATAATTCCCGAAGGTCCCTTCCAGACCAACACCGTTGGCTACATTCTCATTCTTATATCCAATAGTCCTTGCAGCAAGAGACTTAAATGGCAGAATCCTTTTGTTTTGCTGAATAGCGATCAATCCACCGCTATATTTACCTATATTAAATAGAGGAAATGTCCGGATGGTCTTTAGATCCTGATAATTCACTTTACGTTTAATCAATAGATAACGAACACTGTCCTGCCTTGCAGACCGCAGGTACCTTGAATATTCTTTAGGTGTTTTATCACCAAAAAACTGTGACAGGCGCAAGGCCAGCGAATCCACCTTTCCATTAAAAACATCCCGGTCTTCTATCCCTCCGGCATACAGGTCCATTCTAAGTTCGTACTCAGGAACAGAAGTAGCCAGTAAACTTCCGTCATTAGAATAAATATTACCGCGTGCCGCCTCCACATTGACATACTTTGTAGAGAGACTGTCGGCCATGGCACGCCACTTATGTCCCTCCACAAACTGTACATCGCATAGCCTGATCAGTACTGCCACGGCAAACAGTACAATCAGGCCAAAAGCCAGATAAACACGCAATAATATGTTCGCTCTAATGTTCATCGTTACCTACTACAATTTTTTTTGGCGGCGCCGTTAATTCTTTTATACCAAGAGTATCTACCTTTTTAGCAACTTCTGTCAGTTTACTTTTAAACATCAGATCTGCTTTTAAGGACTTATACTCCCAGCTTAGTTCTTTTACTTCTTTATTTAATTTATCTATACTTCTTATGTTCTTCACAGCCATATGGCTGTTTGCTATATACAGCATACACAAAAAGGATATAAACAACAAAAACGGCAACATCTCCGTTGCAGCTTCCTTGGTCACTACGCCTTCAGTAAAAAGCTTTGTAAAAAACGTCTTTCCACTTTCCGGATTTTTTACTTTTTCCTTTTTTACCTTCAACACCGGTTCTTCTTCCGGCTCTGGCTCTTCTTCCTCTATATCTTCTCTGAAGCGGTTACTCATATTCTTTCTCCGATTCTAAGTTTTGCACTTCTGGATCTCGTATTCCTGATCAACTCTTCTTCATCTGCCATAATCGCTTTTCGGGTAATTACGCTAAAAGGCTTTTGCTGATTTCCATAAAAGTCCTTTTCCACCTCCCCTCTAAACTTACCTTTAGCAATAAAATTCTTTACAGGTCTGTCTTCCAGCGAATGGTATGACATCACCACCAGGCGGCCGCCAGGCTTTATGACATCTGCCGTTTGCTCCAGAAAACGCTCCAATACATCAATCTCTCCATTTACTTCAATACGCAAGGCCTGAAAAACCTGCGCCATATATTTATGCTCTTTCCCTTTAGGAATGTGAGCCGCAATCGTTTTTTTAAATTCAGCAAGAGTTATAACTGGCGCCGATGCCCTTGCAGTAACAATAGTCCTGGCCAAGGATTTCGCATTTTTCACCTCGCCATAGATTCCAAATATTTTATGCAAATCTTCCTCTGCATAAGTAT
>NZ_DATMRL010000642.1:0-8651 GCF_035566355.1 Pedobacter sp.
ACTCCTTCGTCTATATAAAATCACTAAGAAACAATTGTATTTAGAACTCAGTTATCAATGCCTGGCCGCAATTTTACGCAACACACAAATCTGGGACTGTAATTATGGATACGGAAAAACCTTCCCGAAATTCTTTTCTCTGTTCCCGCTAAATGATGCGCCCTACACCGCAGTATATGAAGAGCAGGAAGTATTCTGCGCTTTGCACGACTACCTCAAACACGCTGAAGGCCTCGACATCCTGCCTTCAGTAAAACTTCTGATCGCCGAATACATTCGCTACCTGGTGGACCGGGCAGTATACTATTACCCACCTATGCTTTCAAAGGAAATGTTGGAAGAAAAACCAAAGATTGGAGAAGTAGACCTTAAGCTATGGATTGCACTCGAAGACCTGCAGGACGGCTGGGAAAAATCGGGTGCCGTGGGCCAGGAGGTTTATGGTGCGGGCAACGCTTTTGGCATCCTTCCTCGTCATTACCTCCAGGTTCCGGGAGAACCCTTCCTGATATACGTAGACTACCCCACCTCCGGATATAAAGCCATCAAAGGCAAAGACATTCATTTCTCCATCCTGGGAGATGAACGACTGACCTGCAGGCTCATGATTGTAAAAACAAGTATGGCTAAACTTCCTGCATTTAAAGTAGCGGTTAAGGGGAATAAAAGCCACCTGAAAGGCAAATTAGCAGCAAATGGTCATCTGGAATATCAACTTAACGGAAACACTCAGATCATTATCAGTTGGAAACATTAAATCAATTCATTATGAGCTTTCAATATGTTTAATTAACTAATTTTTTGCTCTTTATATTTGAATTATGGGAACGCATAAAAAGGGAATCCTTGGTTTTTTCCGGCCTAAAACAAATAGCCAACAGCTAGGTATTGGATAGGGCTTAGATTCGTATTGTATTCGATAAAATGGCTAGTTATCCCTAAGGAATTAGCTATAGAAGCCGATACTCCTGATCATCTGGCTACAGAGATGCTATAAACATCATTATTAAATTAAATCAATCACTCATATTATTGCAAGAATAGCAAAAAGAATTTGGGCCCGTTTTCAGGAAAACCGGGACATGTAGTTGTATCCAGCTGGAAAGATATTGGTAACCCCCACGCCTCCTGAAAGATGGCCAGTGGGGGTTGTTTTAATTTTACGTACTAACCTTTTATTCCTTTTATCCAGTCTTTAAATCTGTTTACCTGTTCAGCTAAAAAGGACTCGTGTTCTTCTGCATCTTCCGGCCCTGCTGGTAAAATATGCTCAAAATAGGTGCCTTTCAATACCTTACGCAATATGCCTTCGCCTAAAAAAGATTCATTGTCATTCAGTGTTTTCGCTGCTTTGAGCAAATGACGGATATCGTATTGAAGAGGGTTGATATCAGGTACTTGTTTATTCAGGTTCAATAGCTCATATACAGCAATCCTTGCTGTTCTGACCGAACTTTCCATGGTAAACACCACATCATTGTTGGTTTCTACAAACTGCCCGATTAAGCCCAGATTTTTGCACCCTTCAGGAACAACCCTTGGACGGTCACCTTTTGCTCTTGGCATGAACATCGAAGTAATATACGGCATAAAAGCAGTACGCACAATTGTGTTCTTAATTACATTATCCAGTTGATCAATGATACCTGTATGATAACATAACTCGGCAAGGATCTCATCTCCTGTACACTTAGGCATTGGTTTTTTAATGTAATTACCTTCTTTGTCCATAAACAGTGCATACACCCAAAGAACCAGTATATCATCTGGTTGTTCCGGGAAATGGGGCTGCCTGTTACAGGTAAAGCTCATTAACCAGTTTGAATCTGTAATGGTAATAATTCCACCTGTAGCTGTTTTTCCGGAATAAGGATCATTGACGCAATATTCTTTTAATTTGTCTACCAGTACGGAAGGTCTGCAGGTTAAAGTGACGGATTCCCATGACGATTTTTCGATATTGCTGCAGAACTTTTCTGGCTTGCCGAAAATAGCCGATTTAGCTGCAAGGTTTTTCCAGAGTTTCCAGCCCCCGCTTTTACCGCTGGTGCTGTTGTCAATTTCTATGATGGGGGCTGTTTTGTTATCGCCATAGAAAGTATCTTCGGTCATAGATCCGGTGGTTACGATTACAAAATCTTCTTTTCCTATCGGTATCTTCAGCTCTTTACCATCTTTTTCTGTGATAATACCTTCAACCACTTTCCCTTCTGTATCGATGTGGATGTCCAGATCGTTAATGAGCGTATTGAGTTGAATGCTTACCCCTTTTTCTTTCAGGTAATTGCGTAAGGGGGTTATAAAAGTATCGTATTGATTGTATTTTGGGAATACCAATGAGGAAAGGTCATTCAGTCCATCAATAGCGTGGAGAAATCGGTGCATGTACAGCTTTAACTCCAGCAGACTGTGCCAGTTTTCAAAGGCAAACATGGTGCGCCAGAAGGTCCAGAAATTGCTGCTTAAAAAAGACTCGCTGAAATAGTCTTCAATGGTCAAATCGTCCAGATCTTCCTTTTTTTTCAACAAGAGTTTAACGATGGCCAGCTGGTCTAATTTGTTCAGACCAAATTTGCTGAAGTCTTTGATCTCTCCTTTGTTATGAATAAGTCTTGCTTTGGAGTAATTGGAGTCATTGTCATTCACCAGGCGGTATTCGTCCAACACGGTATAAGGTTCAGGTAGCTCCAGGGCAGGAATGTCCTGAAATATATCCCAAAGGTTCTCATAGGTCATATCCATTTCCCGGCCACCACGGATGATGTAACCGTCTTTAGGGTTGCCAGCTCCGTCTAGGGATCCTCCATCGATGTGCAATTGCTCTAAGAATATGATATTTTTAGCGGGGATATGCCCATCGCGAATGAAATAATAAGCGGCAGCCATTCCGGCGATGCCGCTTCCTATGATATAAACTTTACTGTCTTTATAAGATTTTTGAGGAATCCCTATGTTGCGCTGGTAATTCCCAATCTGATCCGAAAATGGCATAGATTTTTGAGGGGTATTGCGCTGTTGTTCTTTGCTTGAATCGGGTTCGTGATCTACATTTCCACTGTTTGAGGAAGCGTTTAAAATTTTGTCGAATTTTGCAGTGATTGATTTCATTATTTATTGTTTTTAAGGATAGAATGGCAGTTAAGATAATCACTTAACCATTTAAAACAAAGGTAGGGGTAAGGACAGGGCTTTTAAATGCAGGGCATCATGCAAAATGATGATGTATATCATATAATTGAAATAGAAATTTTCTGAGCAGACCAGAGATTAATCATGTAAATTAAATTTATTCAAACTTTCGTGGATGGGGGATGTTCTGTAGGGACAAAAATCTAAAAGACCTATGGAAACAAATAAAGAGATCATTAGCGACCTGAAAGGGTTGGTCAATATTGTAAATGATGGAAAAGAAGGTTATGAATCTGCAAGTGAAGCTACTGATAGCATTGAGCTGAAAGCAGTGTTTTTAAAATATGCTGCACAGAGGGCTGGGTATGCTTTGGAGTTGAAAGATCATATTGCCCAGCACGGTGGAAGCTCTGACAATGAAGAAGGTGGAGTACTGGGGGCTTTACATCGCACCTGGATTGACATCAAACAAGCGCTTAGCAGTAAAGAGGATGCGTCTATTTTGGGAGCGATAGAAACGGGAGAAAAAGCCGCCATTGAAAAATATGACAAGGTACTGGAAGATTACCAATCACATGCGGATCATATCGAATTGTTGCAACGCCAACGTACTGGTATACTTGAGGCCTTAAAAGAAATCGAAACGTATCATCAGCGTTTAGCGAAATAAATTATCAGGAGCCCGGTTTAAAGCCGGGCTTTTGTTTGAAAAGATAGCTTTAGAACTTGTTACATTATAATGAAGAGAAGAAATTTTATCAGGTTATCGGCCACTGCGGGAGCAGGTTTATTGTTTTCAAATGTTTTAGCTGATCAATTTGGAGGTGAGAATGAAATTATATACATAGATCATCTCATTATAGGTTCCGGTTATGGAGGTGCTGTAGCAGCATTGAGGCTTACACAGGCCGGGCATAAAGTGACCATGCTGGAAATGGGATTGGATTGGGATAAACACGCAGGTCAGTATAAACCTTTTTCTAACCTGATTACTCCAAAGAGAAATTCTACCTGGCTTCGTACAAAAACAGTTGCACCAATGATGAACATCTCTCATTTTAATAAGAAATTTACGGGAGTTCTGGACCGGATGGATTTTGAACATATAAAAATATATGCAGGAAGGGGCGTGGGTGGAGGTTCTTTGGTGAATGGAGGAATGGCCGTACAGCCAAAAAAGGACTATTTTAAAGAGGTTTTTCCTCAGTTAGATGCAGATTTATTCTGGCAAAAATATTATCCGATGGCCAAGAAGCAACTTGAGGTAAATGAAATTCCTGAGGGATTCTACAAGCAGTCGCCTTATTATAAATTTGCGAGGATTGGTGAGAAAGAGGCTCAAAAGGCTGGTTTTAAAGTGGTTAAAGTGCCGAACGTATATAGTTTTAAGTACATGGAACAGGAGCAGGCAGGGATGGTTCCTAAATCGGCATTGGCAAAAGAAGTAATTTATGGCAATAATCATGGTAAGCAAAGCTTGGACAAAACGTATCTGTATAAAGCCAGGCAAACCGGACTGTTGACTATACTTGATCTGCATCAGGCGGTTTCTGTAGAAAAGCTCAGTTCTGGTCAATATGAGGTCAGGGTAGAAGTGACAGATACGGATGGAACAATCCTCAAGAAGAAAAGGATCTGCTGCAAAAAGCTCTTTCTTAACGCCGGGAGCATCGGCTCAACTAAACTCTTGCTCAAATCGGCTTATCTTGGTTTGTTGCCAGGAATGGAAAATGTGGGACAGTTTTGGGGTAATAATGGAAACATTATGGCGGGGCGGAATATGGTGAATACCGTTTTTAATCGGGTAGACAAAAAGAATCCTGATTTTGGGTTGGGAACCGGAGTTAAACAATCTACTATTCCTGTTGCAGGTGTTGATCATTGGGATGACAAAAACAATCCTTTTTTTGCTGAAATTTCTCCTCTTCCAATGGGAATGGAAGTATATACGGCTTTATATCTGGTCATTAATAAAGTTCCCCATCCTGGAAGTATTGTTTATGACCCTGGTATAAAAGATATCCGCATCAATTGGAAAATGAAGCATTTTGAGCATACTATAGAAAATGCGAAGTTTTTTGTTAAAAGAATGAATGAAGCAAATGGTGGTACTTCTGCTGGTTTGTTGTTTGATAAAGGCTTTGGTGCTGATATATGTTATCATCCCCTTGGTGGAATTGCTTTGGGTGAAGCTACGGATAATTACGGACGTATTAAAGGGTATAAGGGTTTGTATGTAACAGATGGGGCGCTGGTTCCTGGCAGTATTGGAGTTAATCCTTTTCTAACAATTACAGCCTTGGCAGAACATTGTATGAATGATATTCTTGAAAAGGATTTTAATTAAAATGCACCATTTGATTCGGCTTGATGGAACTTTTCCAGTTTTAAAAGTATACTGATCAGGCTCATTTTCTCGCTGTAGGATAGTGGTTCTGTAACGCTACTGGAGGCTTTTCTAATATTTTGCATGCTTTGATCCAGAAGTTCCTTTCCTTTCTGGGTGATATGAATCATTTTGTTCCTTTTGTCGCTATCTAAGGCGTGTTGTTCTACCAATCCATTTTTGATCAGTCGGTTAATAATTTGTATTCCGGCAGATTTTTCATGGATGTTTAGTTTGATGAGCGAAGTTTTGGTCATACTGCCAAATGAAACCAGGCTGATTAAATAAATAAAATCGTCGGGGGTTGAAAAGGAAGTATTGGCTATAGCTGCTTTAGCATGCAATTTGGCATACCTGTACAGATGTACCAGCGAAGTATTGATCACACTATCTGCAGTACGTCCATTCGATTTTCCTTCCCATTCGGGTTCCGGAACTGAATCATTGTCTTTAGCATGTTGATTAAGCCAGTGGCGGAAGGTATGGAGATCATGTGCCGTATGAACGGATTCCTTTTCATAGGTTTTTACCAGGGTAACCAGTTCATTAATTAAATCGTATAACATGATTCGGTGAATTTTGGTGTAATAGTAAATAATTTGATTTAGATTCTAAAAAATTTTAAGGTTCGATTGAGTAAGGCGTACGCAAACTCCTTTTTATTTAAGGTTTTAAAAATGTGGAGCTCTTCGGTTAAAGTAGTTTCATTATCCAGAAATTTTAAAATTTGTGTTGCTTTGTTTTTCTGGAACATCGTAGAGAAGATTTCCTCACCGGAAACACGCCCGCTGGCCAATAAATGCAGGAGTGTAGCATCATAGGTCCTGAATCTTTTTGGAAATACGGATGAAACATGCGGAGCTCCGGATTTTAGGAGTTGTTCAACGATGGCAGTTGTATGTTTTTGTATAAAACGAAAGGTATAGCCGGTAGAGGCTTTTGTAAATCCTCCGGCAGTGCCGAGATAAATAATACGGCCCTTTTGGCTTTGGACAGGATGGTCAGACATAGGAATTATCCCGTATTCCCGTTCTTCAATGGTATAATTTTTACACTCTAGTTGTTGTGTTATATAGTCTTTTAAAGCATCGGTATAATCTTTTCCTGTCAATAGCTGTTCGGAAAAAACGGTATATTCTACTAAAGCACGTTTTGAATTGAGGGGCAGTACATAAACAAATGAGGTACCGGCTTTTTGAGAAGTATTAAAATCCATCAGGGTGGCACGTTCCGTATCAAAAATAGCTTTTTCTGTTTCTATAATCCAGCCCAGGAAATGTTGGAGCAGATATTGATAACGCTCCGTTTTTTTGGTTTGGACCTGAGGGATGCTGGAAAACGTATAATCGGAACTGTATTTTTGTCCATCGATGATTGCATAGGCCAGTTCATTTTCTGTGTACAGGTTTTCTACAGTTCCTTTCAATATTGTGATGTGAGGATGCTCTGCTAATATTTTGTCTGTATAGGTATAGAAATCTGCAGAACGGATCATCTTGTACTCGTAAGGATATATAGGGGATTCCTGATCGGTGATGGAGCTGGAAAAGGATAAATGCTTCCATTTTTTACATACTACAGGTTCGAACAGATCTGGTTGTTCTTCCCAGAAACACCAGGTTTTATCATTCGCTTTTTTAGTTATATTGTCTACAAGCAACACCTGTTTATGGGTAGCTTTGAGGTAAGGTAACAAGCGAACAGCCAGGCTTCGCCCGGAACATCCTCCTCCTGCAATTATATAATCAAAGTGTTTCATATTCTTTTTTTGGGGCTTTGCTGCCAGTATTTTCTGGCAGCAAATAACATCCCGAAGGATTCTCCATGGTGTCTGTTCAGGTGCTTATGATGCATTTTATGAGCTCTTTTAATGGTTTTGATATAACTATTGTTGCTCCTGGAAAACCACTTGAAGCGTTGGTGGATTACGATATCATGTATGATAAAATAAGCTATGCCGTATAGAAGTATGCCCAGTCCCATATAGAACATCCAGTTGAATCCTGCCTTGGCTCCGAAGAAAAATAATAGAATACTTGGGGTGGCAAAGATTAAAAAGAAGGCATCATTTTTTTCAAAGAAGTGTGGCTTTTTCTGGTGATGGTCTTTGTGTAAAACCCATAATAATCCGTGCATCACAAATTTATGTGCAAACCAGGCAACTCCTTCCATAAAAATAAAGGTGCCTGCTGTAATGAGTAAATAAGTAATCCAGCTGTTCATTTTAATTCAATTTTGAAGAAGACAAATATTTTAAGAAGTCTTGCTTTAGTTTTTTGTCTTTAGTGGTTTGAAGATTATTCAATAAATAGGTTTTATCGTCTTTAATATGTTCATTATAGTTGAGGAAAGTGGGAAGGTTGGTTTGAATCACAAATCTTAAAAAACGGATTTCCAGGTTGTCTGGTTCCTTTTTTACGGCTTCCTCTATTAAGTTTTTTCCTCTTTTAAACCTCCTGAATTTATTGATCGGGTTGAATCCGTATTTAGCCTGCATCATTTCAGCAACTCCTTTGTAGCAAATCAACAGCGGCGCAGAGGAGTGGTCTATTTTGGAAAGTAATTTTAACAGGCGGTCTGCAGAAGATCTGCTGTAGGTGGAAGCTTCGAACAGTGTTTTTACTTCTTCCCTATCAGGTTCTGCTGTATGAACTTTTGTTGCAAACAGCAGCAGGAGGAAAAGGGTAATTCCTTTCATATGGTGTTTGTTTTATACCTGATGATAGAGTCAAACATCAAACCAAATTTGTGGGCATTGGAAATTCGGATCCTTCCTGACATGACTTTTTCGGCTGTACTGCTTTTTATTTTATTAAATAACTTTTTATAATAGACATATGCAAGATAGACGCCATTTCTCGACGAGGCAGGTAATTGCCTGATTCCAATCAGGGCATGTTGAAATTCGGCTTCTATTTCTTCTTCGATGATTTTTTTCTCTGTGTTGGAAAATGCAGATAAGTTTACATTTGGAAAGTAGGTGCGGCTTAAGGTAAAGTAGTCTGCATTTACATCTCTAAGGAAATTTACCTTCTGAAAGGCGGAACCCAATTGCATTGCCGAATCTTTTAATTTTTCATATTGCTGCTTATCACCTTCTGTGAAGACCTGCAAGCACATCAATCCGACCACCTGG
>NZ_DATMRL010000643.1:0-13004 GCF_035566355.1 Pedobacter sp.
CCTGGTCGGAACCTCTGCGGGTCTTCACCAATACAACAGGGCAAGCAATGATTTTACGCAATTGCCCCAGTTTCCTGCCTATTATCATTATGCTGCGCTTCTGGAAGATCCTAAAGGAACACTCTGGGCGGCTACTTTACGGGATGGACTGTATTTTTATAATCCTTCTACCAGAAAAACCGGTTATTATAAAAATGACCCGAAGGACGAAAACAGCCTGAGCAGTAATTCCATTAATGGTTTGTTCCTCGATCATATGGACAGGCTCTGGGTAAGTACAGAAAACGGCTTGTGCAGGCTGGATGAAAAAAAGGGAAAATTCAGCGTATACGAAAAGAAAGATGGGTTTCCCAGCAATGTATTTTATAATATATTGGAAGATCAGAAGCATCTTCTATGGATCAGTACTTCAAAAGGTTTGGTTTGCTTTAATCCATCAACAGGCAGTACGAAATCCTATACCAATGCCAACGGTTTGCTGGGTGACCAGTTTAATTATAGTTCGGGTTTTAAAGACAGCAACGGACGGATGTATTTTGGAAGTTTAAAGGGTTTTATCCGCTTTGATCCAAACTGTTTTATTCAAAACAATTTTACACCACCGGTATACATCACCAACTTCCAGGTGTTCAACCAGGACCTGCCTATTCATAAAGAAAACTCTCCGCTGAGCAAGTCTATTAATTTTACTAAAGAGGTCACGCTTAAGTATGAACAGTCTACCTTTAATATTGATTTTTCTGCATTAAGTTATACTGCTCCGGAGATGACGGAGTATCGTTATAAAATGGAGGGTATGGATAAGAAATGGACACATTTGAAAAACAATCAGAAAGTCTATTTCACAAAACTGCTGCCCGGATCTTATGAATTTATGGTCCAGGCTTCTTCCGATGGAGGACGATGGGATAGTCAAATAACGGTATTGAAAATAAGGGTACTGCCGCCATTCTGGGCCAGCAACTGGGCATTTGCTTTTTATATTGTTCTTTTAACGGGGATGGTTTATTATCTGGTGAGGAATTATCATCAAAGGACAGAAGCGAGGAATAGACAAAAATTTGAAGCACTGGAGGTGGAGAAGGAGAAAGAGGTGTACCGGGCCAAGATAGAATTTTTTACTTACCTGACCCATGAGATCAGAACTCCGCTTACCCTGATCAAGGGCCCTCTGGAAGATGTAATGAAACAATCCGGGCATCAGTCTGGCATACAGGGAAGCCTGCTCACGATGGAGAAAAACACCAACCGGCTTCTGGAATTGACGAATCAGCTGCTGGATTTCAGAAAGACGGAACAGAAGGGATTTAGTCTGAATTTTGTATTGGTTAACATTTCAGAATTGCTGGAACAGAATTATCTGCAGTTCCAGGGAACGGCCGTATTGAAGGGTATTTCCTTTGCCATAGATCTTCCGGGAGAAATACTTTTTGCATATGCTGATCCTGAGGCGCTCAATAAAATTTTAAGTAATTTATTGGACAATGCTGTAAAGTATGCCGCTAAAAAAGTACTGATCCGCCTTCGTCCAACCGGGAAGGATTTCAGGATTGAAATCAAGAATGACGGGCACTTGATTCCTGAGCGTTTGCGTGAAAAGATATTTGAACCTTTTTTCAGAATAGGCAATAAGAATAATGGGACAGGTATTGGCCTGCCGCTGGCCCGGTCGCTGGCCTTACTTCATGAAGGTCATTTGGATATGGAGTTCAGCGATGAACAGATGAATACTTTTGTGCTGGAACTCCCGCTTCATCACCATAAAGAATTTATTATTGAGAAAGTGCAGTCTCTGCCTGAAAATGATAGCCCAAATGAAGGGAATCAGGAAGGCGGACCCACACGGGCTACCTTGTTATTGGTGGAAGACAACAAGGATGTACGGACGTTTATTGCAGGTGTGCTTGCCAGGGATTACCAGGTATTGCAGGCTGCTGATGGAGATAAAGCACAGGATATGATGGAGGATGCCAATATTCAACTGGTGATCAGTGATGTGGTAATGCCGGGTATGGATGGATTTGAATTGTGCCGCAGGATAAAGGAAAACGCTGATTATACCCATACGCCCGTTATTCTGCTCACTGCACGTAATGATCTGCATTCCAGGATAGAAGGATTGGAGTCGGGAGCTGATGCTTATATTGAAAAACCATTTTCTCCTGAACATCTCTTGTCACAAGTTCATAACCTGCTGTCGGCCAGAGAGAAGATGAGAAATCATTATGCCAGTTCGCCGGTGGCTCACCTGCATTGTCTGGCCAATAACCAGAACGATAAGCTCTTTCTGGATAAACTCGACGAAGTGATCAACAAACATATGGCTGGAAACTTGTTTGATGTAGATCATTTGGCGGAGGCCATGAACATGAGCCGTCCAACTCTATACCGGAAAATAAAATCCATTTCCAATTTAAGTCCTCATGCTTTAATTAATATCAGCCGATTAAAAAGAGGAGCGGCGCTGTTGGTGGAGAGTGATTATAAAATCTACAAAATTGCAACAATGATTGGTTTTAATTCCCAGGCCCAGTTTACCAGAAGTTTTCAGAAACAGTTTGGAATTACACCAAAGAAATACGCAAATTCAAAAAAATAGGAAGTTTTTGATGGTGTAAAGCGTTTGATCATCAATATTTTGTATGCTTTATTGATTTTGAATTGAATTATTTTTTTATTAAATTTAATATCAAATTTCAGGCATATGAAGACAGTTCAACAGTTACTCAGTACCAAATCAGCAGAAGTTTATTCAGTTCCTGCAGAAATTTCTGTGTTAGATGCGCTCAAAGTCATGATGGAAAAGAACATCAGTGCCTTGCTTATCTTGGATGGACAAAAACTTCAGGGCATTTTTACTGAACGCGATTATGCCAGAAAGATCATTCTGCACGGAAAGTCTTCACAGGATACCTTGATTTCTGAGGTGATGACCTCTGATCCGGTTACTGTAAAATACCAGGACTCTATAGAATCCTGCATGCAGACTATGACCGACAGGCACATCAGGCATTTGCCTGTGGTGCATGAAGGCTTGATTGCGGGTATGGTATCCATCGGGGATGTCGTGAAGTTCATTATTGAAGATCAGAAACATACCATCAACGCTTTGGAAAGTTATATCAACAGCTAAAAAGGAGCAAAAGCTTCTGGTCAAATGCCAATATAATTGAATGACTGGCGTATATTGTTTAAAAATCATAAAGGGGAAGTCCTTTCTTTGAGATTTAAACTGTATTTTTCATGTGGAGCATTCGCCGTAGATTACTAATTGTTTTTTTATGCATCAGTCCGTGTGGGGCTGTTCATGCGCAGGGATTGAACTGGAATGAAGTAGAACCTGGTGTGTGGAAGGGGGTAGCTGGAAAACCTGAAGCTTATGACCTGATCAAAGCCTCCGGAGCAACCGCTAATGCAAGCGCGCTTTCTAAACTTCCCTCAGTGAATTTTCCTCTGGCCAAAGAAGCCATTCATACTCAAATCATAGACGGAAAGACGTATTTGCGTTTTCCTCTGGAAAAAGGGGAGCAGATTTATGGCCTTGGACTCAACTTCCAGACCATTCACCAGCGGGGAAAAGTGCTGCAATTGCATGTAGATCATTTTGGCGGTAAAGACAATGGTCGTACACATGCCCCGGTACCTTTTTATGTGTCTTCTAAAGGTTATGGGGTTTTTATCAATACGGCCCGTTATATCAATATGTATGTTGGTTCTGCGGTGCGTAAGGACAGTGAAACGCCTGCTGCACCGAAAGACCGAAATACAGATAAGAGCTGGTCTTCCCGGCCTTATTCTGATGCGGTAGAAATCCTGGTGGCTGCCGAGGGATTGGAATTTTTTGTTTTTACCGGACCAAAGCCTATAGACGCCATTAAGCGTTATAACCTCTTTATGGGAGGAGGACCATTGCCTCCAAGATGGGGCCTTGGATTTACGCAGCGTGTAAAAACACTTTCTACGGCTGCAGATGTAGAAAAGGAAGTCAGTGAATTTGAAAAGAATGGCTACCCGCTGGACTTTGTTGGCTTGGAACCCGGCTGGCAGAGTAAAGCTTATCCCTGCACCTTTGAATGGGATAAAGGACGTTATCCTGATCCTAAAACTTTTGTAAAGACTATGCTGGATAAAGGCGTGCGGATCAATTTGTGGACCAACCCTTATGTTTCGCCAGATGCGCCTTTTTATAAAAATATATTGCCTTATACCGGCTCCCATACGGTTTGGAATGGCGTAGTGCCTGATTTGCTGACGCCTCAAGCCAGAGATATTCTGTTTGGCCAGATGCAGCAAGATCAGGTTAGCCTCGGGGTAAGTGGCTATAAGATTGATGAGGTGGATGGTTATGACCATTACCTGTGGCCTGATGTAGCAACTTTTCCATCGGGAACGAGCGCCGAGCAAATGCGTCAAACCTACGGTGTGCTGATGCAGCGCTACAGTACAGAAATGTTTAGAAAACTCAATAAAAGAACTTATGGATTGGTGAGGGCTTCTAATGGCGGGGCCAATGCTTTTCCTTACGTGATCTATGATGATTATTACAATCATGAAGATTTCATTACAGCGCTGATCAACAGCGGATACTCCGGGGTATTGTGGACGCCGGAAGTGAGGGCCTCTAAAACACCAGAAGAATGGCTCCGGAGAATGCAGACCGTTGTTTTTTCGCCCATGGCGATGATTAATGCCTGGTCCAGCAGCACCAAACCCTGGTCCTTCCCGGAAGTGGCTGAGCAGGTAAAAGAAATGGCCCTGTTGAGAATGCAAATGTTGCCTTACTGGTATTCGGAGTTTGCAAAGTATCATTTTGAAGGCATGCCGCCTTTTAGGGGCATGTCATTAGAGGAGGGCTTCTCTACTGGAGTAGTGAAAGTAAAAGGGGATACCAACCTGGAAGAAAACCCTTATGCCGAAGCGGTGAGTAAGGAAATCAAGGACCAGTATATGGCTGGGGAAAGTTTATTGGTGGCACCTTTATTTACAGGGCAAACCGCCAGACAGGTTATTCTTCCTAAAGGAAAATGGTACGATTTCTTTACCGGTGCCTATGTTGGCAATGGTGAGGTGATTACGGTAACGCCGGGCTTGAATAAGATTCCGGTCTATGTGAAGGATGGGGCGGTGATTCCTATGATGCAGCCGAGGTTGCATGTGCCTGGGGCAAAGGAAAAAACGGACCTGGAAATCAGGTATTATGGAGAACAGCCTGGTCGTTATAAATTATATGACGATGACGGGGAAAGTTATGACTATGAAAAGGGACAATATTCTTTCCGGGAGATACGTGTAGAAAGACAAAAGGATGGCGGAATTAAAGGCCAGATTGCCGCTGCACAAAAGGGTATGCCAAATACCATTGGAAAAGTTACCTTTAAACAAATGACCAAATAGAGACCAAATAAAGAACAGGATGAAGAATATACACATCGCCATGCTTGCAGCGGGCTTGTTTATAGGAGGGGTGAATTCCTCAGATGCACAAAAAGTAAACGTAAAAAAGGCTTTTCAGCATGCTGAATTGCAAACAGACCTGATGCTGAAAGAACTGGAAGGGAACAAGAATACCAGTCTGGTGTCGCCAAGGACATTGGAAAAAGGGGAATTGAAGCTGGTGGCTTCGAAAGACTGGACCAGTGGTTTCTTTCCCGGGGTATTATGGTATTTGTATGAGAATGACCATTCTGCAAAGAGAATGGCAGAGGCGAAGCAGTTTACGGCATCTATAGAAAAGGAAAAAGATAACGGCACAACCCACGATATGGGCTTTAAAGTATATTGTAGTGTGGGAACAGGGTATCAGCTGACTAAGGATGCGCATTACAAAGAGGTGCTGATTGAATCTGCGAAAACGCTTTCTACGCGTTTTAATCCAAAAACCGGCGTGATCCGTTCCTGGGACCACAGCCGGGACAAATGGGTGAATCCAACCATTATCGATAATATGCTGAATCTGGAATTGTTATTTGAGGCGACAAGGCTGACCGGAGATTCTTCTTTTTACAAAATTGCGGTAAGTCATGCCAATACAACGATGAAAAATCATTTCCGGGCAGATTATAGTTCTTATCATGTAGTGGATTACGATCCGAATACCGGAGCAGTTTTGAAGAGAACAACACATCAGGGATATAGTGATGCATCTGCCTGGGCCAGGGGACAGGCCTGGGGTTTATATGGGTATACCATGTGCTACCGCTATACGCACAACCCGGCTTATTTGAAGCAGGCGGAACATATTGCGCATTATATTTTCAGCCATCCAAATATGCCGAAGGATTTGGTTCCGTACTGGGATTTTAATGCCCCTGGTATTCCGAATGAACCCAGGGATGCTTCTGCTGCTGCTGTGATTTCTTCTGCGCTGTACGAGCTTAGTGGTTATAGTAAGGCCAATAAGGTTGATTATCTGAAGAAAGCGGATAAGATTTTATACAGTTTAAGTACCGATTATGTTGCGCCTGCCGGGACGGCAAAGGGATTTATCTTACTGCACAGTACAGGGTCTAAACCTTCTAACAGTGAGGTTGATGTTCCTTTGTCTTATGGAGATTACTATTATCTGGAAGCACTGACCAGGAAAGCGAAATAGCTTCTTCGCAGAAATCCCATACCAGCTTCGCAAAACAAGTACTTTTTGCGAAGCCGTATCCACTTTGCCCCAAGGATGGTATGCAGCAGCTATTACTTCTTCCTTGCAGCCAATTGTGCTAAATACAGGGAGGAAGGGTTCAGATTCCGCTTGTTCTGACCTTCCCAGAATCCATCAGGTCTGTCGGTAAATCTGCCAGGGTACTTTTGACCCTGTAAACCAATGGCATAGTTTAAACCAGATACCCACGGACTTTGTACCGCGGCTCTTTTTGCTTTGCAATTCCATAGGATTTGGGTTACACCAGACCAGCCATGTCCGCTGCCGTAGTTACCACGGTCCTGGATGTCAATGTCTCCATCGGTATCGATATTATCATAAAGTGTACCTACTGCCCAGCGATGGTGAGGGCCGATATCGCTTTGTGACTGTCTGGTTTTGCCATTGAAAAAGACATTCGGGCCCAGGGTTTTTGCTCCGGTTACGTAGTCGTGTCTTCCATAGGTGGTTTCCATATTCATAAACAGGTTGAGCTGACCGTCATTGTTGAATGAATATCTGCGGCTGCCCGTAATGATCGATTTTGGGTCTAAACATCTGGAATCTCTTACAGTGATGTTTTTTGCCTGGCTTCCAAGGCTTACTGCTGCATATCCGAAATGGACAGCCGTAATATTCCTTACCCATCCGTTTTCGATGTTGTTGAAGTCTATTGCTATCCAGCCATGATCTTCATCGGTATCCCCCTGAAATTCTGACTCGAAATAGATGTTTTCAACGCCTGATTCGGAAATCCGGCCGCTAAAGGTGTAAGCGTAGACTTGAGCTGCGGTATATTTTGGATTGATCTCCATTACGACAGGGTTGTCCAGCCAAAGTTTGTCCCCTTCAATTTTGGTGATCTCGCGCTGAAAAGCCAGGTTATATTCTTCAGCCTGCCACTGCTTGGTGCCTTTTCTTGCTTCAATCTGATCCATTTTCAGATCTGAGATCCAGTTCTGGCTTCCTGGATAATACAAGATCACCTGATCGCCGGCATGAAATTGACTGGCATTCTGTACATTTACTGAAAAACTTCCGGTGCCCACATAGTTATTGGTTATATTGGTGCGTGTTTTTTCCACAGAAGCTGGTTTTCCCTGGCCGTTTATTTTCAATAAGGAACGTTGACCTTTACCGGTCGCAATGAGACGGGTACCTTCTTTTTGATCTCCTTCGCCGCGGAGCACAACGCCGCCTGCTTGCAGTTGCAGGGTACCGGGAATTTTATAAATCCCTCTTTTCAACAGAATAGCTCCTCTAATGCCATTTTTGTCGGGTTGAAGTTTTGATACTTCATCAATGGCCTGTTGTATGATCTGCTGGTCATTTGTGCCATCAGGCGCGATGGATTTGACTACTTTGACCTCAGGGATTTGGGTATTTCCGTGGTGGTAGCCCACATAGCTAAAGTCGGGGATCTGATTCCCTTTTTCATCGGGTGTATAGGTAAGGCTGCCATCACTTTTAATATGGACAAGTTTAGACTGCCATTGTGATTCTGTGGCTATTTTAAACGCACATGTACTTAGAAGTATGGTGAAAATCGCGGTATAAATGTTTAGGGATCTCATATATTTGGTTGTCTTGTTTTGGTCTTTAAGTTTAGTTTAAAAATAAAGCCAGATATTCAATTACAAAGGCAAATGATTCAATTATTTTGGCAGTGCTTTTGGAAGATGACTGACAATACAATTGAATAATAAGGCAATTCCGTAGAATAATGCCTGGGTTAATTTGGCTTTATTGCAATACTCATTACATTATTTAATTTGTAAATATGAATTCAGCATTTGTAAAACACTCTTTGATCGCTGTATCAATTTTAATTTCTTCAGCAGGGTTGGCACAAAATAAAACAGATTTGAAAAACTGGCCTAAAGGTTTTGACCCGAAGGAAGTGGGACAGCGGATAGCCGATCATTTTATAGCCACGCCACATACCAATTTTGGAAGGCCAGGGCCGCCAAAAGTCATTACCTATCCTGAAACCTGTACCTGGTACGGAGCACTTAAATTTGCAGGTGTGACGCAGAATAAGGTATTGCTGGGCCAGCTGGAAAAGAGATTTGAGCCATTGTTTGGGGAAGAAGCGAAGATGATTCCTGTGCCTGACCATGTAGATTATGCGGTGTTTGGTTCAGTACCTTTGCAATTATATATACAGACCAAACAGCAGAAATACCTCGATTTGGGTAAGGGAATTGCAGATAAACAATGGGGCGCTCCAGAGGGTCCGAGAGTTGTTGCTGAATCTCACGAGTTTTATAAAAAGGGATTGGCCTGGCAGACCCGAATGTGGATTGATGATATGTTTATGATCACTGCACTTCAAAATCAAGCTTTTCAGGCTACAGGTGAGCAAAAGTATCTGGACAGGGCAGCGAAAGAAATGGTGGTTTATCTGGATTCCCTGCAGAAGCCAAATGGTTTATTCTATCATGCGCCGACCGCACCGTTTTACTGGGGCAGGGGAAATGGCTGGATGGCTGCCGGAATGGCGGAGTTGTTGAGCTCCCTTCCTGCAAAACAAGCTGACAGAGCAAGAATTATGAAGGGCTATAAAGATATGATGGCTTCATTATTGAAATACCAGGCGCCAAATGGCATGTGGAGACAGTTGATTGATGATGCAGAATCCTGGGAAGAAAGTTCTTCTACAGGGATGTTTACTTATGCAATGATTACTGGTGTGAAAAAAGGCTGGCTGGATGCAAAGACCTATGCACCGGCAGCAAGAAAAGCATGGATAGCACTGGTGGGTTGTATTGATGTGAACGGGGATGTTCGTGATGTTTGCGAGGGTACCAATAAAAACACCAGCCGGCAGTTTTACCTTGACAGGAAAAAACTAACAGGCGATTTGCATGGTCAGGCTCCTGTATTGTGGTCTGCCACAGCATTATTGCAATAATATTTTTATACCCGTTTCTGGTTTACGAAATCGATTCATTTTGTTTAATCGCCATTTTTTCTGCTCTAAAAATGTCAATTTGCTTGAATGATTGGGTAAGATTTTACATAACCCGGGTTTATTTTTTAACTTCCTTTGATTTCAAATTATAACCTGATAACCACATGTCTAAGAACAAGTACCTGTTCCCATTTATTATGATTACCTCCCTGTTTTTTATGTGGGGCTTTGTTCATAATTTAGATCCAATTCTAATTCCGCATTTAAAAAGGTCTTTTAGTCTAAGTACTTTAGAAGCATCATTGGTTGACTCTGCTGTATTTATCGCTTACTTCGTTATGGCGCTTCCGGCAGGATTCATTATGAAAAAGTATGGTTATAAAACAGGGATCATTATAGGCTTAGCGCTGTTTGCTATAGGATCATTTTTATTTATACCGGCTGCAAATACGCAGGCTTATGTGTTCTTTTTAGGGGCATTATTTATTATTGCCTGTGGACTGACCATTCTGGAAACGGCCGCTAATCCATATGCATCATTGCTTGGTCCTCCCGAAACTGCAACTTTTCGTTTGAATTTTGCGCAGTCATTTAATGGGCTTGCGGCAATGACCGCTCCGATAATTGGTGCCAAAATTATTTTAATAAAAGGAATTTCAGATGCCGAATTGAGTAAGATGACTGCTTCTGCAAGGGAATTTGCTTTGGCATCAGAAGCTTCGTCAGTAAAAACGCCTTATTTAGTATTAGGAGGTATTATTCTTGTTATTGCCATCATCTTTGTTTTTCTGAAATTACCTGAAATTGTTGAAACACAAGAGCCTGGCGATAAAGCAGCCGACCATACATTAATGGATGCGCTTAAACACAAACACCTGAGGTGGGCTGTTCTTACGCAGTTTTTTTATGTAGGTGCTCAGGTTTGTGTGTTTAGCTTTTTTATACTATATGCTACCAAAGCTGCAGAAATTGATCAGCAAAAGGCAGCCGGCTATGCAGGTATTGGGATGGGACTAGCTTTTCTAACGGGGCGTGTACTTGGTACTTTCCTGATGAAATTTATAAAAGCAGAACGTTTATTAGCTATTTATGCAGTAGCCAGTATGGCGCTGTGTGTGGTGGCCATGGTATCTCACGGTACTGTAGCCCTATTTGCTGTTATTGGTATTGCATTCTTCATGTCCATCATGTTCCCAACTATCTTCTCTCTGGGGATCAAAGATCTTGGAAAGGACACAAAATTTGGAAGTAGTCTGATCATCATGTCCATCGTAGGTGGGGCATTATTGCCACCGGCAATGGGTTATATTACTGATTTGGCCGATATTCAAGTTGGCTATATAGTGCCGTTAATATGCTTTGCTGTGGTATTCCTATTCGGTATAACCGGACACAAGGTTGTTAAAAGAGCATAAGATAAAAACCGTAGAAAAATATATAAGATGAAAAGATATTGTTTAGCGCTTGATCTGGTAAATGATCCTGATCTGATCAAAGAATATGAAGTCATGCATCAGCAGGTATGGCCTGAAATCCAGGACAGTATTACCTCTGCAGGTATTGATGCCATGGAAATTTACAGATATGGCAATAGGCTGTTTATGATGATGGAAGTAAATGGTAAATTTAGCTTTGAAAAGAAAGGGGCAATGGATGCCTCGAACGAAAAGGTGCAGGAATGGGAAAAATTAATGTGGAAGTATCAGCAGGCTATACCGGGTTCTAAACCAGGTGAGAAATGGGTGATAATGGATAAAATATTTGAATTAAAAGCATAATGTCAGTAATAACTAATAAAAGTTTCTTGCAGATACATCCAGACGATAATGTGCTGGTAGCCTTGCAGGATTTGCCAAAAGGACAAAAAATTGAATGGAATAACTTAACGTTCAATTTACAGGATGATGTACATGCAAAGCATAAGTTCTTTATAACGGAAAGGGCAATTGGTGAGGATGTGTTAATGTATGGGGTTTTGGTTGGTAAAGCCACTACTTTTATTCCTCAGGGAGGACTGATGACGACCGAAAATGTTCATCATGCTTCTCAGGATTATGCCTACAGAGATGTAAATTATCAATGGCAGGCACCCGATGTATCAAAGTTCAAAAACAGAACATTCAACGGATATCACCGTGAGGATGGTAAAGTGGGAACAGCAAATTACTGGTTGTTTATTCCAACTGTTTTTTGTGAAAACAGAAATCTTGATGTCATAAAAGAATCGTTGTACAACACTTTGGGCTATAATGTAACTGATAAGTACAAACAATTTACAGACCAGTTGCTTACTGCCTATCAGGATGGCGAATCAATCGAATCTTTTGATGTAGCTGATATTGGTTCTGCACAGGTAACCAGAAACAGAGTATTCAAAAACGTTGATGGCATAAAATTCCTGAATCACCAGGGTGGCTGCGGGGGTACACGTCAGGATTCTGATTTATTAAGTAATTTATTAGCTGCTTATGCGGATCATCCAAATGTGGCCGGTATCACTGTGCTTAGCCTTGGTTGTCAGCACTTGCAAACTCAAAGTTTGTTAAATGACATTAAGGAGCGCAATCCTAACTTTAGCAAAAAAGTCTTAATTTTTGAACAGCAGCAAAGCCAAAGCGAAGAGCAACTGGTCAAAGATGCAATTCTTAAAACCTTCGCCGGTTTAACGGAGATCAATAAAATAGAAAGAAGCCCTGCTCCACTAAGTCAGCTTTGTGTTGGTGTTAAGTGTGGCGGTAGCGATGGCTTTAGTGGTATCTCTGCTAACCCGTCAGTTGGTTATACTTCTGATTTGTTAGTTGCCCTTGGTGCTAAGGTTCTGTTGGCAGAATTCCCGGAATTATGTGGAGCTGAGCAAAACATTATTGACAGATGTGTAGATAAACCTACCGCTGATAAGTTTATCAGACTTATGCAGGAATATGATGCGCAAGCCCATGCCGTGGGTTCAGGATTTCACATGAACCCATCACCGGGAAATATAAAAGATGGCTTAATTACGGACGCGATCAAAAGTACGGGAGCAGCTAAAAAGGCAGGTACTTCTCCAGTTGTAGATGTTTTGGATTATACAGAACCTGCAACTAAACCAGGCTTAAGCTTGGTATGCACTCCTGGAAATGATGTGGAAGCAACCACTGGAAAAGCTGCTAGTGGCGCCACATTAATCCTCTTTACTACAGGTTTAGGTACGCCAACAGGAAACCCTGTTTGTCCTGTTATTAAAATAGCGACAAATACAGCGCTTACCAATAGAATGGGTGATATTATTGATATCGATACCGGAGCAATTATTCGCGGTGAAAAAACCATTGAACAAATGGGCGAGGAGATTTTAGAGTATTGTATCAAAGCTGCCAGTGGCGAAATAACTCCTAAAGCAGTATTGTTAAATCAGGATGATTTCATCCCATGGAAAAGAGGAGTTTCATTATAAATTATATAGATCATGTTTAGTTT
>NZ_DATMRL010000644.1:0-15142 GCF_035566355.1 Pedobacter sp.
ACAATGAAATAAAGGCATATAGATATCTATATGCCTTTATTTCATTGTTTTTATTTATTACTTACCACATGCGGATGCGGTCTTCCGGTTTTTTATACAGTTTGTCTCCTGGTTTCACATCAAATGCTTTGTACCAGGCATCCATGTTTACGGGTGCGCCAATAGTTCTGTAAGGACCTGGAGAATGTGGATCTGTTTTGATCAATTGTGCGGCTGATTCCGGCAGGATATTTCCTCTCCAAACCTGTGCCCAGGAAAGGAAGAAACGCTGATCCGGGGTAAAGCCATCAATTTTTTCTTCAGACTGTCCTTGTTTGGTCAGTTTAAAAGCGGTGTAGGCTGCATTTAAGCCCCCCAGATCACCGATGTTTTCGCCCATGGTCAGTTTTCCGTTGACGTGGATGGTGTCTAACACGGTATAGCTGTCAAACTGTTCGCCGAGTGCTTTGGTCTTGGCTTCAAATTTGGCTTTGTCTTCTGCAGTCCACCAGTTGCGCAGGTTACCTTCTTTATCATACTGGCTGCCGCTGTCATCAAATCCATGAGACATTTCATGGCCGATAACGGCTCCGATTCCTCCATAATTTACGGCATCGTCTGCATCAGGAGCAAAGAATGGGAATTGCAGAATTCCGGCAGGAAATACAATTTCATTCATGGTTGGGCTGTAGTAGGCATTGACGGTTGGGGGTGTCATTCCGAAGCGGGTCCGGTCTACTGGTTTGCCCAGTTGGCTGATCATATCGTTATAGGCCCATACATCTGCATTGCGGAGGTTTTGGAAATGGGTGGAAGGTGTAATGATCAGGCCTTCATAAGTTTTCCAGTGTTCAGGGTAGCCAATTTTTGGGGTAAATGCATGAAGTTTTTCCAGCGCTTTTTCTTTGGTTGCGGGGCTCATCCATTCCAGGTTTTTAATTCGGATCTCAAACGCGGTACGCAGGTTCTTGATCAGCTCTTCCATTCTGGCTTTTGCTTCAGGCTTAAAATATTTCGCTACGTATAATTGTCCAAGGAGTTCGCCGATATTGTTATCGGTTAAGGAAGACATTCTTTGCCATCTTGGTGTTTGTACACGCTGACCGGTTTGTGCTTGTGTAAATGCAAAGTTTGCGTTTACAAAGGGAGAACTCAGGGAAGATGCGCTGTTCTTTAACACGTTCCATTCCAGATAGGTTTTCCAGTCTGCTACGGAAACGGTTTTGAGTAAGCCATCAAGGCTGGTAAAGAATTTTGGTGCAGAAACCAGGAGGGTATCTTGTCCGGTTACTTTAAGTTTTGGCAGAATGGCTGCCCAATCTAAACCTGGGGTCGTTTTCGAGAAATCGGTTACTGTAAATTTATTATAGGTTTTGTATGGATCGCGCATCTCCAGGCGGCTCATTTGGGCCTGGGCAAGTTGCTTCTCGATAGCCATTATGGTGGCAGCTTTTTGAGTACCTTCTGCTTCAGAACTTCCTGTTAACGTAAACAAGGTAGTCATGTATTTTGTATAGGCTTCTCTGATCTTTACAGAACGGGAATCGTCTTTCAGATAATAATCGCGGTCTGGAAGTGTCGTGCCTCCCTGGCTCAAAGATGGCAGGTATTTGTTGACATTCTTTCTGTCTTGCGCAACGTAAAAGCCAAACATGGGGCTGGCAATGCCTGCGGAGCGCATGGTAATGGTTTCCTGGAGTATACCTTGAAGGTCTTTTATTTTCTTGATCCGGGCGAGGTCTGTTTTGATCGGGGTATAACCTAGTTTTTCAATGGTCAGGCTGTCCATGGCGGCGGTATAAAAATCCCCGACACGTCTTTTGGGAGAACCTGCGGGTGCTGACCGATCTGCAGCAGCATCCTGCACCAGGCCTTTTACGGCGTTAATGTTGAAATCGCGGAGTTCATTGAAACTTCCCCAGCGGGTTTCTTTGGCTGGAACGGGATTGTTTTTAATCCAGGTGCCGCTGGCATATTCATAAAAATCGTCTCCTGGTTTTACACTCAGGTCCATATTGGCTGGATCGATTAATTTAGCTGGATGTTGTTGTGCGGAAGCAGAATAGCTGGCGGCCACAATTCCCAAAATAGCAAAATAGCTTTTCAGTTCTTGTAAATTCATACGTGTTTTATCTATGTCTCAAAGAAGACTGGGGCAGGGATAGGTGAAAACCTGTCGTCAATCTTTATTTATAAGTTAGTATGTACAACGAGGTACAATAAAAACTGAAATTAGGGAATAGATTTAAACAATTAGCCTGTCTAATGAAAATTTTACTTGTTGAACCAATAATAGAGTTTGGTTAAGCCCAGTTTTCTGATGATATGCCCTGTAAAAGAAAATACTTTAAGCGACTTCATGATCTCGTGATTTATACAGTATTAACATTTTTTAACATAATTTATTGTGTAGATCTGAATTTATTTAATATAGATAGGCGCTCAGGGTGCTCTACCGCGGCATTCTAAAAATCATTACATTTGGCCAACTAATTTATAAGCATGAAGAAATTTCTTTTAGTATTACCTTTTTTGAGCCTGTTTTTCTATGCGGGTGCACAAAATAAGAACCTAACAATGCAGGATGCAATGCTGAATGCAAGAACAACGCTGGCACCGGAGAACCTTTCGCAGATTCAGTTTGTTTATGGAACCGAACAATATGTGTATGCAAAACGTTCTGGAAACGATGTGACCTGGCTTGCGGGTGATTTTAAAAGTAAGGAAGAAAAGACCTTATTGACTTTAGAGGAGTTGAACCAGAAACTGAAAGCTGCGGGCAGAACAGAATTGAAAGCGATGCCTATGATTCAGTTTAATCAGGGTGCAGACTGGATCTTAAATATCCAGGGAGAGAAGGTAGCTTATAATCCGGTTAAGGGGAGTTTCACCATTTTGATTGATGCTGCAACGGCTGCAAAAGCAAATGTAGAGCAAAGTAAAGCAGGTTATACTGCTTATCTGGATCATTTTAATTTATTTGTTGCTAATGGTACCGGTGCGAAGCAGGTAACTCAGGATGGTAGTTCTGATATTGTATATGCTTCTTCCGTTCACCGGGATGAGTTTGGTATTTCTAAAGGTACTTTTTGGAGTAATAGTGGTAAAGTACTTGCTTTTTACCGCATGGATCAAAGTATGGTGGCCGATTATCCGATCATTGACTGGACAAGCATCCCTGCAAAAAATGTAAACATAAAGTATCCGATGGCCGGGCAAAAAAGTCATCATGTGACGGTTGGTGTATATAATGCGGTAACCGGAACTGTGGTGTATTTAAAAACAGGGGAGCCTGCAGAACAGTATCTGACCAATATTGCCTGGAGTCCGGATGATAAATATATTTATATCGCTGTATTGAACCGTGGCCAGAATCATATGAAGCTGAATCAATACGATGCGGTGAGTGGTGATTTTGTGAAAACCTTATTTGAAGAGAAAGACGAAAAGTACGTGGAGCCATTGGTGCCTATGTTGTTCCTGAAGAATGATCCTTCAAAATTTATCTGGCAAAGCAACCGTGATGGCTGGAACCATTTGTATCTGTATGACGTGAAAGGCAAATTGCTGAAGCAATTGACTAAAGGTGCCTGGGAAGTTTTGGAAGTAAAAGGCTTTGACCAAAAAGGGGATAACTTGTTCTATGTTTCTACGGAAGAGTCGCCAATTACCAGGAATTTATATGTGTTGAATGTGAAAGCGGCTAAATCGAGAAGATTGACCAGTGGTTTTGCTGTACACACAACGCAGGTAAGTACTTCCGGACAAAGCATTATTGATAATTATAGCACGCCGGAGGATCCAAGAACAATCTTGCTTTCGGAAGTTGCCAGCGGTCATTCAAAAACCTTATTGCAGGCCAAAAATCCTTTGGCAGATTACAATACTAAGGCATCGGAGATTTTTACCATTAAAAGTGCAGCAGGAGATCCTTTGTATTGCAGTTTGTATAAGCCTGTAGGTTATGATGCTAGTAAAAAATATCCTGTAGTGGTGTACTGGTATGGTGGCTCTCATGCGCAACTGATCCTGAACAGCTGGAATGCGGGTGCTGGTGATTACTGGTTCCGTTATATGGCAGAACAAGGTTATGTGGTATTTGTGATGGATACGCATGGCAGCGACAACAGGGGGAAGGCTTTCGAGCAGTCCATGTTCCGCAGAGTTGGGGATGTGCAGATGCAGGATATGATGACCGGGGTAGATTATCTGAAAGCTTTGCCTTACGTAGACGCAGACCGGATGGGTTTGTTTGGCTGGAGTTTTGGTGGTTTCAATACGGTTGATTTTATGTTGAACCATCCTGGGGTGTTTAAAGCGGCAGTTGCTGGTGGACCAGTGATCAACTGGAATTTGTATGAGGTGATGTATACTGAACGTTATATGGATACGCCTCAGGAGAATCCTGAAGGTTTTGCTGCGACAGACCTGACACAGAAAATTGGGAACCTGAAAGGTAAATTGTTATTGATCCATGGTATGCAGGATCCTGTTGTATTGCAGCAGAATACGGTTTCTTTGGTGAAAAGCGCTGTAGATAAAGGAGTGCAGGTAGATTATATGATTTATCCTGGTCATGAACATAATGTATTGGGTAAAGACCGTGCACATTTGTATCAGAAAGTGACTGATTACTTTATGCAGAATTTAAAGTAGGGGTATTTTAGTTGATGAAAAAGGTCTGGTGTACAAGTTGTGCATCAGACCTTTTTTTGTTTCTGTCATCTGTCTTTTTTTCTTTATTTTTGCAGTTCATAAAGATATTTTTTCGCATATAATGAGCATTTCTACAAAATACGATCCGGCAGCAACCGAAGACAAATGGTACAGTTACTGGCTTTCAAAGAAGTTTTTTCACTCTGAGCCTGATGAACGTGAGCCTTATACAATTGTAATTCCTCCGCCAAATGTCACCGGGGTCTTACACATGGGGCACATGCTGAACAACACCATTCAGGACGTATTGATCCGTAAGGCGCGTATGCAGGGTAAAAATGCCTGCTGGGTACCTGGAACAGATCATGCTTCTATTGCTACAGAAGCAAAAGTGGTAGCGATGTTGAAGGAAAGAGGGATCAGTAAAGAAAACATTACCCGCGAAGAGTTTATGACCTATGCCTGGGAATGGAAAGAAAAGTACGGGGGTATTATCCTCGATCAGTTGAAAAAACTGGGCGCCAGCTGCGACTGGGACCGTACCCGTTTTACGATGGAAGAGGATATGTCTGCTGCAGTAATTGACAGTTTTATTCATTTGTATAAAAAGGGTTGGATCTATAGGGGAATCCGTATGGTGAACTGGGACCCTGCGGGCAAAACGGCGGTTTCTGATGAAGAGGTGATCCGCAAGGAAGTGAACCAGAAGTTATATTATATTAAGTATACCATTTCAGGTTCTGAAGATTCCATTACGATTGCAACGACACGTCCGGAAACGATTATGGCCGATGCGGCGATCTGCATCAACCCTAATGATGAGCGTTATACCCATTTAAAAGGTAAAAAAGTATTTGTGCCTTTGATTAACCGTGAAATCCCGGTTATTGAAGATGAATATGTAACAATGGACTTTGGTACGGGCTGTTTGAAAGTAACTCCTGCACATGATTTGAATGATTATGAGCTGGGTGTTAAACATAAATTGCCGGTTATCGATATCCTGAACGATGATGGTACTTTAAATGAACTGGCTGTTATCCTGGTAGGTGAAGATCGCTTTGCTGCAAGAAAGAAAATTGCGGTATTGCTGGATGAAGCTGGCCATCTGGATAAAGTAGAAGATTATAAATCGCAGGTTGGTTTTTCTGAGCGTACAGATGCCGCGATTGAGCCAAAGCTGTCTATGCAGTGGTTCTGTAAGATGGACCAAATGGCTAAACCGGCTCTGGACGATGTACTGAATGGAGATGTTAAACTGATTCCGGAAAAGTTTGTGAACACCTACCGTCACTGGATGGAAAATGTACGCGACTGGAACATCAGCCGTCAGTTATGGTGGGGGCAGCAAATCCCGGCCTGGTACGATCATCAGGGCAATTGGGTAGTCGCTAAAACCAAAGAAGAGGCCTTGGAGGAATTCCTGAAATTAAAAGATAAAGAAGGTGGTTTTACAGCAGAAGAGGCTGCGGGTTATAAAAACCAGCTGTCACCTTTTGTAAAACAGGACCCGGATGTAATGGATACCTGGTTTTCTTCCTGGTTGTGGCCAATTTCTGTATTTGATGGGTTTAAGAATCCTGGAAATAAAGAGATCAGCTATTATTACCCAACCAATGACCTGGTTACAGCGCCTGAAATTTTGTTTTTCTGGGTAGCGCGTATGATTATGGCCGGTCATGAGTTTATGGGTAAAAAGCCTTTTACTAATGTGTACCTGACAGGAATTGTTAGAGATAAACTGGGTCGTAAAATGTCTAAATCTCTGGGGAATTCTCCGGATCCGATTGGCTTGATTGAAAAATATGGTGCCGATGGTGTAAGGGTAGGAATGTTATTGTGTTCGCCCGCAGGGAATGACCTGATGTTTGATGAAAGCTATTGTGAGCAGGGGAGGAATTTTGCCAACAAGATTTGGAATGCCTTCCGTTTGGTGAAGGGCTGGGAGGTTAACGATCAGCTGGAAAATCCAAATGCACAGGCGATCTCCTGGTTTGAAAACCGTTTCAACGAGGCTTTGGCTGAAATTGAAGATAACTTTAAACAATACCGTTTATCTGAAGCTTTAATGGCAACTTATAAATTGGTTTGGGATGATTTCTGTGCCTGGTACCTGGAAATGGTTAAACCGGCTTATCAGCATCCGATTGATGCGGAGTCTTTGAAGGCAACAATTGGTTTCTTTGAGCGGATCTTGAAATTATTGCATCCGTTTATGCCTTTCCTTACAGAAGAATTGTGGCATGATGAACTGTTTGGCGAAAAAGGGGAACTGGATTGTATCATCGTTGCGCCTTATCCAACTTTTACAACGGCAGAAAGCCAGATCTTAAAAGATGTTGAGGTCGTTAAACAGGTGGTTGCAGAGATCAGGAACATCAGAAATACAAAACAGATTTCTCCTAAAGAGGCTTTGCCTTTGAATGTTAAAGTGAATTCTACGTTGGATTATGAGAAATGGCTGAACATTATTTTCAAACTGGCCAATATCAATGAGGTGGAGTTTGTGAACGATAAGATTGCAGGTGCTGCCAGCTTTATGGTTGGTAACGATGAATTCTTTATTCAGCTGAATGAGACTATTGATGTGGATGCAGAAAGAGAACGTTTAAATGCGGAACTGGTTTATTTAAAAGGCTTCCTGAAGTCTGTAAATGCGAAATTGGGCAATGAGCGTTTTGTACAGAATGCAAAACCGGAGATTATTCAAAATGAGCGCAATAAGCAGGCGGATGCAGAATCCAAGATCAGGATTATTGAAGAAAGTCTTTCTGCACTGGTAAGTTAAAAGGTATATATAAATAAAGAGCGGCGAGCTAAGGATCTGAGGGTCTTTAGCTCGCTTTTTTTAGGGTAATCCTGTAGGCGCATCTTCTGTCGCCTGCAATGATGTGGTTTACCCTGGAGATGTCTACTGTATTCCCCAATACAAATTTAAAGGTATTCAGTTCTGAACTGCAGAAACCCTGGCACACCTGGGCGGCAGCACAGATAGGGCAGTGGTTTTCAACGAGTAAATAACCTTCTTCGTCTTTACTGTACTCGGCCATATAGCCTTCTCTTGTCCGGATTTCCGCAAGGCGTCCAATCCGGGTTTCCAGATCAATTAAGGATTCCAGTTCCCGCTGGTATTTTTCTTTACCGCTGATTTCATTGGCATTGATCACGCTTTGAAGTGCTTCTTCTCCCAGATTTTGTTTAATGAGCTGGATCAGCTTGACGGTAAGTTCTGCATGGGTATCTGGAAAACCAGCATTGCCGGTGGCAGTGAGTGTGAAAAACTGTGTGGGTCTGCCTACTCCCCTGGATTCATGCTGGCTCTGGATCAGTCCTTCTTCTGTGAGTTTTAACAACTGTAATCTTGCGCCTTCACTGGTCATTCCCAGTTCTTTGGCTATTTCAGCTGCAGTTAAGGCACCACGTGTCTTCAGCAGCATTAAGAATTTATTTGTCTTCATAATCTAATAAAACAAGTAATTAGTTGTTTTATTCACAAAAGTACTAACTTTGCTTAACTTTTAAGAATATCCACGATTTATTTTGATGATATGCACGAATTTACATAACCCTCTTTAAACCCTAATTTTTACCTGAGAATAATCTTTGTATTTCACTGCCTGAGTATAGCGCTCCAGGGGCATGGAATGCTTTTGTCAAAAATTTTAAAATACAGTAGAATATGAAACCTATAAATTTACCTTTAATAAGCCTGGCAGTAAGCTTGCTCATTGCTTGCGGACCTCAGCAGCCTACAGAAGGGCAAGGCCAGCCTGCAGAATTTCCTGTGATGCAGGTGGAAACGCAGGATGCGGTTATAAACAACGACTATCCTGCAACAATTCAGGGTCAGCAGAATATAGAGATCCGTCCTAAAGTTGACGGTTTTGTGGAAAAGATCTTTGTTGATGAGGGGGCTGTGGTGAAAAAAGGCCAGCCTTTATTCCGGATCAGTGCCCCTCAATATGAACAGGAGATTAAAACAGCTTCTGCGGCAATTAAGAATGCAGAAGCCGAATTGAATACCGCCAAAATGCAGGTGGAGAAAACCATTCCTCTGGTTAAAGAAGGCATCATCAGCAATTATGAATTGAAGCAGGCTTCTTTTAATCAGCATGCTAAAGAAGCTGCTCTGGCGCAGGCTAAAGCTAGTCTGGCCAATGCCAGGACCAATGTAGGATATACGATGATCAGCAGCCCGGCGGATGGGGTGGTGGGTAATATTCCCTACAA
This sequence comes from Pedobacter sp., assembly GCF_035566355.1. GTDB lineage: Bacteria > Bacteroidota > Bacteroidia > Sphingobacteriales > Sphingobacteriaceae > Pedobacter. Next base: position 8,866 of record NZ_DATMRL010000644.1, read on the forward strand.
GACCGGAAGCCTGGTGAGCAGCAGTTCGGCACAGCCGCTCACAACGGTATCCAATATCAGCAGGGTATATGCTTATTTCTCTTTTAATGAAAAGAAATTCCTGGATTTTGCGGATCAGTATGGTGGGAAAACGATGGAAGATAAACTCCGTCAGTTTCCGCCGGTTCTGTTGTTGATGGCCAATGGAAAGGCTTATCCGGAAAAGGGAAGGATGGAAACTTTAAGTGGTTTGATCAGTACAGAAACAGGTTCAGTAAATCTGAGGGCCAGTTTTCCTAATCCGGCCTCTTTGCTCAGGAGCGGGGCCAGTGCAACGATCCGGATCCCGGCGGTTTTGAAGCAGGCATTGTTGATCCCCTCAAAGGCGACTTATGAAATGCAGGAAAAAATGATGGTTTTTACTGTGGACCCAAAAGGAAAAGTAAAAAGTACCGAAATCGAAATCCTGGATCTTCCTTCGGGTGAATTCTATGTGGTTAAAAAAGGCCTGCAACCGGGAGATAAGCTGGTTGTTGAGGGAGCAGGCGCACTTAAAGACGGCATGGAGATTAAGCCTGTATCTCCTAAAACTAAACGTTTGGTCTCTTCTAAAATTTAAAATTATGTTAAAAAAGTTTATTGATAATCCGGTACTGTCTACCGTGATATCGATCATTATCGTGATACTGGGTTTATTGGGTTTGTATGCTTTGCCTATTTCCCAGTATCCGGATATTGCTCCTCCGGCGGTTGAAGTGACGACTTCTTATCAGGGAGCTAGTGCGGATGTGGTCATGAAAAGTGTGATTGTGCCTTTGGAAGAAGAAATTAACGGTGTGGAGAATATGACTTACATGACTTCCAAGGCCAGTAATGATGGTACCGCGAACATCACCATTAATTTTAAACAGGGTACTGATCCGGATATGGCGGCTGTAAACGTGCAGAACAGGATCACTAAGGCCACCAGTCTGATGCCTGCTGAGGTAATTAAAATGGGAATAACAACCAGTAAGAGGCTGAATAGTGAGGTGTTTTCATTTTTATTGTACAGCGCAGACGGAAAGTACGACCAGCGCTTCCTGGACAATTACTTAAGGATTAATATTATTCCTCAGATCAAAAGGGTGCATGGGGTTGGAGATGCCCAGGTATATGGTGGAAAAGATTACAGTATGAGGATCTGGCTAAAGCCGGACGCTATGGCGGCCTATGGATTGATTCCTTCGGATGTGACGAGTGCTCTTGCAGAACAGAATATAGAGGCTGCGCCGGGTAAGGTGGGAGAGAACAGCAACCAGTCTTTTCAATATACACTGAAATACACGGGCCGTCTGGAGAAACCGGAACAGTTTGGTGATATGATCCTGAAATCTGTGGGCAACGGGCAGGTGTTGAAATTGAAGGATGTGGCGACCGTTGATCTGGGTTCGTTTACCTACTCCAGCACATTGATTGCTCAGGGGCATGAATCGCCTTATGTGGCCATTAACCAGACTTCGGGTTCTAATGCGCATGAGATCATTAAACAATGCGAAAAGATTCTGGCGGATGCGGCACTTACTTTTCCGAAGGGGGTAAAATACAGTGTATTTACCAATGCCAATGAGTTCCTGGATGCTTCTATTTCTAAACTGATCTCTACGATTATTGAGGCTTTTATCCTGGTGTTCATTGTGGTCTTTATTTTTCTTCAGGATTTTCGTTCTACATTGATTCCGGCGATTGCAGTACCAGTGGCGATTATCGGTACCTTCTTTTTCCTGAAGTTATTTGGTTTTACCATTAACCTGTTGACCTTGTTTGCCCTGGTGTTGGCCATTGGAATTGTAGTGGATGATGCTATTGTGGTGGTTGAGGCGGTACACGCTAAACTGGATCAGGGTGCAAAATCGGCCAAGAAGGCGACCATGCATGCTATGAGTGAAATTAGTACGGCGATTATTTCTATTACCCTGATCATGGCCTCGGTATTTATTCCGGTAACTTTTGTGACTGGGTCTGTTGGAGTGTTTTACAAGCAATTTGGTTTAACGCTTGCGGTGGCCATTCTGATCTCGGCAGTGAACGCTTTGACTCTGAGCCCTGCTTTATGTGCTTTGCTGTTGAAACCTCATGGGGAGCATGAGAAAGTAAAGACGGGATTCCTGCAACGGTTTTACGCTGGGTTCAACGCTTCTTTTAACCGGATGACAGCGAGGTATAAACAGGCTGTTATCTTCCTGGTGAGTAGAAAATGGATCTCTTTTGCGGGTATCGCCTTGTTTGGTTTGCTGTTTTGGTTCCTGGTTAAAACCACACCAACCGGATTTGTACCCAATGAAGACAGTGGTTCTATTTATGGAAATGTGATCCTTCCTCCAGCCAGTTCGCTGGAGCGTACAGAAGAAATTTCCAACCAGATTGACAGTATTGCCAGGTCTATTCCGGAAGTGGAATTGTCTTCCCGTTTGGCGGGTATGGATTTAATGAGCGGTACAGGTAGTTCCTATGCGGCTATTTTTATCCGGCTGAAACCTTGGAAAGAAAGAACAAAAAAGGGACAGGATATTCAGAGTGTTGTGGGGCAGTTGTTTGCAAAAACGGCTGGAATTAAAGGTGCAAATATCATCTTTTTTGCGGCGCCTACTTTGCAGGGCTTCGGAAATAATGATGGTTTTGAGTTTAAGCTCCAGGACAAAACCGGAGGAAGTTACCAAGCCTTTAACCAGGTGATTGGTGGGTTTATGGGGGCACTGAATCAGCGTCCGGAGGTAATGTATGCGGCAACTTCTTATAATACCGGTTTTCCGCAGTATGAAGTGAGTGTCAATGTGGCCAAATGTAAAGAGGCTGGAATTTCGGTAAATACGGTTCTGAATACCTTGCAGGGATATCTTGGTGGTATTTATGCTTCAGATTTTAATCGTTTTGGTAAACAGTATAAGGTAATGATCCAGGCGGAGGCCTCGCAGCGGATGAACAAGGAGGCCATTGATAAGATCTTTGTACGGAACGACCGGGGAACAATGGCGCCGATCTCTGAATTTATCGAGTTGAAAAAGATCTATGGACCGGAGTTTATCAATCGATTCAATTTGTTTACGGCTGCATCGGTAAATGGCGCACCAAAACCGGGTTATAGTTCTGGAGATGCTATAAAGGCCATTCAGGAAGTGGCGGCAAAAACGCTTCCGCAAGGGTATACTTTTGAATTTTCAGGTTTAACCTTGGAGGAGCTTTCCAGCGGTAGTCAGACGATGCTGATCTTTATATTGAGTTTGCTCTTTATTTACTTCTTGCTGAGTGCCCAGTACAAAAGTTATATTCTTCCGTTTTCTGTATTGCTTTCTTTGCCTATTGGTTTGGCTGGTGCGTTTTTGTTTGCGCGTTTGTTTGGCCTGGACAATAATATTTTCCTGCAGATCAGTTTGATTATGCTGATTGGATTACTGGCCAAAAATGCCATTCTGATTGTTGAATTTGCTTTGATGAACCGCTTAAGTGGCAGAAGCCTGGTACAGTCTGCAATTGCGGGGGCAACCGCCAGATTAAGACCTATCCTGATGACTTCTTTTGCCTTTATTTTTGGTCTGCTGCCTTTAATGTTTGCTTCGGGTGCTGGTGCCATTAGCAACCGTTCTATTGGTACGGCTGCGGTTGGGGGGATGCTGATCGGGACTGTTTTCGGTGTATTTGTGATTCCAGTTCTGTTTATCGTTTTCCAGGGGATTCAGGAGAGGATTGGTGGTAGTAAAAAAGCTGAAGGGATAGATTATAGGCCTGAACCTGTTGAATTTCAGGCTCTGAATTAGGATGTAAATTATAAATAGATGAGAAATGATGAATAAATATATAGGGCTTTTATTTCTGGCTGTTTTGACAGCCTCTTGCCAAAGCGCCAAAGAGTATCGGCTTCCTGAAGTGAATAAAAGTAAAAGCTATCGGGGGCAGGATGATCAGGACACAACGTCAATTCTAACGGTACCTTGGGACAAATTGTTCACGGATACTTTGTTAAAAAAACTGGTGCAGGAGGGCCTGGCTAAAAACCTGGATCTGAAAGTGGCTGTTAAGCAAATGGATATTGCTCATGCGGCAATGGTGCAGAGCAAAGCTGCATTTTTACCGGAACTGAATGGAAAAGCTAGAGTTACAAGATCGAAACTGGCCTTTCCGCAGGGATTTGGCCTGGTTAATCAGTCTACGCAGTATGATGTGTCTCTGAATGCAAGCTGGGAAGCAGATATCTGGGGGAAACTCAGGAGTGCAAAAAAGGCAGCGCTGGCCAGGATGCTTCAATCTGAAGAGGCTAAAAGGGCGGTGCAGACTCAATTGGTTGCGGATATTTCTAGTTTATATTTTAAGCTTCTTGCGATGGATGAGCAGTTGAGGATCCTGGAAAAGACAGTGAGTAACCGCAAAGAGGATGTGAAGGCAATGAAGTCTTTAATGGCTGCAAATGTTGTTAATGGAGCTGCCGAAGTGCAAAGCGAGGCCAATCAGTATGGTGCTGAAGTGGCCATTCCTAAATTGAAAAGACAGATCCGGGAAACGGAGAATGCCTTGAGTACTTTATTGGCCAGGCCTGCATCGGCGATTCCAAGGGGTAATTTAAATCAGCAGAAACTGATCGTGGATCTTCATGCAGGGGTTCCTGCCCAGCTTTTACAGAACAGGCCGGATGTTAAACAGGCGGAGTATGCGTTCAGAGCAGCTTTTGAGGATACAAACGTGGCGAGGCGGTTTTTTTATCCTTCTATCAGTTTAACTGCTGCCGGGGGCTTTACCAGTTTTAGTTTTAAGGATTGGTTGAGTGCGCCGGGCCTGTTTGGAAATGTGGCTGCGGGGATTTTGCAGCCGGTTTTAAGTAAGGGGGCCAATAAGGCTAGGCTAAGGACTGCACTGGCGGTGCAGGAGCAGGTTGGTTATGCTTTTGAGAAGTCGGTATTGAATGCGGCGGAAGAGGTTTCGAATGCTTTGTATGGATGGCAGGCCGCTGGCGAACAGCGGGAGATCAGGAAGAAACAGGTGGTGTTGCTGGAGCGGTCTGTGGATTTTACGAAGAAATTGTTGAAGTATAGCTCGGCGACGAATTATACGGATGTGTTGACTTCGGAACAGGGATTGTTGGCTGCGGAATTGGAAATGGTGAATGATCAGCTGGAACAGTGGAACGCGGTTATTGGGTTGTATAGGGCGCTTGGAGGGGGTTAGAGTGGTGTTGTGTTACCGCAAAATCTGCTGGTCTGACTCTAAGGCTGCGCCGGCTTAGGCGTCCTGAAGAGGCCGCAAACCCGCCAATGCCTTCTCGCAGACACAGTAGATTTTGCTTGCGCCATCAGCAGGGGGGAGATCCAGGTATGATGCAGAGAAGGAAATGGTGTTTATGCTGTTTTTTAATATGAATAGGATTTGCGAATTGCAGGTATGAAACTTTGCAAAAAAAAGAGGAATGCTGTTGAGAGGCCTTGGCGGGTTTGCGCCCCCTTCAGGGCGCCTAAGCCGGCGCAGCCTTGAAACAGCATTCCTCTTTTTTTCTATTCTTTAAGCAAAGCCAATTATGTTTTTTTAAGCAAAGCCAGTTTAAAGGGCAGGATACAAAGGCAACTCTTCTACAAAGAGAAAACGGCTTTCCAGGTGGTTGATAAGTGCATAGCAATGCTTCAATCCATTGGTAACAACAAGCCATTTGGCTTTGTGTACGGAATTGTATCTGGCGACCTGGTCAAAGACGGATTGGGAGATTTTAACGGAGGGCGCTTTACACTCGATAACCATGATGCGTTCGCCGTTGGTGTTGTAGATCACGATGTCTGTTCTTTTCTGGAGTTTGTTCAGTGTTAAGCCACCTTCAATCTGGATGAGTGATTTTGGGAACTTCCTTTCCAGGACCAGGAACTGGATAAAGTGCTGACGTACCCATTCTTCTGGTGTCAGGACAAGATGTTTTTTCCGGATTTCATCAAAAATATACAGCTGATCTTCCTTCCTGGTGATTTTGAAAGGATAGGCAGGAAGATTAAGCGGAACAGGGTTAAATGCCATTTGTGCAAAAATAACCTTTAATATTTAGTTTTTAGCCGTTACATTTGGATAATTATATGACTGCTTCAGATATTATAAAAGACCTCAAAGCCAAAAAGTTTAAGCCTGTTTATTTATTGCATGGTGAAGAACCCTATTATATAGACCAGATTATTCATTACATGGAAGAGCATGTATTGAAGGATATGGAAAAAGGCTTCAACCAGACTGTACTGTACGGTAAGGATACCGATATGGCTACTATACTGAATGCGGCGAAGAGATATCCCAT
>NZ_DATMRL010000645.1:0-14310 GCF_035566355.1 Pedobacter sp.
ACAATAGCTTTGCTAAGCGCGGATTAAAGCTTGAACAGTTATTGATCAGGAATGTGACCTTACCTGAATCGGTTCGGAAAACGATTGAGTCTAAAATTAATGCGGAACAGGATGCTCAAAAGATGCAGTTCGTTTTACAGAAAGAAAGGCAGGAAGCGGAGCGTAAACGCGTAGAGGCCCAGGGTATTGCAGATTATCAACGGATTTTATCAACGGGCTTGAGCGATAAGCAGCTCCAGTATGAATCTATTCTTGCGCAAAAGAGCATCGCGCTGTCTCCAAATTCAAAAGTTATTATTATGGGAAATGGAAAGAACCCTGTCATATTGGGAGGGAATTAAGTTTACCATATCATGGTAATTTTACTTAGTTTCGAAGCGTTAATATTTGAAAATATTGTCTATGGATTTAAGCGTAGTGGAAGAATTTAAACAGATCTTCAGATCAGAAACGGGTCTGGATGCAGAAGAAAATTCAGCAGATTTCGCGGGCTGGTTGTTTATTCAACGCCAAAAAGCAATCACTGAAATTATTCAGGACCTCAATGACCGCAATCAGAATCAACCGGTAACGGTGAAGTTACTGAAAAGCGTTATGAATAAACTTTTACTGATCGGTTAGCGGAACTTTAACCTAAAAAGGAATGATAAAAGACCTATTGTCTGAAATTGGAATGTGCAGAAGAACAGTTTTTATAGCGGTTTTGAGTTTTATCTGTGCGGTTCTGTTGTATTCCTGCAATGGTGGGCAGACGAAGAAATCTGAAGTAAACAATAAGCCAAACCAGACTTCTTCGGCAGATGAACATTCAGATCTGGAGCGTTTTGATGTAGAGAAATTCAATAAGGATTTGGTGGATAACGAGAGAAATCTGATCGATAATAATGGGAATATCCTGCATCAGTACAAAACGAAAGATGGCTATCATGAAGATCTGACCAGGCCAAAGAGTTACTTTTTTCTTTCAAGATCCTTTTATAAAGATGGCCGTTTGGAAGAAAAAGGAGAGCGGTTTCATGGTGACGGATTTCTTAAGGGGATCTGGACAAACTACGATGAAACGGGGCATGTGATCAAGCAGGTGGATTATGATGCGCCATTTAAGTTTAACTGGGATAGTATATTGGTTCTGATGAAAGATAAAGGTATTGATCCCGCTGATAATTTCACCTATGTAAACCGGGAAGTAAATGCTTCTGGCCCTGTCTGGATTATTAGCTGGGACACCAAAGCAGTTACTTCCGATGGTAAAAAAATATTGAAAGGCATCTTCGTTAATGGAGAAACCGGAAATACTTCAAAAGAAGAAGTGGAAAATTTTGAGGAGTAATTCTATTATAGAACCAGGGTTTGCAGCCGGTCTGGTCCAACGGATAAATATTTGACGGGTACCTCTAATTGTTCTTCTAAAAACCTGATATAGTCTTGTAATTGAGGAGGAATTTGCACAGCATCCTTAATTTGACTAATGTCCTGCTGCCAGCCCGGCATCTCTTTTAGAATGGGGGTAGGGGCAATGGTACTGATGTCGTATGGCATATGGTCAATGATTTCACCATTGTAGTTATAATGAGTGCATATCTGTATGGTTTCAAAATGGCTTAAAACGTCGGCTTTGGTTAAAACCAATTGAGTTACGCCGTTAATCAGGATAGCATACCTTAGTGCGGGCAGATCAATCCAGCCGGTGCGGCGCGGTCTTCCGGTATTGGCACCGTATTCGCGGCCTTGATTTCGCAATTTATCCCCATTCTCGTCTTGTAATTCGGTAGGGAACGGTCCATTTCCAACGCGGGTACTGTAGGCTTTAAAAATGCCGATGACTTCAGCTATTTGTTTTGGATTGATTCCTAAGCCGGTACAGGCGCCGGCAGTTATCGTATTAGAAGAAGTAACGAAGGGATAAGATCCAAAGTCTATGTCTAGTAAAGTGCCTTGTGCACCTTCTGCCAAAACTTTTTTACCCTGTTTAAGGTAATCATGAATCAGGTGCTCCGAATCTACAAGCGGAAATTGTTTAAGCAGTTCAATGCCTTCAAAAAAAGCTTGTTCAATTTCGCTGAAATCAATAGTGGTTCCATAAAATGCCTGCAATATCGATGCGTGTTTACGAACAAGATTTTGATAACGTTCTCTAAAGTCAGGTAAGGTAATATCGCCGATACGCAAACCGTTACGACCCGTTTTGTCCATATAGCAGGGGCCGATGCCTTTAAGTGTGGATCCAATTTTATTGTGGCCCATTTTTCCTTCTGAAGCAGTGTCCAGTACGGTATGGGTAGGTAATAACAGATGTGCTTTTTTACTGATCAGCAGGTTCTTTTTTGTCAGCAGATCATAACCTGATTTTTTTAGTTGGTCCAGTTCCCTTTTTAATGCAATAGGATCGATAACTACACCATTGCCAATGAGATTCATGGTGTTTTCCAGAAAGATACCCGAAGGGATGGTATTGAGTACAAATTTTTTGCCTTCAAACTCTAAGGTATGCCCAGCATTTGGACCACCTTGAAAACGTGCGATTAAATCAAATTCAGGGCTTAAAACATCAACAATTTTTCCTTTGCCTTCGTCGCCCCATTGTAAGCCTAATAAAACATCAACAGCCATACTTGTTATTTATAGTTTTTAAAATTCAGCTTGCCTTTCGACTTGCTGGTTGTTTGTATGACTGCAAAGTTGAGCAATAGCCCGCGTTTGACAATTGCCAAATGGCAAGAACGCATTTATGTAATGTTTTTTCTGATGCGGCTTAAAGAAGAGGGGGTAATTCCGAGATAGGAGGCAAGCATAGAAAGGGGGACGCGGTTGGCCAAACCAGGGTAGTGCTCCAGGAAATGAATATAACGGGTCTGTGCATCCTGAACCAGCATATTACTGCTGGCTTTCATTTTATTCTCCAGTACATTAGAGGTGATTTTGGCAAATATGCTGTTCCAGGCGGGGATGCTATCTGATAGTTCTGTAAAACTCCCCTTTGAAAATATCATAAGGGTACAGTCCGTAACGGCTTCAATGTATTCCGAAGAAGGAAGCTGATCTCTGAAGCTATTGATATCAGCTACAAAGCGATTTTCATAAACGAAATAACGGGTAAAGCCTTCCCCGATATTGTTGTAATAACAGACCCTTAAAATACCTTCTATTACATAGCCTATTTGTCCTGCAATCTTTCCTGCCTCAGAGAAATAGGTTCCTTTTTCAATGGTTTTAGCTTCGGCTTTGGATTGAATCAATGCAATTTGCTCTGGATTAAGATTACCGTATTGAAGTAAGTAACGAATAAGTGCTTCCATATTCAAAATTAATATAAAAGGGCCGAAAGGAAATTGTCAATTGACAAAAAAGATCATAGGAGTGTGATAAAATGCTACGGTTTCAGAAACCAGATAAGACCTTCTCAAAGGAGCAATCACTCGTTCTTTTTTTTGTAAATTTGTTTCATCATCTAATGGTTGACTTATGAAACCATCATGAGTTTACACTCACAAAACACAATGAATAAAACTCATGATAGCTTCATTACCGATAAAAAACAAATTATATTCCAATGAAAAAATATATTACCTCCTTGTTTGTTCTGCTCTTGGTCTTGACCAGGGCAACGGGTCAGATCAATACACAGTATTTTGATAAAAACTGGAAGCCTGCTACCAAAGAAAATATGGTGTACTTTAGGCCTGAACCTATATCTGTGAACGGTAAATATCTTTTTAAAGATTATTATAAGTCAGGGAAACTGCAGTTTGAGGGCTATTCACTTTCTAAAACTGAAGAAAAATTTGACGGCCTGGTCAAGTATTATAGTGAGCAAGGAAAAATTACAGGTACTTCAGTTTTTAAGAATGGCGTTTTAAATGGTCCGGTTAAAACGTATTACGAAAATGGCAAGCTCAATCAGGATGCCATTTACAAAGATGGCGAGGAGGAGAATGTTTCTGTTTATAGTTATAAGGGTACTGAGATCAACGGAGAAACCATTCCTTACGATCTGATCACGGTGTATGAAAAATCAGATCGGGTAAAGCAGATCGTTTACGATGGTGATTTAAAAGGGATAAGACAGGAAATGCGGTTTAATGAATACAAAGCCTTGTACTATGGCACTGATGGGAAACTCCTTGGAGAGATGGTTTTCGATCTGTATGGCAATCCTAATAATGGTACAATGATAGATTTTAAATTTGATCCAATGAGAGTTTCAGGTACCCGGATTTTTGTTGACGGTGAGGAGCAGGTACCTTCCAAAATATAACCAAACTTATTTGAGTTCTTTTACCGTTTTGGATGCCGTATTTAATTGCTTCTTCTTTCTCATATGCTTATCGAGTTTGGAGCCCGGGTAGCGGGGATGCTTGCGAAGCTCACTCGTATTGATCCTTAACTTTTCGCCTTTACGCCATAAATATCCACCTGCGGTTAATAAGTGGCCATTCAGGCAGTGATGGATCTGGCCATTGTCAATTTTCGTTTTTTGCGCAGCAGCCAGGCAGCTGTCGTAAGACTTGACCCACCTGCCATCTAAATCGTATTGCGAAACTTTTTCAATTTTGGAAGTGATCTTAGAATCGACACGGATCTTTTTCTTTAGGGTTTTATTCCATATAAAGCCGCCATAAGTGAGGCCACGACCTTTAATTACATCGCGAATACCTTTGTGGTGTATGCCTACTGCTTTTCCTGCCTCTACAGTATTTGTATAGGTATTGATCAGGTTTCCCTGCAGGTCATACTGACCGATTGTTTTTTGGTTTTTGCTTACTGGGGAGGCACCATACCATCTTTCTTTAAGCATGGGAGCAAGGTCCAGAACGGGTTCATTTCCACGCCTCCATAAATATTTACGTGCGGTCCATACCTTATTGTTGGTTCTGGCTGCTTTTGAAATGTAGGTTTGTGATGTACCTAACGCTTGTGCAGCTACTTTTGCATTTGGATAAGTTTCAAGTAATTGACCGGTTAAAGAATAACGGCTAATCATGTAGGTACTTTTTTCTTTCTGCATATTTATCACAAATATATCTGATATTTTAGAATGACACGATAAAGCATGTCAGGAAATGAGTTTAAAATAACAATGAAGAGTCATTTTTGTTGCTATTTCCCCTTTTTCTAATTTCTAATATAAGCAATCTTAAATTGAAAATGAATACTTGTTCGGGCTAATGGTATTTTAACAGAAAGGTCAGTCTGATTAGACTGACCTTTAATTTTATGGTTATTTTGTGATTTCAATCTTGTTTCCAAGTCTTTGCCGGAGGCTGAGGATTCCGCCCTGGTCCAAAGGCTGCCAGAACCATCCGTCTTTATTTTTGTCGTTTGCCTGGGCAAGCAGTTTGCCGTTAATGCTGATTTTTACAGGCTTGCTGGTGAGTCTGAAAAGGTCGCTGGATGCTTTGTCATAGATTTGATAGGATATCGAGGACTTTTGGTAACTGATGCGCTGTACGGTAGAGGAAGTCCTGAGCATATGATCCGCATCTGATGGGGCCAGCTGCGGTGCAATCGCCATAGACCTGATGTAATGACGAACATAATCGCCATATCCGTCTGTCATCCACACATCATTGGTTGGGTAGTAGTTTTTGCCATCGGTGTCTACCGCATAAGTTGCCCAGGTAAGCTCTCTTACTGCATTACGTGTTAATGTGGTATCTCCTGTTAATGCCCAGTACAGGAGTTCCATAGAAGCCTGACGGGCAGAATGGCTATTACCCACAACCGGATAAGCGGTTTGCTCATTGGTTACCGTAACGCCGTACTTTGCCCAGTCTTTATTGTTAAAGGTGGTATGTACCCAGTCAAAGATGCGGTTCACGGTTTTTTTCCAGTCTGCATATAAGTTTTTATGCTCCATTACGTACATCGCGTAGGTCGTAGCATTGATCTGTGTTTTGGAATAGCCGGGTACGTCTTCAAAGAATGGCCCCCAGTCGTTCGTTTTTTCAGGGTAGTTTTTAAACCAGTTTAAGGTTTTATTGAATGCTTGCTGATACTGCGCCTTGTTTCCTTTGTTGAGTTTGATCAGTTCGCTGAACAGTTCCATAGTACCGGTCCAGTTGGTGGTATAAGAACCCTGCCTGAGTTCTTTATAGAAGTCATTTTTGCCAAGAGCAGCCACTTCTCCAGTTACTGCATTTACCTTGAATGGCCATGGCGAATGGTTCGCATCTCCAGCTTGGATGTTGGCGGCCATGGTATTGGCAATTTTTATCGCTATATCCAGGTATTTGGTTTCGCCAGTTTTTTTGTACAAGCGCACAAGCTCGAAGCCTAAAGATCCGGCTTTGTCTGGTTGTAGTACACCTTTACCTGCCATCATATCTCCGTCGTATACGCCGGATTCCACATTCGTGTTGTAAGGATAAGGAAGATTGGGCCACTTGCAGTTTGGCGAAGACATAGAATGTGCCAGGTAATAGTCGGCCTGGTATTTCATGTCCTCAATGATGGTCTTGTCTCCCAGATAGTTATATAAAAGATCCCAGGAGGAAATCCCCATAGCGACCTGATCGCCACCGATACCTCTTTTGTCATGGCCTGCTTTCCATACCTGATGGTTCATGTAATATTTTACGCCGTTGGTATCGGTTTCCATATTGCTCCAGAACTTCCATACCAGTTTGATCATCTGGTCAAATGATGCCCCGTAATTGGTAGAATACCAGGGCAGGATATTTCCGGAGCCATTTATTCTTACCGTATGGTAGATGATGGAATCGGGCAGGATATGGTCTTGTTCTGCGCGAAGCAGGTCTTTATTCAGTATCGCATATTGGGCGTGCGATGTGATGTTCAGAAAGAGCAGTGCTGCGGCCAGGAGAATGTGTTTTGTTTTCATTTATATGCAAGTTATTGATTAATAATTGGGGTTCTGAACTAATAAAGCGTTTTTGTTCATTTCGTCTCTGGAAACCGGAAATAAATAAGCCTTATCGAGCCATGCGCTTTTTTGCACTACTATTGGTGTAATGGTTGGTATGGTGGCTGTGGTATGATCTGCATTTAATTTATAGACAACGCTAACCCCGCTAAACTGTTGATAAGCTTCGGGAGCAATAAGCCATCGTCTTACATCATAGAAGCGATGTTCTTCAAAGGCAAGTTCCACTCTTCTTTCATTGCGGTAACGGTTGCGCAACGCGTTGCCTGAATCTGTGATATTGGGCATACCAGCTCTTTTTCTGATTTGATTGAGTGCGGAACGGGCTTCGCTTTCTTCATTTAATTCTATGCAGGCTTCAGCATAGTTTAAAAGAACTTCTGCATAGCGCATATAACGCCAGGGTGTGCCATTGGTGCTGAACTGACCGTTGATTGCCGGATCGATAAACTTTCTCAGATAATAGCCTGTGTACCCTCCGTTGAAATTTTCCACAGGACCTTTTCTGCTGTCCAGTCCGTAAATTTCCTCCATTGAATTGCTGGATACATTCCATCGCTGCCAGGTACCTACCTGTATCACACCAACTGGGTCAAGATTGGTGATGTCTGATGGACGTGGCTTGAATTTAACCCCTTCATAAAGAATAGAAGCGTAAAACCTGGGGTCTCTGTTTTTGTAGGGTTGATAGGCTTTTGAGGGATCTGACCAGCTGAATGGGCTGCCGTCGGACATTTCAAAATGATCTGCCATTTCTCCGGAGGGAGTGTCTTGTCCGTACAGGTGGTATCCATTGGGACCTGAAACCAGAGAAAGTGAATTCAGATCAGGTGAACCATTGAGTGAGGTGGTTTTAAAATACCTTACCCAGATGTCTTCCTCTGTGCCATTACTGATAAAGATGTTTGCAAAATTCTGAGCAATAGAATCTCCGGGAGCAGGATCGGCTTTATACAGGCGATAAATGCCCAGGTCAATTACTGCTTTTGCTGCATCTTTTGCTGCTCTCCACCTGGCGGCCTGATTTCCGTCGGTATACCTGATCAGTTCTTGTTGCGCAAATCCTGAAAATACAGGTTTGTTGTGCAGGTCACTTGCTGCGTAGAGCAAGGCTCTGGCTTTGAGTGCCAGCGCAGCTCCTTTGGTCACTCTGCCTTGATTACTTCCGCTCTGGACAAGGGGGAGAAGCAATGCAGCAGAATCACATTCTTTAGAGATAAAATTTATACAATCACTGTAAGAGTCTCTTTTTACAGCAAATACATCATTTAATCCATAGGCTTTTTTGACGATGGGGACACCACCATAAAGACTCACCAGCTGGTGGTAAAGGTAGGCGCGCAGAAAATGCACCTCACCGGTCATCCGGTCTTTCAGCTGAGCATCGTCTATTTTTGCGCCATTAATTTTACTGAAATAAATGTTGCAGGACCTGATGTTTTTATACAGCTTGTCCCAGTTCTCATGGGGCCAGGAAGCCAGGTTGTCTGGAGTGATCAGGCTGTTGTTGAATTCAAAGAAACTGAACCATTGGTCGTGCATCTCATCTACAAATTCTCCTTTCAATAAGCCATCGCCGCCATTAGCGGGATTATCTACGTTTAAATAAATTCCGTTAACAAAGGCTTCAATCAGATTTGGGTCATTCCAGATGTCGTCACCAGAAAATTCTGTTGAAGGCTTGGTGTCTAAAAAGTCTTTTTTGCAGGATGATGTCCATATCATAATGCACAAAATAAAGCTGCAGGTGATTAGAATATTTTTCATGGATTAAAAAGTTAAGTTAACGCCGGCATTGACAACTTTGTTGGATGGGTAGGGATTGTCTGAACTGGATTCCGGATCATAGTTTTTCAATTTTGTTACGGTGACCAGGTTCAGGCCGCTGAGATATACTCTTAAGCCTTTAACTCCAATTTTATTGAGTAGCGGAGCAGGGAAGTTGTATCCGATTTCTACATTCTTCAACCTTACATAATTGCTGTTTCTGAGGAAATAGGTATTGTTAATGTCGTATTGTTTCATCCAATATTCTTCAGCAAAATTCCAGGTTCTGGGTTTTGTGGCATCTGGGTTTTCAATGGTCCATCTTCCCTGGGCGTCATCCTGAAGGAAGTTGCCGCTTTCTCCTGAAAAAGTAAATTGTTTTCTCATAGCGCCGGTTGCACCCTGGATAAGGAGGGAAGCATAGAAGTTTTTGTATTGCAGGTCTATATTTAAGCCTCCCGTAAAAGTTGGAAGGTCGGTCTTGTCACTGCGTACCTGGTCCAATCCATCAATTTTACCATCACTGTTGACATCTTTGAAAATAATATCACCAGGTCTGGCATTTGCCCAGTGCGGGTAATTGTCTACGGCTTGTTGGTCTCTGAAAATACCAATGGCTTCATAATACAAAGAAGTATTCATAGGGTGACCTGTAGATTGCTGGTAAACCGGGGCGCCGGGAACCTCGTCCCAGAATACGATCTTGTTTTTTTGATATCCGCCATTAACAGATACCGTATAAGTGAAATCTCCGGTTTTTCCGTTGGTACCTACCTGGAATTCAAAACCACGGTTGGCTACTTTTCCTATGTTCTGACGTGGCAGCGTAAGACCTGTCGATGCAGGTACGGATGCGTTACGGTAAGCCAGGATATTTGTTCTTAGATTGTAGAAATAATCTGCAGAAAAGAAGATTCTTCCATTCAGCATTTTACCATCAATCCCAATATTCGATTGGTTGGCAATTTCCCAGGTAATATTGGGATTGGCAATACGCGTTTCGTTAATCGCCTTGTGCTCTTCTGTACCGTTAAAAATATAAGTAGTTGAAGTTGTTCCATCACCTGCGTAAGCATAACCCTGGAGGTATTGGTAAGGATTAATGCGGTCATTTCCGGTACGTCCCCAGGAGCCCCGTATTTTAAACTGGTTAAAAAACGGAAGGTTCTTTTTCCAGAAATCTTCTTCAGAGATGACCCAGCCAAGAGATACGCCTGGAAAGAAGCCAAACTGCTTGCCGTTTGCAGGGAAAATATAGGACCCATCATAGCGGAAAACGAATTCAGCCAGGTATTTTTCTTTGAAATTGTAGTTTAAACGTCCAAAATAATTTAAACGTGCATCTACGCTTGCAGACCCGCCATTGGTTTGATCTGTTCCGTCACCACCTGCAAAGAGCTGATCTGCGGCAGCAGATATATAATTCCTTCTGGCGGCGAAAAAGTTAAGAGAGTCACCGGTAATCCGCTCTACACCGACCATGGCCTTAAGATGATGAACTTCTCCAATGGATGTGCTGTAATTGACCAAGCCATTAAGGGTTGTTCTGTTACCGTTGTTAAAGTCTTGTCTGAGTTGGGGGGTGGCATACCCTTTTAAAGATTTGGTCAATTCAGGAAGTTTGTCTGCTCCATAACTCTGACCGTCCCAGTAATACAGGTACCATGGCGTTTGCCATAGCTTATGGTTGTCCATGAGTTTGTCAATAGAGGCGTTACCTGTAAGGGATAACCCTTTTACCCAGGGAATGTTGATGTCTAGTTTGGCATTGCTTTCTAAGATATAACGGATGTCTTTATCATAGCCTGTTTTATCTGTCGTCATGACCACCGGATTGGCCCCACGCTCAATATCAGGGCCAGGAAGTCCATTTGGCCATCTGGCAGCAACGGTTGGTTTGCCACGCATGGTGGAGGAATAAATGTCTTCTGCACTCAGGGTAGGGTAATTTCTGTTTTCCTGTCTTCCCGCCAGATCGAAACTGAGCTTAATGTTGGAGGATACTTTGGCGTCAAGGTTGACACGGAAATTTCCCTGTGAATAATTGGTAGCGCTGTTTCTATAAATGGCATCCTGGTATCGGTATCCTGCGGATACAAGATATCGGATCGCGTCGCTTCCTCCTCTTAAAGACAGGTGACTGTTTCTTTGAATAGATATTGGTTTATATACGGCGTTAAACCAATCTGTGTTCGGGTGTCCCCAGGGGTCCGACCCGTCTTTATACTTCTGGATATCATCTGCAGAATACACGAGGTCTTTGTCTCTGTATTGCTCAATTTCATTAACCATTTGGGCATAAGTGGCAGCATCGGCCATTTTAGGGATTACCGTTGGATGAACAAAGCCCTGGTCATAGGAAAAATTGATGGTCGGTTTTCCGGTTGTTCCCCTTTTGGTGGTGATCATAATCACCCCATTGGCTGCCCGGGCCCCGTAAATAGCTGCGGAAGCGTCTTTTAATACCGTTACACTTTCAATATCTGATGGGTCAATTCTTTCCAGCTGCCGCCCTGCAATTCCATCAACGACAACCAGCGGGGTGTTGTCATTCAATGTATTTGACCCGCGGATGAGCAAGGTACTTCCGTCGTTGCCCGGTTCGCCGCTTCGGGTAACTGCAGTTACGCCAGGAACCCTGCCGGCAAGACTGTTACTCAGGTTCATTGCCGGAGATTTTTCCAGATCAGAACCCTTTACCGAGACTATGGCCCCGGTTAGGGTTGCTTTTTTTGCTGTTCCATAACCAACCACTACCACCTGGCTAAGCGATTGAATTTCGCTGATCAGTTCTATATTGATACGGGTTCGTCCATTCACAGGGATACTCTGTGAGGTGTATCCAATGGAAGAGAACACCAGCACATCTGTTGGAGCAGCAGGAATAGAATACTTGCCTTTGGCATCTGTGACCACACTTGTTGAAGCTCCTTTTATAGTAACAGAAACAGAGGAGAGCGTAGAATCGCCAGATTTAACCACCCCTGTGACCGGAGATTTTTGCTGGCCATAAGAGAAACTGGAAAAAACAGTGAGCATAAGAAACAGGGAGCGTATAAAGCAGGGTATTTTCCATCTCATGGAAGAACCTGCGATACCGGAGAAGAACAAAAATTTCATACAATGTTGGTTTAAAGGAAAATATTTGGTTGGTTTGTTAACGGTATTTGTTTGATTTTGTATACGGTTTAGATTTTGACTTAAAGCCTGCTTAATACTCTTTTATTGGCTTCAAGTGTTTGATAGATATCTTCCTGACTGTGTGCATAACTTACGGAGGATTGTTTACAGGCAACAGGAAGCAGGTAAATACCTTCCTGGATCAGTGCTTTCCGGTATTTCAGATCGAAGTCAAAATCGTGGTCTGTTAAAATATGATGCAGGTCAAGGGGTGTTTTGTGTGTGAAATAGGTACAGGATGCTGACCCGTTTGTGGCTACAATTGCCGGAATTCCTTTTTCCATAAAAAGTGATCTCAATCCACCGTAGAGTATATTGCAAACTTTGTCCAGATGTTCATATGTTTCTGGTTTCTGCAGGATTTGTAAGGTAGATATCGCAGCAGCCACATTCAAAGGGTGAGCATTATAAGTTCCTGCAATCAGTACTTTTTTTTTAGGGTCGGGTGCGTCAAACAATTCCATAATCTCTTTCTTTCCGCCAACAACACCCAGGGGATAGCCGTTTGCAATAGCCTTCCCAAACACGGATAAATGAGGCTTGACGCCTTCCAGATGCTGGTGCCCTCTTAGAGAGGAACGAAACCCGGTTTTTACTTCATCAAAAATGCATACGCTGTCGTATTGTTCGCATAAACGGATCAAGCCTTCCAGGTAACCTGGCTGAGGAAGCACAATGCCTATGTTTTGCAGTACAGGTTCCAGAAGTACGCAGGCTACCGGGTATTTTTTCAGAACATACTCAATAGAGTCCAGATCATTGAAGTTAACGCAGTGTACTTTACTTCTGACGGATCGTGGTATGCCTGCTGATGATGGGAGGAAGGGGTATTCTCCGGGAGACTTTCTCAGACCAATTTCTTTTAAGCCTGGCATAACTTTTCTTGCAACATCATTATGCCAGCCATTGTATCCGCCAGCGATCAGTATGATGTGTTCTTTTCCTGTATAGGCTCTGCTCAGTCTGATGGCATGAGCGGTCCCTTCACTTCCTGTATTGGTGATCTGAACCAGTTCGAGGGAGGGGATAAGGGTACACATCATCTCTGCCAGTTTAATTTCCAGGTGATTTGTTCCGCTTCCGATCAGGGAGTGATCGTTTTTTAAAGTCCGGGTTACCGCTTGATTTACCTCTTTATTGTTGTGGCCCAGTAAATGAGCGGCAAAGGCAGAGTGATAATCTATATACTCCTTGTTGTTGATGTCGAAGATCCGGCTTCCCTTTCCTTTCTTGAAAATGATATGGGGCTGTACCTTTCGGTTTAAAGAAACCACACCACCGGCAATGAATTTGTTGGCTTCCTGTTGTACCTTCTGGAATTGGTTTGCTTCCTGAGGCAGGATCTGATTTGATCGAAGAGACATAAGTACAGTTTTTATATTTGGTTTTGTAAATGTATACAAAATATTTATTTTTATGTATACAAAATATTTAAACAATCATATACAGAAAAGAGGAAGCAGAATTTATTCTGTTTCCTCTTTTTATTTTTAACTGTAGGATGTAGGTTACAGGGCTCCTGTAAGTTTTTGACCGGGCTTTTGACCTGCCAGCTGCCCGCCGTCGGCAACAAATACTTGTCCGGTAATAAAGCTGCTTTCTTCGCTGGCCAGAAATAAGAAAAGGGGCGCTATTTCCTGTGGTGTACCAACTCTGTTCATTGGAATATAGCTTTTTACAAAATTTGCTGTAAATTCAGGAGAATCAATGGTTTGGGAAAGTGGGGTTTGGATATAACCTGGAGCCACTGCATTGACCCGGATGTTTAAATGAGCAAGCTCCAGTGCCATGGTTTTAGTGAGCATAATTACGCCAGCCTTTGAAGCATTGTAATGTGCATAGCCGAATTCTCCATCCTGGCCATTTTTGCTGCTCATATTGACCACTACACCTTTCTTTCTTGCAGCCATGAAACGGCAAACAGATTGCGAAACCAGGAACATGCCTTTAAGGTTAACGTCCATGATCTTTTGCCATTCCGTTTCTTCAATCTCAAGAAAAGGGGTCTCATAGGCAATACCTGCATTATTAATCAATATGTCTATCGCTTGTATGCGTTCTGCTGCCGAAACAGCTTGTTCCACTTCTTCTTTAACCGAGATGTCTGTGCAATAGTTGTAGACTTGTGGGGTCAGTTGTTTTATCTTTTCAATTGCAATATCAAGCATTGCGGCATTGAAATCCAACAGGGAAAGCAGGGCACCCTCTCTTGCAAAATGACAGGCAATCTCAAAGCCTATGCCTTGTGCAGCGCCTGTAATCATTACATGTTGGTTGTTGAATCGTTTTCTTAAATCCATGAGCCAGTCTTAATTCAATCCTAGTGCTGAAGCTGAACCTCTGGCCAGATGACTATATAGTGCATCTTCTGCCAGTTTTAGATTCTTCTCTTTAATATATTTCAGGATTTTGCGATGTTCCTCGTCGGTTTGTGCAAAGTCGTCCAGGTAGGTGTGCACTTTTCCCAGTTTCAGATGAAA
>NZ_DATMRL010000646.1:0-3419 GCF_035566355.1 Pedobacter sp.
CGATATCCTGATCATCATGTCCTATGGTTCACTTCCTGTAGAAGAGGCAAAAAAATATCATCCTATACTCGTATTCCCCGACGACAACAACCATCTTCTTAAGTAAACAGCAGGATTTTTGTGAATTTAATAAAATGCTATGCTGCCATAGTATATTGGTTTGGAAATAACTAAATTTGGCAAAATGTGTTTTTCTAAATATAAAAATTATGCTATTTCAATTAAGTGAAGAACAATTAATGATCCAGCAGGCCGCACGCGACTTTGCGCAGACTGAATTAAAGCCTGGGGTTATTG
This sequence comes from Pedobacter sp., assembly GCF_035566355.1. Taxonomy (GTDB): domain Bacteria; phylum Bacteroidota; class Bacteroidia; order Sphingobacteriales; family Sphingobacteriaceae; genus Pedobacter. The sequence goes on from NZ_DATMRL010000646.1 coordinate 298, forward strand.
AGCGTGACGAACATCAGAAGTTTCCGGCAGAGCAGGTCAAAAAACTAGGTGAGCTGGGGTTTTTGGGTATGATGGTGTCCGAAAAATATGAAGGAAGTGGATTGGATGCCTTGTCTTATGTTCTTGTAATGGAGGAACTTTCCAAAATTGATGCTTCTGCATCAGTGGTGGTTTCTGTGAACAACTCTTTGGTGTGTTACGGGCTGGAATCCTATGGCTCGGAATATCAGAAGGAAAAATATTTAAAACCATTGGCATCAGGGAGAGAGATCGGTGCTTTCTGTTTGTCTGAACCTGAAGCGGGTTCTGATGCGACATCACAGCAAACAACTGCTGAGGACAAAGGAGATTATTATCTGCTGAATGGCACAAAGAACTGGATCACCAATGGTGGTACGGCCTCTACCTATCTTGTGATTGCACAAACACATCGTGAATTAAAACATAAAGGGATCAATGCTTTCATTGTTGAAAAAGGGATGGAAGGTTTTACCGTTGGTCCAAAAGAAAATAAGCTGGGTATCCGTGGGTCCGATACACATTCATTGATGTTCAATGATGTAAAAGTACCTAAGGAAAACAGGATTGGTGAAGATGGTTTCGGGTTTAAATTTGCAATGAAAACCCTGGAAGGTGGCCGTATCGGTATTGCTGCTCAGGCACTGGGCATAGCCGCGGGCGCTTATGAACTTGCCCTGGCTTATTCAAAAGAACGTAAAGCTTTTGGAAAACCAATTGCAGATCATCAGGCCATTGCATTTAAACTGGCAGATATGGCTACACAAATTGAAGCTGCAAGGTTATTGGTGTATAAAGCGGCATGGTTAAAAGACCAGGGTCAATCTTATACACTGGCGGGTTCTATGGCTAAACTCTATGCTTCAAAAGTAGCGATGGATGTGACCGTAGAAGCGGTACAGATTCATGGGGGCTATGGTTTTGTAAAAGAATACCATGTGGAAAGACTGATGAGGGATGCAAAGATCACACAGATCTATGAGGGAACTTCTGAGATCCAGAAAGTAGTTATTTCCAGAGATATACTTAAATAGATCTTTATAAATAGAAAAAAGCGCAGCGACCATAGTCGCTGCGCTTTTTGTTTTAATCTTCGGAAAAACTACCGAAAATTCCTTTGATAATGGCCAGTACGATGGCCAGAATCGCTGATGCTAAAAAGCCGGAGGTGTGGAAGCTGCTCATAAAATGAGAAACCAGCATGATCATCAATACGCTGATGATGAAAGAAACCAGACCAAGGGTAAGGAAATTCAGGGGGAATGTCATCACCCTTAAAATAAGCCCAACCGTTGCATTGGCCAGTGCGATCAGAACAGCTGCAATAATAGCGCTTCCGAAGCCATCTACATGTACTCCCGGTACAATGTAAGCCCCGATGAGTACAGCGAGCCCCATCAATAAGATTTCGATAATAAGCCTCATAATGTTTAATTTAGTAATATGTTTATACGTGTACTCCAATCGGCAGGAATGGCCTGCCTTTTTTGTTTGTTTATTGGATGTTCGACTGCAAATAATAAGCCAGTTTTGATCTCTTTTTCCTCAGACAGTAATGCGGTGGTGATTTCTGGGATAAGTGCCGCAGGCTTAGCGCAATTAAAAAACAGCCCGTCACAGGATTCTCTTGCATATAGCTTGCTTTCTGTGTTGCAAACGCCTTCTGAGCAAGACACCAGTGTTATAGAGCAGCCTGTAAAAGGCTTGATTTCTGTTCAGGACAGTGTAGTTATTTTCAAACCGGAAAGATCCTTTGTTAAGGGAAGAGATTATTTGGTGCTTACTTATTTAAACAGCCAGTTTGGCAATGCTGGTGCCATGCTCAAAGGCCAGATGAATTATAAGTTAAAGCCGGTACAAAAAATACTGAGTCGCTAGGTAATGGATTGGTCTTCGTTGCCGGTAAATGCGCTGTGACTGGATTTTGCACTCATGGTGCAGTCATTCAAGACAAAGTACAAGCTTGATTGCTGAAGAGTTACTGTTTAGCTGTAAATGAACTGGTGTTTGAAAGTAGAGCGGTGTGGCGGCAAAAAAATAATTCAGGCTTTCGGAGGCATTAATACAAATAAAAATTCAATATAAGATCAATTATTGTATAATGATAAAAAAAATATTCTTATCTTTGCGCTGATATAAAGGGTAAGAGGGGGCAGGAGTCCCCTCTTTTCTATTTTAGCAAATTGGTTATGCAGGTTGAAAAGAGAGTAAAAGAACTGGTTGAAGAAAAGATTGCGGACAGGCCGGAATTGTTTTTGGTGGAGGTTAAAATGCTTCCAAACAATAAGCTTATTATTCAGGTTGACGGTGATGAAGGCATAAGTATCCAGGATTGCGCTGCAATCAGCAGACATGTTGGTTTTCATCTGGAAGAAGAAAATGCAATTGAACAGGCTTATAACCTGGAGGTATCTTCTCCCGGCGTTGGCGAAGCATTGAAACTGACCAGACAATATCATAAAAATATTGGCCGTGACTTGAGCGTAAAACTGACAGGAGGAGATAAGAAAGAAGGTAAATTGCTTTCGGTTGGAGAGAACAGTCTTACGATTGAAGAAAAGGTAAAAGAAAAAGGAAAAAAGGTTCAACTGGTGGAAAACACTATAGGACTGGAGAATATAACAGAAGTAAAGGTTTTAATTTCATTTAAATAAAAATGAGCAATATTAATTTAATCGATTCATTCCAGGAGTTTAAAGACTTCAAGAACATCGACCGCCCAACAGTGATTAGTGTGCTGGAAGAGGTGTTCCGTAGTATGTTGCGGAAAAAATATGGTACGGATGAGAATTGTGATGTGATTGTTAACCCTGATAACGGGGATTTAGAGATCTGGCGCACCCGGAAGGTCATGGAAGATGGCTTTTCTGAGGACGACGATCTGGAAATTGAACTGGCAGAGGTTAAACAAATCGATCCGGATATGGAAGTTGGAGACGACTACATTGAGCAGATCACTTTAGAAAGTTTTGGAAGAAGGGCTATTTTGGCTGCACGTCAAACCCTGGTTTCTAAAGTTCTGGAGCTTGAGAAAGACGAGATATTTAAAAAGTATAAAGACCGCGTTGGTGAAATCGTAACCGGAGAGGTTTACCAGGTTTGGA
>NZ_DATMRL010000647.1:0-6381 GCF_035566355.1 Pedobacter sp.
CTCTAGCTTTTACCTTGTACAAGTTTTACATGCCATATTCATTAATACTGTAATTCTATCATTTTTAAAAAAATCAACTAAATTTTATTTTTCTGCTGTCCTTATTTACTTCGTTATACTATATCCTAATTTGAATTTTGAAGTATTGAGAGAATCTATAGCGATAAGTATCTTCTTGTTGAGTATTCCTTTTTATCAAAAGAAATCTTGGAAGCAATATTACGCTCTTGGAATTGTTGCATTATTATTTCATGAATCTTCGGTGATTGTTTTTCTTTTGCCGCTGGTTCGAAATATAAAAATTAATAAGATAATAGTCATCTCGTTCCTGATTTCAATTCCAATCGTATTTCTTCTGGCAACCACCCTCAAAGACCAAATTGCTGCATTATCATTATTTAGTGAGGATATCGCGAATAAGACAACATATTATTTCAATCTCGACAATTCGGATGTAGGGTTTTCTGCTTCGATGATTTCGAATATCTTTATTAGCGTGATTTTACCCCTATGGATGCTATATATCAGTTTGAAGAATAGAACTAACACCTACTACGATGGTATAGTACTAATCGCTCTATTCCTATACTTAATTTCTTTGGCTATACCAATATTCTATAGATTTAATAATTATCTCCTCTTATTTACATTATTAACCTTTGTTAGGCTATTCGATTTTATTTCAATTCGACCTGCCAATGGTAAAGTGAGAAATATGGTCTATATGATTTGCGTATTGTCTTTTTTAATAGTTAAATCTAGAATATACTTCACAGAGAATGAAAATGGCTCTCCAAATTACGTTAAATACTTCCCTTACTATTCAATTTTTGACGAGGAATATGATCAAAGGAGAGAATCGTATTATAGGGCTTATTAATATTTTAAGAACGAAAACATGAGAATAACAATTGTTGCGGGTGCTAGACCAAATTTCATGAAAATTGCTCCCATTATTGCTGTAATTGAGAGAAAGAAGAAGGTAGAAGGCCTGGATATTAATTTCAGACTAATACATACTGGACAACACTACGATAAAAAAATGTCGGGTGATTTTTTTATTCAGTTGGGTATACCAGAACCTAACTTTAATTTGGAGGCTGGTGGCGGTTCTCAGTCAGAACAAACCGCTGCTATAATGATCCGATTTGAAAAGGAACTTCAAGAGAACCCGGCAGATTTAGTTCTTGTCGTAGGTGATGTTACTTCGACTATGGCATGTGCTATTGTAGCACAGAAACTTCATGTAAAAGTTGCTCATGTAGAAGCAGGTATTCGATCCGGCGACTGGTCCATGCCAGAAGAGATAAATCGATTGGTTACTGATAGTATTACAAATTACTTTTTTACTACCTCAGAGGTGGCCAATGCTAATTTAAGAAGTTCTGGGATCGAAAACGAGAGGATCTTTTTTGTTGGAAACACAATGATTGATACCTTGATTTCTCAAAGGGCTAATTTCATTAAGCCGGAAATCTGGGATAGATTGGGACTAACTAAGGAAAATTATATCGTAATGACGCTCCATAGACCAGCAAATGTTGATGAGGAGGATAATTTAAAAAATTTAATGAGGGAAATTCTTGATTCATCTCAAAATTTAGATTTAATCTTTCCAATTCATCCGAGAACAGCCAAAATCTTGGCCGGTCTTGGTATATCTGATCCACGCTTGCATATTATTGAACCGTTAGGATATTTAGAATTTAATTATCTTGTAGAAAGAGCCAAAGCTGTTATTACAGATTCTGGAGGAATAACGGAAGAAACTTCATTTATGGGAATTCCTTGTATAACACTGAGAGATAACACTGAACGTCCAGAAACAATTACTTTAGGAACTAATGAACTGATAGGTACGGATCCTAAGGCAATCAAGAAAGCTATGAATAAGCTATTTTCAAACGAATGGAAAAAAGGAAAGGAAATACCACTTTGGGATGGGAAAACTTCCGAGAGAATAGTTGATGCCTTAATTAAGCTTTTTAAAAATGAAAACTAAAGTACTCTTAATTTACAATAAGGTATGGCCTTATAGAATAAAGATCTTCGAACTGCTGAATGAAAAGATAGATCTAACTGTGGCGTATAGTGATCCCAGTTTTTTAGATAAAAAATATTCGTTTAAAACAGTTTATCTTCCTGTGAAGGCAGTGGGGCCATTTGAATTTCATCGCAATAATTTATTTAATATTTGTTCGAAATATGATGTCATTGTTGGCCTTTTTAATGTTAGATGGATCTCTGTGATGTTATTATGTTTAAATCCATTTCGTAAATATTCGATTAGTTACTGGGGCATAGGTGTTAGAGCATCGTACGAAAACAAATTCGATTCAGACAGTAGGTGGGACAAGTTGAGATTTTTCTTTGCAAAAAGGGCGGAATCTTTGATATTTTATAGTTCATATCCTATAAAAAAATATATTCAAGGTGGAATAAATAAGGACAAATTATTTATAGCAAATAATACTACGGAGGTGGATTATACTGGGGAGATCGATTATGTCAGAAAAAGAAACTTCCTCTTTGTAGGGACTTTGTACGCCCAAAAGGGAATAGATGTTTTGCTAGCCGCTTATTTAAAATTATCTAAATTTAAAGATAACTACCCTTGCCTTGAAATTATTGGGGATGGCCCAGAAGCACCAAAAATACGCGAGTTTATCAATTCAAATAACTTACATGATAAAATTGTTATGCATGGTAGTATTTATAATCCTCAAAAATTAAGTGAAATTTACAAAAATGCTATAGCTTGCATCTCTCCAAACCAGGCAGGACTTTCAGTATTAACTACAATGGGCAACGGCACGATTTTTGTCACTGAAAAGGAAGCAATTACCGGGGGTGAAATTTTTAGTATTACCGATAAGAAGAATGGTATTATATATGAGGGTGGGGAAGATGAACTTCTTGTTAAACTTCGATGGATAGTTGAAAATCGTTCAGAAACGGTAGAAATGTGTAAAAATGCGTTGGACTTTTACACTGAATCTCGAACTCCGGGTCAAATGGCAGATTCGATTTACCAAGCAATTCTCTTTTCAAAGAATTCGTTCTCTTAATTGTTGTTTATTCAAACTATAATTTATGAAAACTATAAATAAAATTTCCAATCTCTGTATAGTATTGGTTTTTTTTGGCTTGAATTCTGTATTTGGTCAAGCTTCGAAGGTATATGTTGGTATTACTGGACTTAACAGTATGCAACAGCAGTATATTAAAGCTAATAACATTAAGAGTGCAATAATCTTCTATCAAGTAGATGTTGCTCCGGGTGATGGTAGAAATTTGAATTCAGATCTTTTTACAAAAAGAATAAATGAAAAGATACCTGATGCAAATGCTACTGGCGTCGGGATTGTTGATTGGGAAGTTCATGCTAATGAGGTATTTACTAACAACGACGACCCGGTTGAACATCAACGTATGGTAAATGAATTTATCAAGACAATTGCGATTGCCAAGAAAATGAGGCCAAATGTAAAATGGGGTTTTTATGGAATGCCAATAAGAACCTTTGATGCTCCAAGTTCAAAATGGACTTCAGCGAATAGAAGTTTAACTCCACTTTTCAAAATAGTTGATGTTTTAGCTCCTTCGCTATATATATATAATTCTGATCCGCAGGTTTATAGTCTTGTGGCACCGAAAGTTGAAAGAGGACGAGGAGATCATCTTGCAACAAATCTTCAAGAAACGCTTCAAATCGCGAAAACGTTAAATAAAGAGGTTTATCCTTTTATTTGGCAAAGAATAAATTCTGGTAACAAAGAGATTGCTTTGCAATTAGTGCCTTTAAATACGTTTAAAAACTATGTAAGCACGATATTGAATTCTAATTATCAAGGTAAAAAAGTTAGTGGTGTAATTTGGTGGGATAGTCAATCATACTTTTACCAAACCAGAGCTAAATTTGGTGGGCTTGCAAACGAATATAAAAGCGTGAGAAACGTTGATCAATATAATTTAGACATATTTAAGAAGTATTATAATTGTATTGATGGTGGGAACGCTTATTAGATACTCCATCATTGGCATAGGCAGGATTTCATTTCCAATATTGAATAAGCGATTAGTATTAACGACACATGGGAATAAAAACGGTAATTAGAAGAGTTTACAGAGAACTAAGGATGAATATCTTAAGAAGAAAATATAATTTGAAATTTGTCCATAAAACTTTTTATATGGTAGGGCGTTCATCTATATCCTCTGATTTGCGTGCTGAAGAATATACTTATATTGGACCTCATGCTTTAATTTATCCAAAAGTTTTCATTGGATCTTATTCAATGTTGGCAAATAATGTAAGTATTATTGGTGGAGACCACAATTATAAGGGCGCTGGGACTCCAATAATATTTTCAGGAAGAGGGGTAATTAAAGAGACTATAATAGGAAAAGATGTATGGATTGGTGCTTTTTCAGTTATAATGACAGGCGTTAATATAGGTGATGGTGCAATTGTTGCGTCAGGATCTGTTGTAACTAAAGATTTGGAGCCATTTACTATTTATGGTGGTGTACCAGTGAGAAAGATAAAAGATCGTTTTCAAACGATAGAAGAAATAGAACTCCATAAAAAAATGCTTACTAAAACATCTAAAGAATGCGGGTACAATTATCATATGCTCTGTAATTGAGCATAACTGAAAAAAGATTAAAGTTCTTGTTGAAAACTATCATACTTAGGGTCATGATATATTATATTAAGAAAATGCATTTGAAATTTATATGAAACAAAAAATACTTTTAATTACCGGCGGTACCGGATCATTTGGAAATGCTGTCCTTAACAGATTTCTTGATACCGATCATTTTAAAGAAATCCGTATTTTTTCTCGTGACGAAAAGAAACAGGACGATATGCGAAATCAACTTAAAAATGAAAAGCTGAAATTCTACATTGGAGATGTTAGAGATTATAACAGCGTAGAGCGTGCGATGCGTGGAGTTGATTATGTTTTTCATGCCGCAGCATTAAAACAAGTTCCTTCTTGTGAATTTTTTCCTATTGAGGCTACAAAGACAAATGTGTTTGGGACACAAAATGTAATAGATGCTGCTGTAAATAATAAAGTGAATAAGGTGATTTGTTTGAGTACAGATAAAGCTGCTTATCCAATTAATGCTATGGGTATTTCTAAAGCATTAATGGAAAAAGTAGCTATTGCTGCCTCAAGGAATATTGTTGGAGATACCACTGTTTGCCTTACTCGATATGGCAATGTTATGGCCTCTAGAGGTTCTGTTATTCCCTTGTTTCTAAAGCAAATAAAAGAGGGTAATCCAATAACCATTACAGATCCCAATATGACAAGATTTTTAATGTCATTAGAAGAAGCAGTAGAATTGGTTCTATTTGCTTTTGAGCACGGTAATCAGGGTGATTTATTCGTTAATAAAGCGCCTGCAGGAACTATCGGAGATTTGGCTGTTGCTTTAAAAGAGCTATGTAATGCTGATAATGAGGTTAAGGTTATTGGAACTCGTCATGGTGAAAAATTGTATGAGACTTTATGTACTCGTGAAGAGATGCAGAAGGCAGAAGATATGGGTGACTTTTATCGTGTTCCAGCAGATAATCGCAATTTGAATTATAACCAATATTTTTCGGAGGGTGAGACTGATTTGTCGAAAATTGAAGATTATCATTCCCACAATACAGAACAATTAGGTGTAGAAGGGATGAAGAAGCTTTTATCTAAACAACCTTACATTAAAAGGGAAGTCCTAGGTGACTTAAGTGCAGTTCAATATCCAGGTTAAATGGTACAACAACCAAAAATCATAAAGGGAGGTAGTCATACGGACCATCGTGGAAAGGTAAGCTTTATGAATGATTTTGATATGACTGAAGTAAAAAGGTCATACGTTATCTTTCATCCTGAGACTGGTGTTGTTAGAGCATGGAGAGCACACAAAGTTGAGCAACGCTGGTTTCATGTATTAGACGGAGGATTTATTATCCGTTTGGTTAAAATTGATAATTGGGAGATGCCAGATAGAAACCTCTCTGTTGAAGAGTTTACCCTGATCGCTGAAAATATCCAAGTATTGCACATTCCTGCCGGTTATGGGAGTTCAATCCAGGCCATTCAAAAGAACTCCAAATTGATCGTATTTGGTGATTATGGAATTGAAAATGCAAAATTGGATGATTATCTATACCCTGCAGATTTTTTTGGACATAAAGAAAATAATTCATGAAATTGAAAATTGGAGTTACTGGACAAGATGGCTTTGTCGGTAAACATCTTTATAACACTTTGGGCCTGTTTCCTGATGAATTTGAGCGTATTGAATACCAGAAATCTTTTTTCGAAGACGAAGCGGAACTGGTCGATTTTGTAAGCAAGTGTGATGTAATTGTTC
>NZ_DATMRL010000648.1:0-17163 GCF_035566355.1 Pedobacter sp.
TTTCTAAAAAATTAATGTATTTGGAAGAGCCTCCATATTGTGGATACTGTTCTTTTTTGAAGCCCATTTTTTTTAGAAAATCGAGGTCAGGCACCGGAAAGGTAAAATCTCTTCGGCGGTTGGTATTCTCTATTCCTACAACTATAGATTTTGGAAAGCGGTTTACCCAAGGCTGGGTATTGTACCTCACTATCCCTGTAATGTGAATGAAATCTTCTTCCAGACCGCCATCAAGGATATAAATCACCGGGTATTTGGTTGTATCCGTTTCCTTATAGTCCTCTGGTAGATAGATGTTAATTTTACGGGTTTCATCCAATTCTTTCGATTCTAACAGTGTGGTAACACCAATAGTTAGAGGTTGGGTCTTCTCCTGGGCATAAATCGTGCTGGAGATTAAAAACAGAAATAGGATTCGTAGTACTTGTCTTTTCATAGTTAGATCGCCGTAAAGCTATAAAAAAAGCCTTAGTATAATGGGTAAAAATGTAATGGGCTAACTTCTGCATAAAATCACACGAACCTCTATCATTTCAATCGATAAGATACACCGAGACGCCACATTCGGGAATAGGTTTCGCTTTTACCGCCTCCAAGTACCTTTTCTTTATAATCTTTAATTCCGTGAGAATAACCGATGTAAACACCAATCCCATGATCAAATTCTGTAGACAGTTGAATTCTCGGCCTAAGATCATTTTTCCTGTTTAATCGATCAACAGAAGTTTGAATGTCAAAGGCTGCATTGTCTGTAGATTTTGCATGTCCCTTTTCGGTAGAACTCAAAATACGTCCTATGTCCATTCCTCCCACTAAATCAAAGGTACGTTTGCCAATAAGGAAACGCCCGCCCATATATGGAAACAAATTTATGAAAGAATTATTTAGGTAGGTGTTGCCTTTAAAAGAGGATGCTATATCACCAATTATGCCTTGGTAATCTAAATTCACCCTACTTCTTAGCATTTCATAGCCCAAATCAGCTCCATAAATAAAATGATGCTGGGTTACTTTCCTGATATTAAAAGAAAGGCCATAGCTGAGCCCTCCTTTTGATCCATAAGGGTTATTCGTATAAGTTGCACCATTGATCCTGGAAACAGATTCTGCCCCAGCGCCCCGATAAGAATAAAGACCTGAATTTAAGTTGGCGCGAATTTCTAGCTGTTGTGCTTTTAATGATAGTGGAAGTAGTCCGAAAAATAATAAGAAAGTAGAGATCTGTTTCATAAAAGTTTAATTTGGTTAATATACTAACGTATCTCATCGAGCTAACGCTACTCTGTTAAAAAGAAAAAGCCAGCACCCCGATTATAAACAACTCCTTTAATGAGGCAATTCAGTTTATAAATGCTCTTATTGTTGGTCAAGAGCGGTGATATTAATTAAGACATGGAAAGGAACAAATTCCGTTTAAACATATAGAGCAGTAAATTGTTAACTTTATAAATTGACTATGCATTCCGTTTTTCTAATTAATTCACCTATAACCTTTTTTAATTATGCAACCTATTAGTAAAAAAGCTTCTACTCTCTTTGCTGTCGGCCTGATTTCTATATTAGCCTGTAACAATGGTGATGCTCAATCACCGGTGGAAACCCAGCCGGCAAATACAAAATATAAGCCCGCATTTACCGGGCAAACACGTATTGCAGGTGTAAAAACCAAAACACCTGTCTCTGTTACTTTATTAAGTAAGGATTTGGAACATCCCTGGGGAATCTGTGTTTTACCCGATGGGCGCTTTTTAGTTTCTGAAAAGCTGGGAACCATGTGTATTATAACCACTACTGGAAAAATAGTAAAAAAAATAACCGGCTTACCTAAAGTTGTACCGGATGGACAAGGCGGCCTTCTCGACGTTAATATTGATCCGCATTTTGCCAGCAACAGAATGATCTATTGGGATTATTCTGAACAAACATCCGGAGGCACATTATTAGCGATTGCCAAAGGTAAATTGTCTGCAGATGAGACTAAAATTGAAAATATACAAGTAATTTATCGTGCCACTCCGGCCTATAAAGGAACGCTTCAATTTGGTTCCCGTATCGTTTTTGATAAAAATGGAAACTTATTTGTAAGTACTGGTGAGCGCTCAGGAAATGATATCCGGATGCAGGCACAAGCCTTGAATTCGTCTCTCGGAAAAATCATTCACCTTACTAAGGATGGGAAAGCTGTTCCGGGCGGCCCTTTTTCTAAAACACCAAATGCAAGACCTGAAATTTATGCTTTGGGTCTTCGTAGTCCTGAAGGATTGGCTATAAATCCACTAACTGGCGAATTATGGGAATCTGAATTTGGACCAAGAGGTGGTGATGAGATCAATATTATTCGCCCCGGAAAGAATTATGGGTGGCCGGTGATCACCTACGGTATAGAATACAGTGGTGAAAAAGTGGGCGATGGTATCCAGCAAAAGAAAGGCATGGAACAGCCGGTTTATTATTGGGATCCTGTTGTATCTCCTTCAGGAATTGCTTTTTATAACAGTAACGTTATTCCGGAATGGAAAGGCAACCTTTTTGTTGGCGGCTTAAGTAGTACGCATATTGTTAGGTTGGTGATCAAAAACAATAAAGTTGTTGGTGAGGAGAGGTTCTTAAAAAGCGAAGGTGAGCGTTTCCGTGCACTTGCGGTTGGAAAAGATGGAGCGCTTTATGCTGTAACTGACGGTGGACGATTCTATAGAGTTGCAAAGAAATAAAATAAGCCCTGCAGATTCTTCCAGGATCTGCAGGGCTTAAACTATTTTCTGTTTTAGGAAGCTCTTTTATTTCGATTTGGTACCCGGATTCATAATTTGTATGGCTTCGCGGATATTTTTAAAAACTGGCTTATGATTGTAGTCGCGGCTCATTCTATAAGCTCCTGCTCCCCCACCATTGTTGTCTTTCATCCATTGTGCATAACTTAGCAGCGAGGCAAGGGTTTTAGCATCACCATCTGGTGCAGAATCCTGACCGCCATTTGCATAAATATATTGATCCCCATTTACAAGCGCTATAAACTTACTGCCATATGCTTTAACAATTGGAGGAAAATCCTGAGTTCCAGATCCACGCCAGGCGCGGTTACCTCCTATATAGGACTGAAAATATACATAATCGTAATTTGATTTAGATGGCTCAAATAGAACATCATAACCTATATTTCTACCTTTAAAAATAACGTCTGTATCGTAGATGAAAAGCGGCTTCTTTCCGTTGGGGTTGATGGTGCAGCTGGTACAGTTCGGGCCGAAATATTTTGCCAGGGCAGAAAGGAATTTCGCAGCGTTGTACGCAGGTACCTCAGCACCGAACATTCCTGTTTCTATATCGACATCAAGTCCATCCCACCTATTCTGAACAACATATTCCATATACTTGTTTTTTGCATAATGGTCATAGGTACTCGTACTTTTTGCTACATTTGGATCTATGCCTGCAGGGCGTACATAGCCAGGGGTTTTAGTGATGGGATCATTTACAGAGTGATCAAAGTAAGCACTGTTGGGCGCTATCGTTTTCACAATTTTAATTCCCTTTTTCTGTGCTGCCCTCCAATGGTCCGGGTTTGGGTCATACCCCACGAAAAGTGAAACAATATCGAGACTGTCGGGAAGATTTGATAAATTGGTTGATGCTTCGGGGTCATTACCGTCGGCAACCACATATCCTACGGCCAACAGATGATCACTAGCTTTATACTTAAGCAGTTGTTTTAAATAACTTGTCGAATCTGCTGATAAAGATGTAGAATCCTTGCCATTTAAGCTGGATCTGGTAGATGTAAATGAAAAGAATAAACCGGTTATTATAACCAGTAAACCTATCCAAATTGGATATTTCTGTATCGGTTGCTTCATTTGTTGATTTTTATATGCTCTTCTAAATTACAAAAAACAAGCAATCATTGATGGTGATGACTTAGGAATTTCTCCGGTAACCTAATTCTGCCCCACCACTAACTGGTAATATCGTGCCAGTAATAAATCTGGATTGATCAGAAAGAAGAAAAACACAAGCATCAGCAATCACATCGCCTTCAGGGCAATAGCCTAAAGGATGAATATCATCCAGGTATTTTTCTATGGAGCTTGGATCTGGTTGCTCTTTAGACCATTCACGTAACATAGGCGTCCAGACTCCGGCCGGGAGGACGGCGTTAACGCGGATGCCATAACGCGCATAATCAAGGGCCATTGATTTGGTCAATGTGTTTAATGCACCTTTGGTTGCGCTATAGGCTGCATGATTTTCCTGACCAATTTCGCCAACAAGACTACTGGTATTCAAAATACACCCTTTAGTTCTTTTAAGTTCTTCGAAACCAAAACGAGTGGTAAACAAAACACTCATTACATTTACATCCATCAATTTCCGCCATTCTTCATCACTGGTTTCATGCAGGGGTTTGGAGGGGCTGGCAATACCTGCATTATTATGGATGGCATCAATCCTTCCAAACTTATGCAGGGTTTCGCGTATGGCCTTCTCGACATCCTCTCCTGAAGAAACGTCACAAACAATTCCATGATGCTCCTTGCCCAACAGTTTCACTGCTTCTTTAACAGATGGCTCGGAAGATGCTGCGATAACAACACAAGCGCCCGCTGCAGCATAGGCTTTAGCACATTCCAGACCTATTCCCATAGATCCTCCTGTAAGGAAGATTACTTTGCCTGATAATAACATTGTTTCCAACGTCTTTATTTTTGAATTTTTAGTCATCTATCTGAATATATAGTATAGTACGCCTGTTACTAAAAGTAGCAATACCGACAGCACCTTATAGTTGCCGAAACCTTTCCAGCCTGCATCATATAAGGGTTCTAAAGGTGATTTCCAATAAAGTTGTGCACTTTGATCGGTATGTTGTACAGGATAGATTCGCGAAAAGCTGACCTGTATGATGACACAGGTGCAGAACAGATAAAAGGCCATCATCATGAAGGGAATATGTCCGATTATAGTCTCGGGATACAACTTACCGGCCGCAAACACAATTACACCTAAAGCAGAACCAATCCATAAAGTCAGCTTTGCTGATTCTGCAGAGGCTCCTTTCCAAAATACGCCTAGTAGAAACACACATGTGATTGGTGGAGCAATATGCGCAATGATGTCATTGATGCCGCTGAAGATGCTCTCGTACCTCCCCAGTAAAGGTAACAGCGCAAGAGAAAAAACAAGTGCGACACCGGCTGATAGCTTGCCTGCCCAAATCAGTTGCTTATCTGATGCACCAGGACGGTACCGTTGGTACATATCGTAACTGACCATGGTGGATATGGAATTTAATGCACCCGCCACCTGGCTCATCAGGCCGGATAAAAGGGCTGCCACCAATACACCAACCAGGCCAGTGGGCAGAAGTTGTGTAATCATTAATGTATAAATTCCTTTTGAATTAACATGACCTTTGTCATCTACTCCTAAGCTGCTGATGTCCAAATGCCCCGATTTTGATAAGGTATAGGCCAGCAGACCCGGCAAAACAAAAATAAATACCGGAAGGATCTTAAGAAAGCCACAGAACAAAGATCCAACCCTTGCATGATTCTCATCCTTAGCGCCCAGCACACGCTGAACAATGGTTTGATCGGCACACCAGTACCAGATTCCTAAAATAGGATAACCTAAAAATACGGTATACCAGGGCATTCCACTACTGTCACCAGATGGTCTTAACATGGATAATTTATTCATTTCGCCAGTGTTTTTCAGAACATCCGTCATATGACTCCAGCCACCCATTTTGTGAAAAGCAGCGTAACTGATGATAAATGCTCCTGTAAGCAATACTACAGTTTGTATCGACTCGGTGACTACTACGGCTTTTAATCCACCAATGATGGTGTAAATAGCTGTTATAATACAAATGACGATAACACTGAGGTACATGTTCAGCCCAAACAACGTTTTTAGCACAATACCGCCAGCGAGCATAGAGAATGCGATGTGAATAATGATGGCAGAAACGACTGAGATCACAGCCAGCCAGTCGCGGCTTGAACGATCATAGCGTTTTTCGAGAAAATCGGGTAAAGTGGCGACCCCGGATTTGATATAAAATGGCACAAAGAATAAGGCAAGAAGTACGAGTGTAACACCGGCCATCCATTCAAAATTTCCATTGAGTAAACCACTATCAAAGCCGCTCTGTGCCAAACTAACCAAATGTACAGTGGATATATTCGTCGCAAAAAGTGCCAGACCGATAGCTGGCCATTTAAGGGTTTTTCCGGCGAGAAAATACCCGCCGGCAGTATTTGTTTTGCTTTTGCGCCGATGGCGGATTCCCGTCCAGAGCCCTATTGCCAGAATACCAAGCAGATATGCAATACTGATGCACAAGTCTAGAGATTTTAACATAATTTTTATATTAATGAATCAAGTCGCAACTACTTCCGGCTTCCATCGGAGTTCTGTAAACTCCTCCTTCAATGATTGCAGGATGGACAAAATGTTTTTGCAGATGTGGTATATGTTCTAAAAATAAAGCTTCATGACCTATGGAAATATGATTAAACAGGACCAGGTGTTGATGCAATTGACCCATATCCCCAACATGAGGGACTACAGGAATGCCGTATTTCCGGCAGAGTAAACTTACTGTAATGAATTCACTTACGCCACCTAGTCTCACGGCATCTGGCTGCATAAAGCCTGCCGCTCCCGTTTGCAGGTAGTTTTTAAAAATTATGCGATTGGGAACATGTTCACCGAGCGCTAATTTAGTTGGTGCGATAGCTTCAGCCAGGGTTTTATGTGCTATTACATCATCGGGATGGGTCGGTTCCTCAACCCAGTAAGGTTGCATACTTTGAAATTCTTTGCATATTTTAAGTGCTTGTGGTAAGGTCCATTGCTGGTTGGCGTCGAGCATCACTTTGATGTCCGGTCCGGCCACTTCTCTTACAATATGAGACCGGCGGATATCTCTTTCTGAATCTTTGCTTCCCACTTTCAGCTTCATCGCCGTAAATCCTTCTGCAACTGCTCTGACACAGTTTTCACGTACTTTTTCGTCGCTATAATTGAACCAACCAATAGAGGTATCATAGCCAGGATAACCTGAGCTGAGTATTCCATACCGGCTTTCTTTACCTGCATAATTATCTTTTAATAGATTTAACGCCTGCTCTGGACTAAGTACATCTTCCAGGTAAGAAAGATCAAGCGTCTTCACAATTTCTTCTGGTGAAAGATCAATCAGTAATTTCCATAGCGGTACTCCCCTTTTCTTTGCCCATAAATCGTAACAAGCATTGGTTACTGAAGCTAGAGCCAAATGTACTACGCCTTTATGGGGGCCTAACCAGCGGAACTGCTGTTCATTGGAAAGACGGTTAAACAATGCCCCAAAATCAGACATCAGCTCTTCAATATCTTTACCTTTCAGCTGCTCCGCATAAAACTGAGCTGCTTTGCAGACCAGGTCATTTCCTTCACCCAATGTAAAAGCAAACCCTGTTCCTGTAAGACCGCTGTCGTCAATCAGGTTGGTTACCGCATAAGAATAGATGGGATCGCTATGGATAGCGTCACTTCCTGCCCCTTTGCCTAGGGGAAAACGCAAGTCATTGATCTGTATTTTCTTTATCATTTATCCCGTATTATAGATAATCAGTAAATATTTAGTTAGAAATCAAAACTAATCCCATATAGATCAATCAGCAATGAATTATCTCTCTATTTTAATGGATTATTCGATTAAAATGGTAGCTTTAGCTATCAATCCCAGCTATGTATGACGTTAAGTACAGCAGATAATAAGCGCAAGAAGAAAGTAAGAGATGGATTTGAGGGGCAAAAGTTGATCAGTTTACCTAATATGATCTATAAGAATACCGACACTGTAAATGCACTTTTGAATCAAATTTTTATTACCCATATAGGCTATTTCCCTAAGGCTTCCTCACATTTTCGTGAACGCAGGAAGGGTTGCGAAGACAATATTTTTATTTATTGTATTGGTGGAAAAGGGTGGTATATGATTGATAAGAAGAGATATGAAGTTGGGCCGAATCAATTTTTTCAAATTCCAGCAACGACAAGGTATTTAAAATATGCTGCAGATCAGGATCAGCCATGGACTATATTTTGGGTGCATTTTAGTGGTAAAGAAATAGATGCCTTTAACCAGACCCTGAACATCACCCTGGGTGATGGCCCTCAACAAATTCATTATAATGAAAAAGGAATTCAGATTTGGAACGATATGTATCGATGCCTTGAAATGGGATACAGTAAGGATAATCTGAATAATGCAAATATGTGTTTATACCATTTTTTGTCTACTTTTCTATATCCGGAACAACATTTTACAGGAAACGAGGATAAAGGGATAGTGAGAGAAACAATTGTTTTTATGCGGAGTGAACTGGCTAATAAGTTTACTGTGGAAGATTTCTCCGCACGCCATAAACTTTCAGCCTCCCACTTTTCAAGTCTATTCCGTCAGTCAACAGGAATCTCGCCTATGGAATATTTTATACAGTTAAAAATCCAGCAATCATGTCACTTGTTGTACAGTACGGGAACTAAAATCAAGGATGTAGCCATTAGCCTTGGCTATGATGATCCTTATTATTTTTCACGCTTGTTTAAAAAAATAATGGGTATTTCTCCGAAGCAATACAGAGTTATAAATAATGGACTGAATAAATAAGCAGTCGAATAATCCATCTGATTAACCTAACTAATGAGGCAATTTATCTTTCACAACACCATATAGATAAGTGCCTGTTAAAGCTCCGATTGCTACAACAACCATTCCCAGATAGCCATATCCTATGCCAACAAAAATTGGCCCCGGGCATGCACCTGTAAGTGCCCAGCCAAGGCCAAAAATGGTCCCACCTATGATGTATTTTCTCCAGCTTTTATCCTTGTTTTGAAATTTTATGGGTTGCCCGTGCAGGTCTTTCACACCTGCTTTCTTTATTAAAAATACAGCAATTACTCCGCAAACTACCGCCGTGCCTATGATTCCGTACATATGGAAAGCCTGAAAACGAAACATTTCCTGTATACGGTACCAGGACATCGCTTCAGATTTAACCATTACGATTCCGAAAATTATTCCTGTAAAAATGTATTTGAGAAACTTCATTGCTAAAAAATAATTGGAAATAAAAAATGTGTCATGATAAGACCGCCGATAAAGAAGCCTATAACTGCAACTAAAGAAGGGAGTTGAAGATTTGAAAGACCGCTGATGGCATGACCAGATGTACAACCGCCAGCGTACCTGCTCCCAAAGCCAACAAGCATACCTCCAAGCAGGAGTGTAAGAACAACTTTGAAAGAGGCCAGCGATTTAAAATCAAATAACTGAGGTGGGTTTAAACCGCCGTCAAATTGAATTCCTAGTCTAGCTAGATCAGCAATGGTCGATTTAGATAAGTTTAGAGGGACATTGCTCTCTAAAAACGTAGAGGCTATATATCCTCCGATGACCGCGCCTACAAGAAAAAACAAATTCCATTTCTGGACTTTCCAGTTGAAATCAAAAAAGCGCACTTTTTTACCAGCGCCTATCATGCTGCAAATGGTGCGAAGATTAGATGAAAAGCCAAATGATTTTCCAAAAAAAAGCAAAGCAATCATAATGAATGCTATAACTATCCCAGAAATGTACCATGGCCATGGCTGTTTAATGAGTTCTAAAAGCATAAAAGATAGATTATCAATATTTAAAAGTTATCATAAATTCATTTGATCTTTTTAGCCGGTCTGTTAAAGATTCTTTTTAAAATAAATCTTAAAGGAATGCATATTATCTAAATATCTGTATTCGAGTTCAAATCCATATAATGTACAAATCTGCTTGCTGATTGCCAATCCAAGCCCCATTCCTTCTGATTCAGCAGATTTAGAAAAACGATCAAAGATTCTGTCCCGAACACGTTTGTCTTTACCAGTATTGGAAATTACCATGATGTTTGAAGCAAGTTTTACATCGATATGGCCTCCTGTGTGGTTATGCCTAACTGAATTGCTGAAGAGATTATTCAAAAGGATATCTGCCAGATATCTGCTCATCGTAATTTCAGTTTTTTCCAGCTGAGCGTTAACCTCTAGCCCATCTTTCTGAAATAACTCATGGAATTGCCGGATCTTTCCCTCAAGCATTTCTTGAATATCGATATTTTCGGCGTCTGGAATAATATTATTTTCAATTTTCGCAAGTAATAGAAGTGATTGATGAAGCCTGGAAAGTCTTCCTGTTGCATGATAAATATCCTCAAGGAGATGTCC
The DNA here is from genome assembly GCF_035566355.1 of Pedobacter sp. Classification (GTDB taxonomy): domain Bacteria; phylum Bacteroidota; class Bacteroidia; order Sphingobacteriales; family Sphingobacteriaceae; genus Pedobacter. The sequence goes on from NZ_DATMRL010000648.1 coordinate 10,255, forward strand.
TTGTTGTTCTGTAAAGGTTTCTGTCTGAAGCAGGGAGTCAAGCTTGGAGTTGATCACTGCCAGAGGAGTCATCATTTCATGTGATGCATTATCTGTAAAGCTTTTGAGTTCCTTATAATCCTGTCTTACCTTTTTTGCCATAGCATTTACAGATTCATTTAGCTCCCTAAACTCATCTACCTCTGTTGGCTCCTCCTTTATGTTTTCCATTTTTGTAACCTCAAAAGCCTTCATTCTGTTTAGGATTGAGTAAAATGGTCTCCATAACCGGCTCAATACAAAGCGATTTATGAGAATTAATGAAAGTAATAGAATAACGGTGACACCCAATGTGATGAGTAAGATAATGCGTACAAGATCTTCAGATTCTACCCTTGACTTGGTAATTGTAACCTGGTAGACCTTACCCTTTAGAGATACTGTAGTAACCAAGCTCCGGCCAGGTTCTACCTCTTTTTCCTTCGGATTGACATAAGTTGTATAACTGAAATCCCGTATGCCAGATACATCACCATTAATCTCTTTATATGAAACCTGTTGGTCCAGGTAGCTGGCTGGGAGCGGCAATTTTTGATAGGTCTGTGTATATTGACGAATTTCGTTCTCTTCTACAGCCAAATCCCGGTCCAGTCTTTCTGTTAATATAAAGTGAATGACTACATAATAAATAATACCTGTAATGATCAGGATAACCAATGAAGTCAGGAGGTTTGCACGATTATATCTGGTTGACAACTTCATGCATCTCCAAATTTATAACCGATTCCATATACTGAACGTAAATAGTCCTTCCCACCTGCTTCAGCCAATTTCTTTTTCAGGTTTTTTACATGAGTATAGATAAAATCAAAATCGTTCGATAAGTCCATTTCATCTCCCCATAAGTGTTCGGCCATGGCATTTTTTGTCACTATTTTATTTTTGTTGGCAAGAAAATAAACAAGCAGATCAAATTCCTTTTTGGTAAGAACTATCTGATTATTGAATACAGAAGTCTTCATGGCAGATACATCGACTTTAATTTCATTAAATAGTATCAAATTATCACCATCGAAGTTTTTTCTTCTCACAATTGCACTTACTCTTGCTTTTAGCTCAGAAAGATGAAAGGGTTTCACCAAATAATCGTCGGCACCGAGATCAAGGCCAGCAAGTCTGTCATCAAGAGAATGCCTCGCCGATAGGATAAGGACACCGTCCTTTTTCTTCATCTGTTTCAGTTGCGACAAGAGTTCAAGTCCTTCACCATCAGGAAGGCCCAGGTCAAGCAAAATACAATCGTAGTTATAAAGTGCGATCTTTTCAGATGCAGATGCAAAGTTGGAAGCAAACTCGCAGATATTCCCTTCTCCTATAAAATAAGCAAGAATGCTTTCTAAAAGTGCCTGTTCGTCTTCAATGACTAGAATTTTCATCAGTATATAATTGTTAATACTTTGCTTATTGCCTTCATTTGTATGAATGAACTCGTAAACCCGGATTGCTTTTGCCTATATGCTATCCAAGTTTCCAATCTGGTCTTTCAAAGTGACAGGTATATCCATAAGGATGCTTTTGGAGGTAATTCTGATGCTCTTCTTCGGCGTTCCAAAAATCAGTCTCTGGAACGAGTTCTGTTATGATTTTTCCCGGCCATATACCAGAAGCTTCCATCTCATCAATCAAACCTTTTGCGACCTGTTGCTGTCTTTCATCCAAATAGAAAATAGCAGAACGATAAGATGTACCTATATCATTTCCCTGCCTGTTTCTCGTTGTCGGATCATGAATCTGGAAGAAATATTCAAGAAGTTTGCGATAAGACAAGATGGCAGGATCAAACGTAATCTCAATAGCCTCAGCATGTGTACCATGATTTCGGTAAGTAGCATTGGGAACATCTCCTCCGGTGTATCCGACAACTGTTGAAATCACTCCGGGATAATGTCGAATAAGTTCTTCCACTCCCCAAAAGCATCCGCCAGCCAGAATTGCTTTTTCAGTATCCATATATATTTTTCTTTTTAATTGTATAAAGATACACTGACAACAGGTATATTTTGGTTTAATTTCAGTAAATTCATCATCTGAAGCTCGCTGGGCTAACGTAATTTTTAATAACGAAACAATAATACATGCTAATAATCAATAACTTCGAAGAATATCAATCGCATTTGGGTCAGGAATTAGGCGTTTCTAATTGGCATAAAATCGATCAGGATCAGATCAATAAATTCGCAGATGCAACATTTGATCATCAATGGATACATGTTGATAAAGAAAAAGCCGCAAATGAAGGCCCATTTAAAGCGACTATTGCACATGGCTATTTAACTTTATCTTTAATACCCTATCTATGGAAGCAGATTGCAGATGTCCGCAACATTAAAATGGAAATCAACTACGGTATTGAGAGTTTTAAATTTGGTCAACCGGTATTGGTAGACAGTGATGTTCAGTTAAAGGCTAAGCTGATATCGATAGCCAATTTGCGTGGTACGACGAAGGTTATTATTGAAGCAACGCTTGCTATTAAAGATCAACCAAAACCAGCTTATGTTGGCAATGTTGTCTTTCTTTACCATTTCATATAATATATTGGATTAACCATGATATAGGGGCCCATACTCAGTGGTGGGCCTAACCATAAGGCCCATTGGCAATCTTGCCAGTCTGTAAACATATGAAAGAGTAATCCAACTGCAATTATCCGTGTTTTTGGAAAAAAGAGCAGAACAAAATAAAGCACAATGGCGTAGTAAGAATGCAAAGGATGATATCCAATGCTGCATCTATCCGGATCAAAAATCGGGGTGGCCAGCAGATGATCGGCATCCACGAGCATAGTCGCGATCATAATTAGCCAGGCCTTTTTCCATTCATTTCTGAAAAATACATATGCTATTAAACCAGGTGCCAGGAAATGTAAACTATAGTGGACTATAGGTTTTAATGCAAAAAACAGATGCGGACTCATACTCCGATAAATATAAATTTTAATCGTAGCATAATTATCAAAAGATTTATAATATTTAGGATTGGTGCAACTATGAACCTCTCAACAAAGTTAAACTGGACCTTTTAACAAAACAATCTGTAATTTTTATTCCCACCTTTGTGCAATTAAATTAGAGAATGAAACGGTTCTTAAAAATCATTAAACGAATTATGACCATCTTGTTAAGTATACTATTGCTTTTGGCGATAACCACCTTTTTCTATATCAGACAACCAAAATTTGGAAAAGCTCCTTCTGCTGAACGCTTAGATCTTCTTAAAAAATCACCACGGTATAAGGATGGTAAATTTCAAAATACACACTACACACCCGATCTAACCGAAGGATATAGTATGTTCGGTATCATTTACGATCAATTATTCAAAGACCATCCAAGGAGAAAGCCTGCTGGCCAAATTCCATCTACTAAAACCGATTTGATAAACCTTCCGGCAGATGCTGAGGTGCTGGTATGGTTTGGTCATTCTTCCTATTTTATCCAGATTGAGGGAAAGCGCTTTTTAGTAGATCCTGTATTTAGTGGAACTGCTTCACCATTACCTGGAACAGTAAAAGCCTTTAAAGGTACAGACAGATATACAGTAGAAGATCTGCCAGCTATTGATTACCTACTCATTAGTCATGATCATTACGACCATCTGGATTATGAAACCATCGTCAAATTGAAAGATAAAGTAAAAACTGTAATCTGTGGTTTGGGTGTGGGTGCGCATTTTGAAAGCTGGGGCTATCCTGCAAAGGAAATCATAGAAAGCGACTGGAATGAAACGATCTCCCTGGCTGACGGATTTAAACTACATACTACTCCTGCCAGGCATTTTTCAGGCAGAGGATTTACCAGAAATAATACGCTTTGGATGTCCTACGTGCTACAAACACCCACAACTAAGATATATGTTGGCGGTGACAGCGGTTATGACACTCATTTTGCTGAAATTGGCCGTCAATTTGGGCCTATAGATCTAGCCATCTTAGAAAATGGGCAATATAATATTGCCTGGAAAGCTATTCACATGCTGCCCGAACAAGTAATTCAGGCTGCACTGGATTTAAAGGCCAGAAGGCTTTTCCCTGTACATTCCTCTAAATTTATGCTTGCTATGCATCCATGGAATGAGCCGCTGATCAAGGTAACCGAACTCGCCAGAGCACATCATCTTCCTTTGGTTACCCCCATTATCGGTGAAAGCGTAAATCTCCGCGACACCACCCATGTTTTTCCAGAGTGGTGGAAACAAGTAAATTAGATGATCATAAGACGAACGTATGAAATACATTGAAACAAAGTCTTGCTACATTGGTCCTGAAATATCACCTGAACAATTCATTTCAGAACACTTTTTTCTGTTTTTAGTAAAGGGGTCAATTACCGGATATGACGGTAATAAAAAATATGAACTGAAAGCCGGCGATTCCTGTATTGTAAAAAAAAATCGTTTGGCCAGGTACCATAAACAGACACATGATGGAGGGATGGAAAAGGTAGTTGTCATTTTTGATAAAGCATTTCTAAAGTCTTTCCAGCTTAAACATCAAGGTACAGCTTCTGTTGCCGATAATCAAAATGCCTTTATACTCTTAAAAAGAGATGATCTGATCAATAGCTTCATCAATTCTCTTACGCCTTATTATGGCAATAATGGCAAAATGGATGAAGTTTTTTCTAATATCAAAAGGGAAGAACTTTTATTGATCCTATTGCAAAAACACCCTGAATTGCACAGTATTTTCTTCGACTTTGGAACTCCCGAAAAAATTAATCTGGAAGAATTCATGAATCGAAATTATAAATTCAACGTTAGCGTAGAGCGTTTTGCTTATTTAACGGGCCGGAGTCTATCTGCGTTTAAAAGAGATTTTAAAACCACATTTCAAGATACGCCGAGCAGATGGTTGGTAAAAAAAAGGTTAGAAGAAGCCTATTTTCTGATGGAAAAGAAAGGTAAAAAACCATCTGACATCTATATTGATCTTGGATTTGAAGATCTGTCTCACTTCTCTTTTGCATTCAAAAAGAAGTATGGTCTGGTGCCGTCATTATTAAGCAAATTGGAAAAACATCTGTGAGAATAGACAAAACCTCATGAAGTTTCTTTTTATATTTTTTTTATTTTATTTAGATTGATTCCATTTAATACTTAGCTTTGGGCAAAAACTACAAAAAGCTGTGTTTAATAATAAGCCCAAACTTAACCCGGAGGATAAGAATCTAATCCAGTATATGGATGAAGCAGGCTTTGAACATCTATATCGTACCTATTGGAAGAAAGTATTCAGCATCATTTATCACTATACCAGCGATAAAGAAATCTCCAGCGAGATTGCACAGGATCTTTTTGCTTCTATTTGGGAACGCAGAGAAAAACTCGTGTTACGAACCACCATAGAGCAATATCTTTTTCGCTCAGCTAAACTTCAGGCTTTCGATTACCTTAGAACGAGCATACGTCAGACCCAATTGCTGGAATGTGCACTTCAAGATTATTGTGGTACACACAACTGCACAGAAGAGAAAGTAGCTTATAACGAACTTCATGGAAAATTGAATTTGCTGGTAGACCAATTACCATGTCGCTGCAGGGAGGTTTATCGTTTAAGCCAGCAAGAAGGACTCAATAATAAGCGCATCGCCTCTGCCCTATTGATTTCGGAGAAAACTGTAGAATACCATCTGTACAAAGCTATTAGCTTTTTAAGGGCCAACCTTGAAACTTTCCAGACAAAAACTTAAAAAAATACCAGACTGAACATCAAAGATTTATAAATTATTTTATATTTTTTGATTCCAAGCCTAGGAAAATCTCCTGTTCATACAACTTGTTTTTAGAGGGCATTACAGATGCTTAAAAAGCTTTATGGAAATCAATAAAGATATTATTCAGCGTTATCACCTGGGCCTGTGCAATTCAAATGAAATCGCCGCTATAGAAGCATGGTTAGAATCAGACCAGGTAAATATGACATTTCTGGAAGGCAAAGAACTTCAACAGCTCGAAGACACGGGTTGGGAACACCTCGGGGCGCATTTAGAATTGAAGCAGAGTCATATCGTGGAGGTGCCAAACAGCAAGCTAAAAATTCGTCGATTTCGTTTAGGCTGGCAAGTTGCAGCTGGTATTGCTTTCCTGTTGGGGATTGGTGCAATGTACTTTTTGTATTATTCGGGTGTACAGAATAATCTTAATATTCAAACCAGTGCTCAACTGATTTATAAAGAAATCCATACAAAAAGAGGTGAAAAGCTCCGGGTAAATCTGCCTGACGGAACTCAGGTATGGATGAATTCTGAGAGTACATTACGCTTTCCTCAGCAATTTGCAAAGAACCAAAGATCAGTTAGTTTTAGAGGGGAAGCTTATTTTATGGTAGCTAAGAATCCGAAAAAGCCATTTATGATCACTTCGAAGCGGACCAGAATACAAGTACTGGGCACCAGATTTAATCTGCGCGATTACGCCAGTGAAAAATTAAGCTGGGTAGTTGTGGAAGAAGGTAAAGTCCGCTTTTCTGGAATAGCCGCTACAGAAAATCTAATACTCACTGCAAACCAGAAAGGTATCTATGAGCCAGATGCAAAGCCAGTACTCTACTCACAATTGGTGTATAATACAGCCAAATATATGGACTGGAAGGATAACAAATTGGTTTTAGATAACCTCACATTACTAGAAATTTGCCCGATACTAGAAAGATGGTATGGCGTCAAACTTTTCATTGCCGATGAGAAATTAGTTAACAAACGCTATACTGGCAGTTTCGAAAATCCAGGCCTCAAACAAGTTATAGAAAGTATCTCCTTTGCTCTGAAATCTAAATACCATCAGCAAGACAACACATGGATCCTCTCTAAATAAAAATAGAAAAACCCGGGTTCGGTCGCCAAACTTCATCCCGGGCTATCGCCAATCAAT
>NZ_DATMRL010000649.1:0-7056 GCF_035566355.1 Pedobacter sp.
ATGGTAAGTATTGACCACCTGCTGAAAGGCGTTGAGTACTGGATTTAGGCTGATGCCGTCTTCTATAGCCTCAAAACAGTCTCTTTTAAATTTAGAAAGTAAAATGACTTTATTGTAATTATGGAAGCTGTCTACAATTTCATCTGCCAGTCTTACAAAACCATAAATAGAATAAATAGGTTGGCGAAGTCTTTCGTTTAAAAAATAGATACCTAATGAAAAGCTTGTACTGTAACGCTTGGTGATCATTTCGCTGCATTGGGCCGATAACTTGTCAAATATTTCTTTCATGATTTATTGATTTAGGTACTTTATAAGTTGCTGTGCTGCCACATTTCCGGAAATGATTGAAGGTGGGACACCGGGGCCTGGTACGGTGAGCTGCCCGGCATAAAACAGGTTGCTTATTTTTTTATTTTTTAACGAAGGTTTCAGATTCGCGGTTTGCATCAGTGTATTGGCTAGTCCGTAAGCATTTCCTTTAAATGAGTTGTAATCTGCAATGAAATCGCTCACACAATAGCTCTTTTTATAATCCAGGTGTTCCCGTATAGAAGTTCCTGTATACGCTTCCAACCTATCCATGATCAATAGAAAATATCGCTCCCGGACTGTTTCGGGATCTTTTACATCCGGGGCAAGGGGCATTAAAATGAACAGGTTCTCATGGCCATCTGGTGCAACTGTAGGGTCGGTGATACTTGGGCAGCAAACATAGAACAAGGGTTTTGATGGCCATTGTGCGTCTTTATATATTTCGTGAGAATGTTGTTTTAAATCTTCGTCAAAGAATAGGGTATGATGGTTTAAGCAGTCTACTTTTGTATTTACTCCAAGGTAGAAGATAAGGCACGAGGGGGCAAGAATTCTGTTTTGCCAGTACTGCTCTGAATAATTTCTGTGTGGGCGGCTGATCAGCTTTTCTTCTATGTGGTGGTAGTCGGCTGCCGCAATAACACCATCGTAGGTTTTGGCACCCTTTTCTGAACTCAGTTTTACAATGTGTTTTCCTTGTACTTCCAGTGCGGTTACTGCTGCATTGGTATAAAATTGAGCACCTTGCTTTTCTGCTACGGTTTTCATCGCCTGAATCACTTTTCCAAAACCGCCTTTTGGGTACCAGGTGCCTAGTTTTAGGCCGGCGTAGTTCATCAGACTGTATAAAGCCGGAGTATCTTCAGGCATCGCGCCAAGAAATAGCACCGGGAATTCCATTAATGCAATAAGCCTGGGATCTTTGAAGTATTTTTTTACGTGTGAACTGAAAGAAGTAAATACCTGTAATTTAAACAAGCCCTTAATCAGGTCCTTATCCGCAAATTCAAATATAGACAGCCCTGGTTTATAGACCAGTTTTTCCATACCTACTTTATACTTATATTCTGCTTCGGCTAAAAATTTCTTCAAATTTTCTGCGCTTCCGCTTTCTATAGATTCAAATAGCTGACACAATCTTTCAAAATTTGCAGGAATGGTTAATATATCGCCGGCACCAAAAACTACACTGAAACCGGGGTCGAGTAACTGCAGGTCGTAGAAATCTGCTGCTTTACAGCCAAAATCATTGAAGAACTTTTCGAATACTTCAGGCATCCAATACCAGCTTGGCCCCATGTCAAAAATGTAACCATTGTCTGTTTGCAGCTGACGTGCTCTGCCTCCAATTTCGGTGTTTTTTTCATAAACATCTACGTCATAACCTCTTTTAGCCAGGTAAGCTGCAGCACTTAGTCCTGCAAATCCAGAGCCTATAACGGCTATTTGTAATGTTTTTTGTTTCAAATTATTTGGCATTCAGCAGCTTGATTCTAATGGTGTGTTAAATCAATTGTTATATAATATAATACAAATATATACTAATATAGTTTATATTTGTACTAATATAATTTCATAACCTCTTTAAAAATATTCTCCAATGAAACCATCATGTGCAGAAATACACAAACCGATATGAATAGAATTTGGTTGCACATGATAGCTTCATCACCATTAAATAAAATTATATTCTGATGAAAATACTGCTAACGGGTTCAACCGGTTATATTGCCCAGCGCCTGCTTCCGGTTTTGCTGGAGCATAAGCACCAGGTGGTTTGTTGTGTAAGAAATAAAAATCGCTTTGATGCAGAGAAATTTGCAGGATTTGACTTGGAAGTAATTGAGGTGGATTTTTTGAAAAAGGAAAGCCTTGTACATATACCGGCAGATATAGATGTGGCATATTACCTGATGCACTCTATGTCGTCGGGGATAAATGACTTTTCTCAGGCGGAACTGTTAACAGCAAGTAATTTTAAACATTCTGTAGAGCGGACAAATGCAAAACAAGTTGTTTTTTTAAGCGGAATCGTTAACAGTGAAGTTTTGTCCAAACATTTACTTTCCCGTCTAAATGTAGAAGAATCGTTGAAATCGGATGTTTATGGCCTGACAACTTTACGGGCAGGTATTATAGTAGGCTCGGGGAGTGCCAGTTTTGAAATTATCAGGGATATTATAGAAAAGCTTCCCGTAATGATTGCGCCAAAGTGGCTTAATACACGTTGCCAGCCAATTGGTATTCGTGATGTGCTGCATTTTCTTGAGGGCGTTCTAATGAAAGATTATGCTTTAAATAAGGCTTTTGATATCGGCGGCCCGGAGGTCATTACTTATAAAAATATGCTTCTGAGGTTTGCTAAAGTTAGAGGTCTTAAACGCAGGATTTTTATTGTTCCTGTGATGACACCAAAACTATCTTCCTATTGGCTTTATTTTGTGACTTCCACATCTTATTCATTGGCATGTAATTTAGTGGAGAGCATGAAGGTCGATGTGGTAGCTAAACCCAATCAGCTGCAGGAAAAATTAGGTATTGAAGCCATGACTTATGAGGAGTCAATAAGACTGGCATTTGGAAAAATTGAACAAAATCAGGTGATATCCAGCTGGCGGGATGCCATGAATAATGATGCTTATCCAGATAGCTTTAAAAAGCTGATTGAAATTCCTCAGGAAGGCTGTTTTAAGGATGTACGGTCAATGAAAGTAGATGATCCTGAAAGGGTGCTACATAATATCTGGTCTATCGGAGGTTCAACAGGCTGGTATTATGCAGACTGGCTGTGGGACATCCGGGGATTGATAGATAAGCTATTTGGTGGGGTGGGCCTTCAAAGGGGCAGAACAAATTCTGACCGCCTGTCTACGGGAAGTGTAATTGATTTTTGGCGGGTGATTCTTGCCGATAGACAAAATCGTCGTTTGTTGTTATACGCCGAGATGAAGTTGCCTGGAGAGGCCTGGTTGGAATTTAAAATAGATAAGGAAAATATATTCATGCAAACCGCCACTTTTCGCCCCTTAGGCATAGCGGGCAGATTGTACTGGTATTCAGTTTTACCCTTTCATGCTTTTATTTTTAAAGGAATGATGAAAAATATTGCTCTCTATCATCAGTTAGAAAAGCCAGTGGTGAAAATTTAAATTGATCAATTTAAATCTTAGTATGGATTTTTTGTAATATTTCAAGTCTTAAAAATCTTTCAAAATAATTTACTGAGGTCATTTAAACCCCAGTAAATCTATTTGATCTTTATTTCATGCCATCATGAATTTTATTGATCATATCCAGATGAGACTGAACAATAGGGGCTGTTTTGGAAGCAAAGGCTTTAAGATCTGCATCCTTTCCGTCTTTAGCTTCGTCCTGCATTAGTTTAAGCGTAGATTTATGACCATCTATCATGGTCTGCACATAATCCTTATCAAAATCAGCACCTGATTTCTTGTTTAGATCATCCATTTTTTTCTGATGATCTGCATCTAAAGTGCCTGGTAAAGTAATGTTTTTCATTTTAGAAATAGCTTTCAGTTCTTCATTCGCTTTGCCGTGGTCATTCACCATCATGGTCGCAAATTCTTTGACTTTAGCATTACTGCTTTTACTTAAAGCTAATTTTCCAAGTTCCACTTCTGCCATACCCCCGGCTGCCGCTTTAGTTGAGAACTCAGCATCTGATTTGTCCACAGCAATTCCACCAGTCACTGCAGCGTTTGAGGTTGTATCTTTTACTTTGTTTAAACTGTCGGCGGTATCTTTGGCATCGTGGTTGCCATTTCCGCATCCCTGAAACGCAAATGCAGCTGCAGAGAAGGATAATAGATAAAATAATTTTTTCATAGATTTAAGATTTTGTTTCTCTCTTAACAAATGAAAACAGAAATGGTTTAGACTGAGCTAACTGCGTTCTGCATTTTTAACTATTTCTCGTACACCCAGATCTAAATCTTCAGCTGATATGCAGAGATAATTAACCAGCTGTTTTTGTGCTTCAGTTAAAAATTCTTCGTCTTTTAATAGCTCTACCAAGCCCATGATCCGGGTTAGGGAATCTCTTACTTTATGAGATTGTGTCCAGGCAATTTCTTTAAGCTGTTTATTTTGCATCTGGATTTTACTTAAGCTGTGTTTTTGTGCGGTGATATCACGAAATGCACCAACAGCTCTTATGGCTTTTCCTTCTTCATTTCTCAGAAAAATGCCGCGGTATTGAATAATGGCTATCTCTTTGTTGGCTTTGAAAAACCGATATTCTGAATAAAGAATGGGGATAGAAGGGTCTTCCAGGGTTTCTTTCATTTCCCGTAATACCGCTTCTTTGTCATCGGGATGGATATTTTCTGACCACAAATTATTGTTATAGATGCTTAGATCATAGCCGAAAATTTCTTGAAAACCAATTCCCCAATCCACATGATCATTTGCGATATCCCAGTCGCAAATTGCTTCATCAGCTGCCTTTAACACAAGTTTATAACGTTCATTGCTTAAGCGAAGTTCATTATTGACATTGATGACATCTGTGATGTCTTTAGAATTGGTTACAATGCCTGAGATTACGGGATCGTCAATAAGATTGGTTGCTGCTGTACTGATCCATCTCCACTGTCCGTAGCCATCGCGAAAACGAAAGGGGTCGATCATTACACGTTTCATATCTATGAGTTTTGATAAAGTTTGGCCCACTCGTTCTGCATCTTCCGGATGAATGTAATCAAAAGCTGTTTTGCCCATTAATTGTTCTGGTTCAATACCCAAAAGAGGTCCACAGCTTTCACTTACAAATTTGTAAATCCCATCCAGGTCTATAATGGCTGTTAAATCGGAACCACCTTGTACCAGTGCTTTGTACCGTTGTTCTCTTCGGATCAATTCCTGCTGGGCCATTTCAAACGCGATTTCAGTTTTAATCTGTTCGGTAATGTCAGTTACAGCTACAAACTCGTTTATGACCCCATTCGATTCGTACACACTACTTTTAAGTTCTACATTGATGAGGTTTTTTTGTTTTGTTAAATGGCGTGAACGATTAACAATAATGCTGTTTGAGGTGTTTTTTAAATTTTTAATGGCTTGTTCAAGTTCGGGAAGATCTTCTTTTGGGGTGATGTCCTGAATGGTCATCTCTAAAAAATCTTCTCTTGAATAACCGTACAAATGGAGTGCGGCTTCATTTACATCTACAAATTTAAAAGTTTCAGTATTTAGGGTCCATAATGGTTGTGGATTGAACTGGAAAAGATTTTTATATATATTTTGCAGATCTTCCATATAGCCAGCTGAGTTAATGTTTAAATTAAAAAAAATATTTCATTTCTATAATAGCGATTAGGTTATTATTCTTTTTATACGAAAATATTTTTTAGGAAACTTGTTAGGCTCCGGTATGTTTAGTGATTAAAATACACTACTTTCTCTATATTGTTTGCCTATGCCTAAATTATTTATACATTAAAGTTATAGTTTAACTTTTGAACGGTATTTTTAATCTGTCACAGATACAATTTTTGACAGATCAGGCAATAAAATGTTCGTCTTTTTGTTTTTCCTGAATATTCCTTTTTCAAGGGATGTCCAAGCGGACAGATTTTTCTCGTGTTGACCAGCCAGTGCTTTTTAAGCGTGAAAGCTTTTTTCCACTCCAGAAAATCAAAACTGTATTGCCGGGCTTCTGTGATGATTAGTTTGAGTTTAGACAATGGTATAGCATGTATTTTACTCAGTGGCTGTACACCTACTCTATATAAAACCTCATTTTTAATAATATTTCCTACTCCTGAAAAAATCTGCTGGTCTAGTAAAATGTCGCATATCAGTGAATCTGGATATGATCTTACTTTTTTTAAGGCCCTCTTCGGGTCCCATTCTTCTGCCATCACATCGGCCGACCAATCGTAGCTGAGGTCTATTTTTCCTTCTATGTATTTTAAAGAACAAGTGTAGAAATTAAGCTCTGCATTTTTAAAGAATAGACTGAGCCTTGCGGGAGTGTCTTTATGTTCGTTAATTCTGTAGCTGCCAAACATCATAAAGTGTATCCTAAGGTTGAATTTTTCAAAACAGATCAAAAAATGTTTACCCCAGCTTTTAACTGCGATAACCTGCTGATGCAGCATTCTGTCCTTGTCTATCGTTGTATTTCCGCTAACAGCTAAAATTTCTTTTCCTTCCAGATGTAAAGGCTCAATGAGTTCTCTTAATATAACAATTGATGGTCCTTCGGGCATAAAAAAAAGAGTTTGTAAAGTAATGAAGAACAGGTTTTTAACAAATAAGTTTTGTAAAAAAAAAGATTTAATTTTCTAAACAATCGGCAGTTGCAAAGGTTAGTAGGGTACATCGAACTAAAAAACAAAAATTATGGCAACTACAACAAAAGCAACAAGCAAAAAAGGATCGAAAGTATCCGGAATGACTGGCAAGATGAAAGATTCTGAATTTCACGAATTTTTTGTTGATGAGTTAAAAGACATTTATTGGGCAGAGAAGCATCTGGTAAAGGCCTTGCCTAAAATGAAAAAAGCAGCAACCAGCCCTGAGTTGGCAGCCGCATTTGACAAACATACTTCGGAAACCCAGACGCATATCGAAACGCTGGAGAAAGTCTTTGAATTATTGGAGGAAAAGCCTGTGGCTAAAAAATGCGATGCCATGGCTGGGTTATTGGAAGAAGCCAACAGTATCATCGAGGATACGGATGAAGGTACTATGATAAGGGATGCCGGTTTAATTCTT
>NZ_DATMRL010000650.1:0-16844 GCF_035566355.1 Pedobacter sp.
TACCTATTCTTCACAAGGCAAAGGGCTGGCCAGCCGGAACCTGCAGAACTGGGCCAGAAAATACCAGTTACTGGAAGGTGAGGGACAGCGTTCTACCCTGCTGAACAATTGGGAAACTACTTATTTTGATTTTGACGATGAAAAGTTAAAGGGGCTGATACAAGACACTAAAAAACTGGGTGTTGATGTATTTTTACTGGATGATGGCTGGTTCGGGAACAAATATCCGCGCAATGGTGCCAGTTCAGGTCTGGGAGATTGGCAATACAACAGACAGAAATTAAAAAACGGCATCAGTTCGGTTGGAGAGGAAGCAACCGCGAAGGGTGTAAAATTCGGGATCTGGATGGAACCTGAAATGGTGAACCCAAAAAGTGAACTGTATGAAAAACATCCGGATTGGGTGATCAGAGAGCCTGGGCGCAAAGAATATTATATGCGCAATCAACTGGTTTTGGATTTGACCAATCCTAAAGTTCAGGATTTTATTTACGAAACCGTTGATGAGATTTTCAAAGAAGTACCTGCTTTATCTTTCATCAAATGGGATTGCAACTCCCTGATATATAATGCACATTCTCCTTTCCTTAAAAACCAGGACCATTTTTATATTGAATATGTGAGAGGGCTAAACAATGTATTGGAACGGATTCGGAAAAAACACCCTGCAACGCCAATGATGCTATGTGCAGGCGGTGGATCGAGGGTAGACTATGCAGCCTTGAAGTATTTTACCGAATTCTGGCCAAGTGACAATACAAATCCTTTTGACCGCATTTTTATTCAATGGGAATATTCTTACTATTTTCCTTCTGTAGCGGTAGACAACCACATCACGGACATGGGTAACCAAACCTTGAAGTTTAAGACCGATGTAGCCATGATGGGCAAATTAGGCTTTGATGTTAAAGTGAATGAGTTATCCCCGAAAGACCTCTTGTTTGCACAAAATGCGGTCAAAGCTTATGATGGCTTTAAAGATATTGTATGGCATGGGGACCAATACCGGTTACAGGATCCATATGAAAACAAAGTAGCCTCAATAGCCTATGTAAGTCCGGCTAAAGATCAGGCCATGGTGTTTAACTACCATATGCAAACCACCTTTAGTACTTTAATAAATTTACCGGTTAAACTAAAAGGATTAGCGCCCAGTCAGAAGTATACCATAGAAGAAATCAATCTTTATCCTGGCTCGGTATCGCCCATTGACAGCACAAAAACCTACTCCGGAGATTTTCTGATGAAAATTGGTTTTAATCCCTTGGTCAATGCAAAAAGAACCAGTGTAGTCTTAAAAGTAACCGCAGTTAAACCCTAAACAGGGAAAGGAAGATAAACATCCAATCACCTCCTCCCTATGCAATTTGCTCAGAAAATTTTACCCTGTTGATGAGCGGGCCTCAGAGATCTGTGCGCTTCTTCAGCGCACCTGATATCGTCAGCCCCGAAGCAATAGGGTGAAATTTTCAAAAGAAACCTCTCTATCTTCCCCCGGCCAGTTTCCCAATCATTCTGATTGCATCTTCTACCTCTTTGTTCCAACTCAAACCATAACTCAACCTCATGCAATTGTTATATTGGTTCTGCAAAGTAAACATCCTCCCAGGCGCCAAACTGACTTTGCGTTTAATGGTCTGTTCGTACAAGGCTGCTGTATCGACAGCCTGATCCAGTTCCACCCAAAGCATAAAGCCACCTTTAGGGCGGCTCACCCTGGTTCCCTCAGGGAAATATTTCATAATGGCATCCATATAATGGAGACTATTGCTATGTAGTACGTTTCGTAAGCCTTTAAGGTAACTCTCATACCTCCCCTTTTCCAAAAAAGTAGCCACAACCTCATGCGTAATTGTCGCATTGGAGATGGAAGTTGCAAATTTTACCCGTCTGATCTGCTCTGCAAATTTACCTGGTGTAACCCAGCCCACCCGGTAGCCAGGCGCCAAAGTTTTAGACAAGGAATTGCACAGCAGTACAAGGCCACTCTCATCGTAAGCTTTACAATTACCCGGCCGCTGGCTCCCGAAATACAGATCTCCGTACATGTCATTTTCAATCAGGGGAATATGATAAAACTCCATCAAACGGAC
The DNA here is from genome assembly GCF_035566355.1 of Pedobacter sp. Taxonomy (GTDB): domain Bacteria; phylum Bacteroidota; class Bacteroidia; order Sphingobacteriales; family Sphingobacteriaceae; genus Pedobacter. The sequence continues at coordinate 2,094 of NZ_DATMRL010000650.1, forward strand.
CACTTCCTTTTTATGCTCAGCAGGCATAGTACCGCCCATTGGGTTACTGAAGTTACTGACCAGCAAACACAATTTTATCCGGTGTTTCCGCAATGCATCCTTTAAAGCTTCCATCTCTACCCCACTTTCGGGATGCGTTGGAAGTTCCAGTACATGTAAGCCCAGACTCTTGGCCAGCTGGAGAATTCCAAAATAAACCGGGCTTTCTACTGCAATCGTATCCCCGCGCTGCGTTAAAGCCAGTAAACACAAGGTCATGGCATGATTACAACCGGAGGTGGTCAATACATCATCTTCGGTGAGCTGCCCGCCCCAGATGGAAGAACGACGGGCAATTTGCCGCCTCAGCTTTACATTGCCCTGCACATGTTCATAACTGGTTCCTGAATCTGGAAAAGTGTGCAGGGTTTGCACCATCACCTTATTTAACTTGGCCAATGGCAAAAGCTCAGGAGAAGGACAACCCAGCGAAAGCATCATGGTTCCGGAACTGATCTCGCCGTAGACCTTACTCACCAGATCGGAATTATCCTCCTTGCCGGTTTGCAGAGAAGGCTTAGTCTGGTTGGGTAAGCCAGGGAAGGTTTTTACATAACTTACATAGTAGCCAGATTTGGGCATAGAACGGATTAATCCACGGCTTTCCAATACGTAATAAGCCTGCAATGCGGTACTCATACTCACCTTATGTAAACTGCAAATGCTCCGCACGGAGGGAATTTTATCTCCTCTGACCAGCATTCCTCCAAGGATCTGGCGGCTTAGATCGTCCGCAATCTGTTCATATAAATAGTTCTCTTTGGTGGCCGCAAGCTTCATCTTCCGTTAAACTGTTATGGTTAAAATAAGCAAAACTGTATCTGTACTCTAAAAGATAAATATAAGACATTTGAAGATATTAGATCAGCATAAAAAGAATACCAATGGAAATCGTTTTTGAAACCGCAGTTACAGACCATCATTTTGAACAGATCCTGGACTTACAGAAACAAAATTTATATAGCTCTTTGAGCCCGGAGCAGCAGATACAGCAAGGCTTTGTATTTGCAGAACACACTATGGACCGGTTAAAAACAATGGCCGCCGAAATTCCACAGGTCATTGCGCTTTACAATGGAAAAGTGGTGGGCTATAACCTGGCCATGACCAGCGGAATGAAAAATATCTTACCAAGCCTGGTGCCTATGTTTGAAGAGTTTGAGAAAACTGTTTTTAAAGGAAAACTACTGGGTGAATATAAATATATGGTAGGCGGGCAGGTTTGTGTAGCTGCAGCGTTCAGAGGCCAGGGTTTACTGAGCAAACTGTATCAGGAAACGCGCAGGAGGATTCCGGAAAGCTATCAGCTTTGTGTAACCGAAATTTCGGATAGAAATCAGAATTCATTAAAAACCCATCAAAAGATGGGTTTTGAAATTGCAGGGTCCTATCATGATGGACAGGAACCCTGGAATGTGGTGGTTTGGGAATTTTAGATTTTACGGACGGTCAATCTGAAGCTGGATCTTGTCCTGGATAACGTCCCCCGCTTTCAGAGGTCTGTCCATCTTTTCAGCGTGAGGCCTGAAAAACCGTTCAGCGCCCATATTGCTGTAGCCGGCAACAAGGACTTCAATGTTTTGTCCATTCTTCCAGGCACGCAGATGCTGAGCACCATCAGACTGGATTCTCAAAGAATCGGCCCCGTCATTCAGGCTGGCTTCTTTTATGTTCATTTTTGTTGACCTGAAATCGTTTGTACCCATTTCGTTTCTATCGGTACTCCAGGAATTGCCTGGCTGATGTGATGGACCGGCCGCTCCTGATACTTCTGCATCAGAAAGCAATTTTGCCTTTCCTGTCAATCGCCCGATATGATCTGCCGGATAGTAATTCCATTGCCCTTTCCTGGTCCAGTTTAATTCATTATAAGAGGCTGGAAGGTTAAAGACCATACCCCATTGTCTTGGATTAATATCCTTTTTAAGGGTGTATTTATAATCTGCCGTTATTTTACCATTGGCAAAATAATGATAATTAATTACCCCAAAAGCTTCTTCATACTCATCACTGATGCTTACGGTAAGTTCATTTTTCATTTTGCTGACCTTGACTTCTTTAACCACTCTGTTCTTGCAAACATTGGTGAAAGGGTCAAATTGCTGATTTTCACCTGTCATCTGGACGCCTCTTCCCTCGCCTGTGAGCGGGAGGATCATTAATTGTCCGTTCGAAAGTATAATCGTTTTGCCCTCTTTTCTGATCTGCTCCAGGTTTCCGTTTTTCAAATTTAATCTGATGTCCAGTCCTTTGTTCTTACTGATTAGCCTATCCTGTTCCTGCTGGTAAGTCCAGTACTGAGGGTCTTCTTTTTTCTCGGCAACCGTCACTACTGCAGGAACAACATCAAACTGGTAGACATCGATCATTACGTTCCGGGCATCGAAGACTTTGATCATCAGCGGATCAACTGGCGATGGCCTGTTGTTTAAGGCTAAACTGAGTTTAGAACTTGCTCCTGGCTTTACATCTGCCACAATATTTCCTTTTTCCTGACCAATGCTCCATTCTATTCTGCATTCGTTAAGATTGCTGAACAGCTGCCTGTTTTCTACCAAAAACTCTACTTTTCCTTCATTCCAATTGCCCGCAAGTTTGATTTTTACCGGAGAATAGATTTTTTTCATGTGCCAGTATTCTGGCTTTTCTCTTCTCCATCCATCTACCGGACCCCAGGTACCATATCCAACGGTTTTACCATTTGGAAGGAAGAAACTGTCATCTATTCCTGCCCAGATGGCGCCGCCCAATACCGCGTCTGTTTTCTGCATTTTTTCCCACATGGCTTCAAAACCTATACCCCAGGCATCACGTACTCCAGGATCTGTAACCAGTTCCAACCTGTTATAGGCATTCAGGTGCACATATTCATCAAATACAATTGGCCGTTTAGAGTTCCGGTATTGCTCTGGCCCTCCCGGACCCGGATAATGATGATTGCCAATTTCCAGCTCTCCGTCGTCACCATCAGGGCCGTACTGGCTGAAATTTCTCGGTCTTGTCGGATCAAACAGCTTGACCAGTTCACCTGTCTTCTTAAAATATTCCTTGTACTTTAAGGATTCATTGCCCAAAGACCAGATGAGCACAGACGGACTGGAGCGAAAGAAACTCACCATGTCCATGGTCTGGTTCACCAGCAGCTGATCTGCAAGCTCTATTGGAACTGTCGTATTTTCTGCCCAGCAAAAGGGGGCTTCCACCTCAAGGAACATGCCTAATTTATCACATGCCGCTACCAGTTCTTCAGGAGGAGGGTAATGAGAGGTGCGGATATAATTCACATTCCCTTCTCTGAAAATCTTCACGTCCTTTTCCCATTGGTTATCGTTTACAGATCTGCCACGCAATGGCATAGTCTCATGATGACATACGCCCCTGAGTTTTACAGGGATGTTGTTCACCAAAACGCGGTTGCCTTTTACATCAATCTGACGAAACCCAATCCGTTTGTCGACTTGTGATTTCACCTGATTTCCTTCCTTAAGGCTTAATCTTAATGTATACAAGAAGGGATGTTCAGGATCCCATTTCTGAGGTTTAAGCACATCAAAGCTCAAGGTTTGAGCAAGCAGTTTTCCAGATTCGAGTCCTCTTTCTATGGCGACAGACTTATCTGCAATCTTTTCTCCTTTTTCACCCGGGCCAAATAGTTCTGCCTGCAAAGTTAAACCACCGGATTTACTGCTTTTTTCATTAGCAACCACGATATCGGTTGTCAGTACTGCATTTTCAAACTTGGCATCAAAGCTCGTTTTTACATCCGCGTAAGCCAGATTCAAGTCTTCCAGTGCCATCAGGTACACTTTCCTGGAAATACCGCCCAAGGCATGAACAGCATATTGGGAAGCACTGGCCAGTGAATCTGCCTTACTTTCTGATTTTACTTTAACGAGCAGTTCATTGCTTCCCGACCATTTCACAAAGGCAGTGATATCAATCTCAAAGGGGGTAAACCCACCCAGATGTGTTCCTGTCTTTTGACCATTTACCCAGATCTCGGCATCACTGTATACGCCATCAAAACGGAGCTTTACACGTTTATTTTTCCAGCTTGAAGGGATATCTATTTTTTTTAAATATCCGGCAGCTTTACCCTTTTCCACTTCAAAGCCTTGCATAACCCATTCTCCGGGAACCTGGATAGGTTTCTTACAAGCTTCCCGCTCTATATTCTCTGAGAACAGCCATTGGCCATTTAAAGGAGTCTTTAAGGAAGTACTCGCCGGAACGGGAGACAAGCGTGCGATCCCGATGCTTTTATGATCTGATAATGGAAAGGTGATTTTTTGAATTTGAGCGCTTGCAGTGTTGACAACGAAGGCAAGCCAGATCAAACAGAGTTTATATAATATCTTCATTTTTGAATTAATAAAACAACAGATTAAAGATGACAGTGATGACCAGCACAATGATGCCCAGATAAAGCGGGTTCTTGTACCAGATTTTATTTAAATCCTTCTGCTTTGGTGTGAGACTATAGACCAATCCGATGAGCTCCTCTTCTTTCCGGGGCTTTGTTTTCAGACTCACCAGAACTGTAATCAGGAAGCAGACCAAAAACGCGAAGGAAGCGATGGCAAAGGCTTGTCCAGTTGCAGAGTAAAAGCTATATTCAGGAGCTAACCACCCTCCTTTGCCCTCTGCAACTGAAAAGCCATGTATACAAGCCGCAGAAAGTGTTCCTGCAATTAAACCCCAAAATGCACCATGTCCTGTAGTTCTTTTCCAGAACATGCCTAAAAAGAAAGTGGCAAATAAAGGTGCATTTACAAAACTAAACACCAGTTGCAACAGGTCCATGATGCTGTTAAAGCCCCGGGCAACATAGGCTGTGGCGATTGAAGCCAGAATGCCAAATATTGTAGCGGCTTTGGCTACATATAAGTAATGCTGGTCAGACGCATTCTTTTTGATATGGGTTTGATAAATATCATAGGTCCATACGGTATTAAAAGCGGTTACATTTCCGGCCATGCCACTCATAAAAGAAGCGATAAGGGCTGTAATGCCCAAACCCAGCAATCCGCTCGGATATAATTTCTGTAACAATAAAGGCAATACCATATTGTAATCCTTATACCCGCTCGCATTTACAGGAAGGTCGAAACCTTTATACTGTGCCTGCAGGGCCAGCAAAAGGATACCTGGTAAAATGACGATGGCAGGCATCAGGATTTTAGGAAAAGCCGCTAAAACAGGGGTACGCTGTGCTTCATTCAGGTTTCGGCTGGCCATAGCCCGCTGCACGACCAAAAAATCAGTACACCAATAGCCAAATGCCAGAACAAAGCCCAGCCCAAAGACCATACTGAAGGCATCTACACCCATAGGGTTATGTGCCGGACTGTCCAGCCCTTTCCAAACATGCAGTTTGGCATCGTCAACATGTTGGACAATCCCGGACCACCCTCCCGCCTTTTCCAAACCGATGTACACCAGGGGTGCTATCCCCAGGATGATCAGGAAGAATTGTACCACTTCATTGTAGATGGCTCCGGTAAGACCACCTGAAAAGGTATAGATCAATACGATTCCGGCCGCCAGCAAAATTGACATATCAAAATCCCAGCCCAATATGGTTTGCATCAGCATAGCCAGCGCATATAAAGAGACACCTGATGAAAAAACCGTCATACCGGCGAAGGTTAAGGCATTAAATGTGCGTGTTTTCTCATCAAAACGAAGTTTTAGATATTCGGGAACACTCCGGGCTTTGCTTCCATAATAAAAAGGCATCATGTATACCCCTAAAAAGATCATTGCCAGTGCAGCGCCCAGCCAATAGAAATGTAAGGTATATAAACCATATTTGGCGCCGTTCGCGGCCATCCCCAGTACTTCCTGTGCGCCGAGGTTTGCAGAGATAAAGGCAAGACAGGTAATCCACAATGGAATATTATGTCCACTGAGCAAGAAGTCTTTACCTGTTGTGACGCGTTTCCGTAACCACAGGCCTATGCCCATGACAAACAAGAAATAAATCGCAATAATTGTGTAGTCAATGATCTCTAGTTTCATTCATCAAGATTTAATATTTGGTTTTATGGTTTTGGCTGATATGGATTTGGTGGAAGACCGCAAACGCCAACATCAACGATAAAAAGTGATCCGCTATCTGGAAACCGCATCAGCTCTTGCTCAGAAAGGCCTTTACTTGCGGTAGTGATGAACAATTGCTGCATATTTTTTCCTCCCAGGGCGCAGGAGGTGACCAGCGGTACTCCAACATTTACCTTTCCTATCATTGCCCCTGTTGCAGGATCATAACGGTTTACGCATCCTCCGCCCCACATGGCAACCCAGAGCATTCCTTCTTCATCTATACACATTCCATCTGGTATGACATCTGTATCCGTTGTTCTGACCACGATGCGTTCATTAGAAATAAGACCATTTTTCAAGTCAAAATCGTAAGCTCTGATGTTGTATTCGAATGAGTCAATATAGTACATGGTTTGATGGTCCCTGGTCCAGCAAAGTCCGTTGGAAACACTTGTTTGATCAATGACTTTTTTCAAATTGCCATCAAAGCAATATAATGCACCCTGATGTAAGCGGGCATTTACATCCATGGTACCGACCCATAATCGTCCGGCCGGGTCGCATTTCCCATCATTGCTCCGGTTGGTTGTGATCTCTTGTTCTATTGTGGTGAGTTCTTTGAACTCTCCGTTTTTAAAATTGAGCAATCCCAGTGAACCTTGTAGGGCCACCAGCAGCGTATCAGCTGAAACCGGTACTACCGTGCCTACCTTTTTACCGGTATTGACTTCCTCAATACGCGGGGTCTGCGGATCGATAGCACCGACTTTCTCCCCATCAATATCCACATATAAAAACTTAGCCCAGTCCGGATGCCATATTGCGGCTTCTCCGAGGATTAACTTTGTCTGAACCAGTAATTCAGCGTTCCATATCTTCATCTTTTATCTGAATATCTAGTTTAAAAACCATCCTGCATTAATGCGCTTCTTCCCCCATCTATTAAATAAGTGGTGCCGGAAGCGAATGCGGCATATTCACTGGCCAGAAAAACACACCAGCCGCCAAGTTCCTCTGTTGTTCCAAGCCGTTTTACCGGGTGCAGGTCAATAGTTCTTTGTCTTTCCTGGTCTGGATGCTCAAATGAGTTAAACCAGCTTTGATTACCGGGCGTTTCAATAAAGCCAGGAGCAATTCCCACAGTACGTATGGCAGGCCCCCATTCAATGGCAAGACTTCTCACCAAACCGGTTAAGGCTGTTTTGGCCACGTTATAGGGAAAACAACCCGGTATGCTTGCAAAAGCATGATTGGAACTCATCAGGATAATTACGCCTTGATGCCGTTCAAGATAGGGTTTGCATAATTTAGCCAGTCTCCAGTGGGCAGCAAGATTCAGATCCATATTCTCCTGCCAGTCGTTTTCATCACATCCCGCAGCGCCTTTAAAAATATTTTTTCCTGCATTGGAAACCAGAAGATCTATCCTTCCGCCGGTCTTTTCTGCAACTGCCGCAACCAGCGCTTCCGGGGCTGATGGATGGCTGAGATCTGCTTGCTGGTAAAATACCCCGGTACCTTCAGCTTCTACTGCAGCGATAAAAGCTTGAGCACCCTGACTATGTAGCTCAGCTTCAGCGCAGCCTGCAATCATACAGCCTGCTTTGGCCAGCATTTTTGCCACACCTAAACCTATACCCGAGGTTACTCCTGTAACTAAGGCTACTTTCCCTTTTAGATCAATTTGAAAAGACATATTTCTTCATTCAATTTAAATGCACACCGGATACTTATTTTCCTATGGCTAGACATAAAATCCAGGTCTTGGCTCCAGAATACCTGGATGTTTTTCCATTTCCTCTTCCACCAAATCGACACCCAAACCCGGACGGTCGCTTAATTGCAGGTGACCATCTTTGATCATGTCTTTAATAGGATGGGTAATCACAGTATCACGCCATGCCACATCGTTGAACATAAATTCCTGCCTGAAGAAATTAGGTACAGAAGCACAGACCTGGGCACTGGCCAAGGTAGACAGTGGTCCGTTGGGGTTGTGGGGAGCGAGCAAAACGTTATAGGCTTCCATCATCGTGGCCATTCGCTTCATTTCAGAAGGGCCGCCACAACGGGTGATGTCTGGCATCATAATGTCGCAGATGTGTTTCTCCAGTACATCGCGGATGCCGTGACGGGTATAGTGGCGTTCACCTACACAGATGGAAACATTTGAGGGAATCCGATCTCTCATGGCTTTCAGGGTATTGGCATTTTCCGGCCCGGCAGGTTCTTCATACCAGGTGATGTTCAATTCAGAAAGCCGCTGCGCCATAGTAACCGCCACGCGATAATTTAACATGGCATGGGTTTCGATCATGATATCAAATTCTGGCCCCACGGCGTCACGTACCGCTTTACTTACGTTAAATGCGAGATCTTGCTGAGCAGCTGTAAGCTGTAGATTGGAGGATAGATCTTCGCCATACAAATAATTGGTATGTGCAAACGGATCGAATTTAAGTCCGGTAAAACCAGCTTCCTTTACCTTTAACGCCTGGGCCGCATAGTCAGATTCATTATGGCCGCCACCGGTAAACCAATAATTGGCATAAAGCAAGATATTTTTTCTAAAAGCCCCGCCTAGAAGTTCATAACAAGGCACGCCCAATACTTTTGCCTTTAAATCGAGCAGCGCCATGTCTATACCACTAATGGCACACATACTGGCTCCAAATGGGCCCATCCAGTTTAAATCCCGGTAAAGTTTAGTCCATATGAAATCTGTTTTCATAGGATCTAAGCCAATAATACGTTGACCAACATGTTTGGCTGCTTCAAAAACAATAGGACTTCCTGGCCAGTTTGTGGCTTCCCCAACACCGGTATGCCCTGTATCAGTATATATTTTTAATAAAGTCCAGTTGTATTTTACGCCCTCAACCAGCCATACTTTTACATCTGTAATTTTCATCTGTTTTTTTTGTTTTTTATTTAATTTTTAAGATCAGTATCCCACCAGGTTCTCCGCTCAATTTCAGGAACCCATCTGGTCCGTTTGTTACCATAAAACCTTTATTTGAAGTTATAGTATAGGTTTTGAATGGCAATTTTAAGCTTGTTGTATTTCTCTTTTCTGAAATAATTTTCACTTCGGCAATCTTTCCGTCGACTTTATTTGCACTGATGAGAAAGGCACCCTCAGCTCTTAAATTTTCAAAAGATAGATTTTTCCAATCTTCAGGAACTGCAGGCATGATGTCTATAAAGCCAGCATAGCTTTGCAGCAACATTTCCTGTAAGCCTGCTGCGAAGGCAAAATTTCCTTCCAGGGTAAAAGGACGGTAGTGAAATTTGGACAAGCCCGATTTGGTCTGGTCTCCGTTTAAATGAAAACTGTTAATGGAGCAAAAAGCACGCGCAAAGATCTGTAAATCTTTTGCGGCTCCGCTCCCATCTTTTGCCCTTGCCTTCATGTTCGCCAGCCAGGCATAGGAATAGCCACACCAATAATCGGGGCCTATGCTATCCAGTAAACCAATTGAATTTTTAATAATAGATTGTGCTCTTGGTCCATCTTCCCATTTAATTAAACCCAATGGATGAATGGCCATCATATGTGAAAAATGACGGTGAGACTGGTTATAAGCCATTGTTGGTGAAAACATCAGCTCGTCTTTTGCCGTGAGGGCATAGTCATCAAACTCTGCAAATATCTTAGCCCAATGTGCAGCTTCTTTTTTCAGGCCCAGTTCACCTGCCAGTTCGGCTGCTATTTTGAAAGTGGATTTCATTAAGGCCAGGTCATAGTTTGTATTTTGCAGAAACCAGGCACTTAAATCATTATCATTAATTTCCGGACTAGAACTGATTTTCAATTTGCGATGACCTTTATCATCTTTCACGCTTATGTTTTCCAAAAATACAGCGGTTTGCTGCAGCCATGGATAGGCTTTATTTTTAAGGAATGTTCTATCCATACTATACCTCCATTGCAGGTAGTAATGTTGTGCCAGCCAGGAGGACACAGTTGGCGATAGTGCATACTGGATCCAGCCCCCCATTTCGGTGCCATCCAATGTGGTAACGCCAGGAACTGCAAGGCCATTACTGTTAAAGTATAGTTTTGTATACCGTTTATAATTGGCTTTATTCTGCTCCAGGTGATTGATATAGCCCATGGCCAGATCAAGGTGGTTGCCGCTGTAGGCGGGCCAGTAACTGAGTTGTGTATTTAAGTCGTGGTGAAAGTCTCCTTTCCAGGGAGGTAAGCGTCCATTATCTGCAGTCCATACCCCTTGCAGAGAAATTGGTGGAGCATCTGGCCTGGCTAGTGAGCCAAATTTGTACTGTTCCAGGTACCATTGTTTCTCCAGTAAACCATCTGGTACATGCAGTGCTGATTTACCCCAGAAATCTGCCCACCAGGTGGTATGTCTGCTGAGGTCGGTATCAAAACTCCCCGGCACAGTTTGCTGAACAATTTCAATGGCTTTCTTTACCGGCTTCTGCTCCGGGTATTGAGAAGAAATGCTCCAGACACCCTCTATGGTTGTTTTGTCTATCTTTTTCCATTGTACAGCGATATCATAACTAAAGCCATTCCATCCCTCCTGATGATAGTTTACGCTGTTTCCATTGCGTTTCATAGTGCCTTGCTGGTAGCCCAGTCTGGAAAGATCATCGCCTCCAACAGGATCACCCGATATCTTGACTTGCCCCTGGTATTTGGGTGCGATGAGCTGGGGGTTGAATTCTCCCTTCAGATTTTGAAATTTAAACCAGCCTACAGGTTTGTTGGCGGCAACAAAGGTTTCCATCTTGGTTCCATTGGCCCAGATCACCTCGCATAATGCATTTTTCAGGGATAAATGTACTGAAGTAACAGCGCCCCAGTCTTTAGTGTTTAATTCTAAGGCACCGCCTGGAATTTTGGAAGGTGCCGGCTCCTGATCATAAGGCCCATCCAGTAATTGCTGTACTGGCTTGTAGTCCTTTTTGTTTACCTGATCTATGACCCATTGGTAACTAAATTCTTTGCGGTGCAAACCTTTCATTGGCCGCATATCCCAAAGGTCGGCCCGGTCTAAAGAAAATCTTAAATGATCTGCTTTTTGCCAGACTAAAGCGCCCAGTATCCCATTACCCAATGGAACTGCTTCATCCCACTGGGTGGCCAGTTTATCAAAATACAGGTCGTGCCGGTCTGATTGTGCAAATACACTGTTATACAAGACAATAAATGTGGCAACTGCAATGATCCTTTTCATAGAAAATTATTTTATAACAAGTGTCAATTTACCTTTTAAAGTATTGTCTTTTATCTTAATTCTTCCGTTTGTATGAGGAGAGCCGTAAAATGGTTCAGACCCATTGTTGCAGTAGTCTGCGATCAGCCAGTTTATATTTCCGTCCTGCAACCAGCTTCTGGAGGCCTGTGTTCCATCAGAAAGCACGGTGATACCGTCTCCATTAGAATTTTTAAGGGAAGCGTTTTTTATGTATCGCTTAGTGGAACGAAAATCATTACTGCCTAAATCATTTGCATCATCTTTCCAATCTCCTTTTTGGACAACACCCCATTCTTCTACGGCATTCATGGGTTTTGCATTAAGCATGGCGGTTCCTTCCGGCCTTGCAATATCATTTGCCGGGTAGACAGTAAATTCTGCTTTACGTTTCCAGTTCAGCTCCTCAAATGATTTGGGAAGTTGCAGCATGAGCCCATACTGATACGGTGATATATCCGCTTTGGTATATTGAACCTCATATTCAGTGATCAGTTTTCCGTCATTGGTGAAGAAATAGCTTTGCTTGCCTTTGCAGTCAAGGTAGGAAACTTTCATGGAGAATTTTAAGCCCGAATCCGTTTTTTGTACGATGAGGTCATTGGCAAATAAAGTATAGCACGGATAGTTTTTGAGCGGATAAATGTTGTTCTGATAGGTTTCTCCCGCTACGTTTGGTTTCCCGCCATCCTCTTCATTCATAGGGACCATGCTGAATACCGGCCCTTGTTTTAGTATTTCTGTATCTCCTTTCCGTGCAGAGATAATGACCCCGGTATTTTTACTGATGGTGTAGGCTATATTTCCTTGTTGCACGACGTATGCAGCCTCGTTCTCGGTATAGGATAGGGCTAAATTCTGGCCAGCTGGAATGGCTTCCTCTGCACCTGTTTCGTATTTTTCTTCATCAGCAGTAAAGCCCCTCGGGTCTTTAAAACTAATTTCCAGCATTTTCACCTGATCGGCAGGAATTTTAATGGTACCGCTGCTGCGTGGGGCAATTCCGCTTTTAACTGTTCGGGAAACTCCATTTATGATGGCGGTAATATTGATCTCATTTAACGAGCTAAAGTCATATCTGTTCTCTACGCTCAATTCAATATATTTTTTACCTGCTGAGGGCCAGTTGATGTGTTTTACTTTTATGGGTGAATAGGCTTTTTTCATTCCAAAATACTCTGGTTTTGGTCTGCGCCATCCATCAATCGGTCCCCATGGGCCATAACCTATAATCCGGCCGTCGGGCATGTGAAAAGTATCGTCAATACCGCTCCAGATGGCACCACCCAGGCATCCTTTATGATAATACATCGAATCATACATCATTTCCAGGGGTTTGCCGTAACTGCTGCGTACGCCCGGATCGGTCAGTAATTCCCTGCGGTTGTAACAAGAGACATGTGCGTACTCCCCAAAGAGGACTGGCCGTTTCATGGTATCGCATGCTGCTGGTCCGCTGATACCGGGATAGTGGTATACTGCTATATCAGCGGTGCTGTGTGCGTTGTTAAAACCACCCCAGCATTGATCGTGGAAGGTGGTTGGACGCGAAGGGTCAAGTTTTTTTACCACCGCCAGCACCTTTTCCCACAAGGGGCTCCATACAGATTCGTTACCCAGCGACCAGATCACCACAGAAGGATGATTGCGGCCCGCCAGTACATTTTCCACATCTGCATTCACCATATAGGGTAAGAACCTTTCGTCTTTGTAATTCCATTTTTTCCAGATGGGCGATGCGCCATGGTTTATCCAGCAAAGGGAGGCTTCACTTTCAACAAACAACCCTAAGCTATCCGCTGCATTTAAAAATTCTTCGGATGGTGGATAATGTGAGGTACGGATATAGTTGCAATTTGCGTCACGGAACAGTTTGGCATCCATACGGTCCAGTTCCGGACTGATACTTCTGCCGGTAAGGGGATGTATGGAATGACGGTTTACACCCCGCAGTTTTACCGCCTTTCCATTAACCAATAATTGATTTCCTTTAACTTCAACCTGCCTGAAGCCAAGAGCTTGGTTTATGGTTTGCACCGCTTTGCCATTAACCAGCAACGTGCTTTTTAAGTGATAAAGATTGGGGTGCTCCGGATCCCATTGTTTCGGTTGTTTTACGGCTATAGTGGTTTCAACTCCAGTAGTTGTATTGGGACCTGCCGGTCTGGAAACCGGAGATAATTTTTGGAAAACGACTTGACCAGATGCATCTGATAAAACATACTGAAACTGAACCGATGCAGACAGAGCGGATTCATTGGCGATTCCTGATTGTATTTTTACTACGGCGTTTTTAAACTGCGGGTCAAATGTTGTGGTAGCTATGGTTGAAGCGATATTGATTTGCGGCAAAGTAAATAGTGTTACTTTGCGCAACAGACCGCCAACCGTGTGTACTGCATATTGCGAAGTACAGGCCAAACGGTCGCTCATGGTTAATGCCTGTACTTCTACTTCTAATAGATTTTGACTGGCATGAAGTGCTTTCGTAATGTCTACTTCAAAGGGTACAAAACTTCCTTCATGTTCACCTACTTTTATATGGTTAACCTTTATTAATGCATGAGAACTTACACCATCGAAACGTATTTTTATTCTTTGGTCTTTCCAGTCTGCCGGGATATCAAGCTTTAGGCTATACACAGCCGTTTCACCTTCTTTAACGGTAAAACCTTGCATTTCCCATTCGCCAGGCACAGTAATGCTGTGCCTGGCCTGACTTCCTGAAACCTGGAAATCCCATTTACCATGTAGTAAAATATGTGTCTGCTGTGTGTTTGAAACCTTGGCAGGAATGGGCGAAATCCGCGGAATGTCAAATCCATTGATCTGGCCCTGGCCAAAGGAATGACCAGCGTGAACTAATAATAGAAGCAGCAGGCAAAATTTAAGTAGCGATGCGGTTTTAACCATCCTGATCGTTTTGTTTATAAATGATAAATTTAGTTTTATAATTCCAATTACATGATTCCATAGATCTCAAATGCCTCTTTTGCTGCCATACCTTCCTTGATCTTTTGAAAGACAACTTTTTCTCCTCTTGCTTTTTCAAAAGCGAGCCTGAATACCTCTTCTGAAGCCTCTTTTGGCACAATGCATACACCATCTCTGTCTCCAATCACATAATCACCTGAGTTGATGACAACGCCATTCATTTCTATAGGGGTTCTGAAATCGATCACTTTACCTCTTGGCGCCTGATCTTTTGCATAACTACCGTAAGAAAAAGTTGGGAAATTCATTTCCAATATTCCATTTGTATCTCTTGAATAGCCATTGACCACTGCTCCGACGGCGCCCAGCTGGGTTGCTCTTACACTCATCAGTTCTCCCCATAAGGCATAAGAAGGCGATGCTCCGGTACAGATATATACTTCATTTCTTTTCAAATCATCCAAAGCTTCCAGCATTAAACCAAAAGGTTTTCGCAGAACAGGATTGT
>NZ_DATMRL010000651.1:0-5018 GCF_035566355.1 Pedobacter sp.
GTATTTTTGATTCTAGTATTACACTAACCAAATCATTGTATGAAACCTGCCTCTTTTTTCCTTTCATTCTCTTTCCTTATGGTTTGCCTGATCTTTTCGCAGCCTGCTGCAGCACAATTACCGGGAGTAGAAGCTGCCAAAAAACATACATTAACTTATAATAAACCTGCGCCGGATTTCTTTGAAGGTGCCTTACTCGGAAATGGGGGGATGGGGGTAGTGGTTACCACCAGGCCAGACGCTGTAGTATTTTATTTTGGGCACAATAATGTGTGGGACATCAGGATTGCCGAACAGAACAAAGAAAAGCTGGGTACCTTCCGGGAGGTCTTTGATCGGGTAAAGCAGATACCAGCTGGGCTTAAAAATCTTACAGATGATCCCTGGTATGCCGCGTATAACCATATGGCATCAGCAAATTACAGTAAATCCTATCCCCGACCTTTTCCATGTGGATCTGTATTACTTGGATTTGACCGACGTAAATTGACGATGCTGGGGCATGAACTGGACATTTCAAACGGTTTGTGTAAAGTGAAATTTTTAACCAGTGATCACCAGAAAACTTTCCTGAACATATTTACAGACATGCATTCAGATCGCTTGTGGATGGACTATACAGATAGTTTGGGAAGATCTATCGATCATCCTTTTACCAGGGTTAAGATTATGCCTGATCCATCCACACCTAAAGAATTTCCAGCGTCTCAAAGCCTGGAGCATTTGGATCAGGGAATGCTTTCTTTCCGACAGGTATTGCCTGCGAATGAGCAAAATCCTTCATTGAAAGATCGTAAAGATAAAGCCTTTAAACTGGCAGTAAAACTCAAAGGTTCACTGCTTAAGAAGTCAAGAATCAACTGGAATGGAAATAGGGAAGAAATGGGCCTTCTGGAAGCTGGGTTTACCAATAATAAGGAATTTCTCCTGGCGATTTCTCTGGAAGAGGGGTTAGATGCTACGGTTTCAGTTGAAGATGAAAAAAATACCATTTCCAGAAAAAATAGGGCAGATGCTTTCGAGGCTAATGTGAATTCATGGAAAAGCTATTGGAGTAAATCTTCTGTACGGCTTGCCGACGATTTTTTGGAGCAGATTTGGTATCAGAATCTATATTTCTTTAACTGTGCGGCAAAAGATGGAGTGAGTTGCCCCGGTATTTTTGCCAACTGGAGCTATAATAACATTGGTACAGCCTGGCATGGTGATTATCATATGAATTACAATACGCAACAGCCTTTCTGGATGACTTTTTCAAGCAATCACCTGGAAAAAAATCTACCCTATGTAAATCTCGTTGAATCTCTGATGCCTGTTAGCCGCACATGGGCTAAAGACTATTATGGCTTACCTGGAATATATATACCACATTCCGCGTATCCGGTCGAGATGACCATGAATCCTTACCCTGTACCTGATTGGGGTTGGGAGGTAAGTGAGACCCCCTGGGCGATACAAGGACTGTGGTGGCACTATCTGTATTCAGGAGATCAGGATTTCTTGAAGAACAGGGCTTATCAGCCGATTAAAGAGGCGGTTCAATTTCTAACGGCCTATATGCAGAGAAAAGATGCGGTTGATCCAACCGGTTGGAAAGACCATAAATATCATATCTTCCCTACTGTGCCTCCTGAACTTTATGGTTTAAGACCTGGATTTAAGTATAATTATGACGGCATTGTTGATCTGACCCTCACTAAATTTGCTTTTGAGGCTTTTAAGAAGGCCACCGTCATTCTTGGAAAAACAAAAACTGAAAAGCAATTGCTGGCTCAAGTTGATGATATATTGGAGAACTATCCTGATTATCCCACTACGATGTCAAAGGATTATGGAAAAATATTTGTTTCTGTACCCGAAGAAAATGATCAGGTGGTTTACAACCTACCCAATTCCTTATTCACAGTGTTCCCGGGAGAAGATCACGGATTAGATACGGAGGGAGAAACTGCAAAAATTCTGCAGAATACCTATTGCAGCCAGCAGAATGAGGGCGGGAATGACCTTGTATTACTTAATTTACAAGCAGCAAGAATTGGCAAACTGGATCTGGAAACCTTTAAGAGACAGGTTAACTATTGCCTTCTTCCAAATGGTACGGCTACAGATCTTGTGATGCAGACTGGAGGACGCTATAATGATTATTCCGATTATAAATATATGGCGAAAATGGGTGTCTGGTTTGAGAATTTTGCTTTGCCTGCTGTGATTAATGAATGCCTTTTACAGGGATATAATAGAAAGATCAGGTTGTTTCCCAACTGGCCGAAAGAAAAAGATGCCTCTTTTACTTCGTTACGTACAGCGGGGGCATTCCTGGTTAGTGCGAGTTTAGAGAAAGGGAAGGTCAGTAAGGTCAGTGTATTTAGTGAACAAGGTAATGATCTCTGCCTGGTGGCACCATGGAATAAAGGCTATTATATCAGTAATAAGAGGGAAAATAAGAAAACCTTTTCTAATCCAAACATAGTTTTAAAGACTCAAAGAGGAGAAGATATCCATTTTTATCCTGAAGAGTAAAAATTATAATTAATCAGGATTCATCGTAATGCGCTAAGGCGGGCTGCTCATAATCAGCACCATCCTTAGCGTATTTATTATATATACTCTTTTTTATAAAAGCAATCGGTTGCAGTTTAGGGGTGTTTTTTATGAACGGTTTAATTGCTATCATTTGAGCCTCAATGCATCTCATTTGTGCCTTATTTATCCAAATAATGCAGATTTTCAATTTATAATATATTCAACCGATTGCAGGCCCCTGACAATCAATAGACTTCTGTTAACCATGCAAACAGATAAAAATTTATTTTTATTTTTGCAATCGATTGCATTTTTAAATAATAGTTTCTAAATTAGTTTTAAATAAGAGCGCGGCTTTAACCGGTCCGTGATTTTCTAACCAAATTATTTCTAACCTTTTATGAACCAAATTAGACGAAAGTTTATGAGAATAACACTCTACTCATCCAAAACGGTGATGGAGTTTAGTGGGTTTCATTTCAAAAGTGCATTTACTTTTGCAGTGGTAGCTATGCTAACACTCTGTTCCCTGTCGCTTCATGCGCAAAAGATTGCCGTTCGTGGTAAAGTTTTAGACGCTACCGGGGCACCCATCCCTGGTGTGACGATTAAAGTGAAAGGAACCACAGTTGGCACCATTACAGGTGCAAGTGGTGATTTTCAGTTATCTGCTGAGGGCAATTCCATTCTGCAGATTTCCTCTATCGGCTTTGTCAGTCAGGAACATCCAGTAAATAACCGTTCTGTAATCGCCATTACACTTTTGGCAGATTCCAAGAGTTTGCAAGATGTAGTCGTTGTGGGATATGGAACCCAACGCAAGGAAGCTGTCACGGGATCGGTTGCTTCTATTAGCGGGGCTAAGTTAAACGAAGTACCTTCTGCTAACATTTCGCAGGCTTTGCAGGGACGTGTAGCGGGTGTACAGTTAACACAGAGTTCAACCAAGCCGGGATCAACTATGCAGATCAGAATTCGCGGAACCCGTTCTATTAACGCAGAAAACGATCCTTTGATTGTGCTTGATGGTATTCCCTTTGGTGGAACGATCGCTGACATCAGTCCGGAAGATATTGTTAGCCTGGACATCCTTAAAGATGCTTCGGCAACGGCTATTTATGGCTCACGCGGAGCGAATGGAGTCATCCTGATCACCACTAAAAAAGGCAGTAAGGGGCAACAGGCGCAGATTAGCTACAGCGGCTACTACGGCATAAAGGATGTTATGAAATATCCGATGATGCAGGCCGATAAGTATATCGCTTTGCGAAAAAGAGCTGGGTTAAATATGAATCCAGGGGCAGATGAAGACATAAGCGGTGCAACAAATACAGATTGGCAAGATCTTTTTTACAGAACGGCCGCGGTGCAAAACCATGATGTAAGTGTTGTGGGCGGTTCTGAGAAGGGGAGTTATAAATTTGGAGCGGGTTACTATAAAGATGAAGCACCAATTCCTTTATCTCAATACCAGCGTTTCTCCTTCCGTACTTCTTTGGATCAGCAAATAGGCAAGTTGTTTCGTGTAGGCTTTACCTCTAATAATAACTACAGCATTACTGATGGTGCAAGCTTAGGCATGTACGGTTTGTTGAGTATGTCGCCTCTTGTGAACCCCTTTAATGCCGATGGAACAACAAAAAGGGTGGTGAGCATGCCCCAGGACAATCAATGGGTATATACAAAACAAACTTTAGGAAATCTGGGAGACAAATACATCAACAGAACTAAAGGCTTCGGATCGTACAATTCTGCCTATGGTGAAGTCAAAATTCCCGGTGTAGAAGGTTTGAAGTACCGCTTAAACCTTGGTGCTAATTATATTACAGGTAATACTGGAAGTTATACAGGTATAGGCGTTTTTAGTGCAGATGTAGCAAATCCAAATACTGCTTCTATCAGCAATTCGCAAACCACGCAATGGGCTATTGAAAATCTGGTGTCGTATGACAGAACTTTTGCAGAGAAGCATACCATTAACGCAGTAGCATTATATTCTTCAGAGCAAATCAGCTATAACAGTTCTGCAATTGCCAGAAGGAACCTTGCAGGCGACACTTTTCAATATTTTAATTTGGGTCAAACGTCCACCGGAAGTAATGACGATATTACTATAGATCCTAATAATCAATCGTATTGGGTAAGTGGATTGATGTCTTACATGGCACGTGTGATGTATTCTTACGATAACCGTTATATGTTGAGTGCCACTATTCGCAGCGATGCGTCGTCAAGATTGGCAGAGGGACACAAATGGAATAGTTATCCGGCTATTTCTGCTGGATGGAATATTCAAAAGGAATCCTTTATGAAAGATGTTAGCTGGGTAAACAACCTAAAACTTCGTGTGGGCTATGGCCAGACTTCCAATCAATCCGTAGCACCTTACGCTACACTCGGACGTTTGAGTGTAAGGCCTTATAACTTTGGGGCTTCAAATGCCAATGGTTATTATGTGACCGAACTGCCAAACGCCAATCTGGGATGGGAGTACT
>NZ_DATMRL010000652.1:0-5281 GCF_035566355.1 Pedobacter sp.
TATGGGGGTGATTTAACCCAGTACAGTATTTATCAGGGGGTAACCACCGGGAATAAAGATGTATATAGTTTCAGGAATATCCCCAATTATGTAACGCCGAATGGCTTGTATATGGGGAAATATCAGACCTATAAGGAAAATACAGGCGTAGAAGTTTTAAACTATGGGGTACTTGCCGGACTGGCATACCGGTTTAACAACAGGCATGAGATCAGTGCCCAGTACATGGGCAGCTGGGGTGGTGAAAGTACGGCCACGAATTTGTATGGCGGATATCAATATTCAGGATTACCAGGGGATGTAACCAGCGATATTTATTCCATCAAACAGTCTTACCGCACCTTGAATATCTTTAATTTTCAGGGAGAGCATAAGATCCTTAAAGGGCCGTATTCACCCCGGTTAAGTTACAATATGGCATCATCACGGTCCAGCCAGAACGAACCCGATTACCGTTTTATTACCCTCGCTACTTATACACCAACAGGTGGTGGCTGGTATAATAAGCCCAAGATCGGGGAACCAGGCGATGTTGGAGGAGCTACGTATACCAAGCATTTATACGCCCTCACTTCCGGTTATGTAAACGGATTTGGCGCTTACGGGATTATCCAGGCCGAGCCTAATGGGCGAAGATGGCGTAAATTGAATGAAAAGAACTACAATTATAAGGCAGATTTAAGTGCCCCTTTCCGTTTACTGGGTCAAAAGCAAGAGTTTAAAACTGGTGTAAATTACCTGTACAGGGAAAGAAGTTTTACAGAAAACCATCTGATGCTGCCTGGATCGAATTTTACAGGTTATGGTGCAAGCCCAATTTATGATGTGGAAGGCGATTTAAACCGTCTGGTGAGCAATGAAGTGGTTGGTATCCGTGCACCAAAACCTGGTCAGGGGGAAGGCATGATGCCGGTTGGCGGATTTTTGTACAATAGCCAGAAATCGCCAAACAACTATAAAGGTTACTATGAAACCAATGCCATCTATGGCATGCTGGATCTAAAGCTCTCCAAAAGGATCCGCTTTGCCGGTGGTGTCCGTTTTGAAATGACCAGCATTGGGTCTGTAGTAGATACGTCTAATGTATTCCTGGATCCGGCTTTATCCAAGCGGACTGCCGACGGGTCCAAGATCCCTTTGATCCTGGTGGAACCAAACTCTGTTCACAATGTGAACTATCAACCGTACTACTCCGCAAACCTAACCTATTCCCTGCATGAGAATATGAATTTTCGCTTTGCGTTTAACACGACCCTCGCCAGGCCGGAACTGCGGGAAATTACCAACGTATTTGAATTTGATGCTTTTCAAATGGGGCTGGTGATCGGAAACCCAAAACTCGTGAACCAGCATACCAAAAACCTGGATTTCCGGTGGGAATATTTTCCTGCCTCGGGTGAAGTACTGGCTTTTTCGGTATTTGGAAAACAGATTGACCACCAGCTGGTGCGGGTATTTAATTTAAAAACAGACGGACTTTCGGCAACTTATCCTGAATTCCCGACCATCCAGTATCAAAATGATGAGAACACGGGTAAGGTCTGGGGGATAGAAATGGAGGTGGTCAAAGACCTGGGCAGGACCTGGGACCCGCTGGATAATTTCTCTATCGGCTCCAATCTGATGCTGGCGCAAAGTATCATTACCAAATCTGCGGCACGTTACAATGCCAATAAATCATTGGACAGGCATACCCCTAAAAACAGTCCCTTGTTTGAACAGGCGCCTTATTCTATCAATGCCTGGCTAAATTATACCAATAAAAAAACCGGGACCGACCTGACCACTTCTTTCAATATGGTTGGGGAAAGGCTGGTCCAGATCAATTTAACGGGCGAACCCGACCTGTACAGCCGCCCGGTGCCAATGCTGGATTTTGTGTTCAGTCAGAAACTGGCCAAACGGGTAGTTTTTAAGGGTTATGCGAAGAACATCTTAAACCCGAACATCCAGACTGTTTATGCCAACCCAGGCACAGGTGGTACCTGGTATGGTAATGAATACCTCAACCGGAGTTTTAAAAGAGGAATGGAAGTGATGCTTGGTTTTACCTATAAATTATTTTAAACATGTTTGAAAAAGTAAGTCTGAAGATAGAAAATCAGCCCGATAGAAGATGGCTTTGCCTGCTCACCTTATTTTCTTTACTACTGATTTTGTCCTGTAAAAAAGATAAAGCAGATTTTCAGAGAGATTCTGCTGTAGAGCGGGTAACCGGAGAATTGTCGCATACCAGGATCATCGATTTATATGGCTATGACCAGGTGATTGCCAATGGCGACAGCTTAACCAATTTTGTTGCCCCGCTGGAGCCCACCGACCCTTTATATAAGAAAAACCATTATAAGTTCCCGGGCACTAAATATTTTCCCGAAGACGGCCGTTTTGGTAACAGCTGGTGGAGCGGAGAAAATTTTGATGGTAAAGTAGGCTATATCTGGCGGGTGCCGAAGTCGCTTTTCCGGTCGGACAACAGTCTGGACCTGGAGCTTCAAATCCTGGGCACCAACAGGCTTCCTTACGAGAAAACCAATTTTTCCATTGCTTTGGAAAAGAACAGGAATATGGATTATTATGTAGTCCCGGAACCGGTATTAGGAGGTAAAGGCAAATATTTTGCCGCTGAGCGCGATGAAACAGTATCTAAACCGGGTTATTTTAAGATCAGGGTCATCAACCTGACCTATTTACTGGGGCAGAGGTCTAATTTTAATGGTCCGTTTGAAGAGCATTACGGAGATGTTACACTGACTTATGCAAACGGACTGCCGGTAAGTGATGCAACCAGTAATGTGGATCCTGCAAAAAAGGTTTCCGAGTATGTAGAAGTCCCTTATGGAACGTATCAGTTTAAGGTGCTTTCGCACCTGGGCCGGGAAATTTCGGGTGCTACCGGTAATAACGTTTACCGGATACTTGACCCGCCGAGTTCTTCTCTTCCGCGCAGCATATTTGATCCTTCCAATGTTGTATATGCACCTATACAGACCTATCAGCCAGGTGGGGTTTATACCATTATCGTAACCCCGTTGCCCTGCGAATTTATCATCAATGAGCTGGGGTATACGGATACCAAATATCAGAATCTGTTTAAAATTATAGAAGACAAAGAACCTCCGGTAAATATGTCGTATACAAGGGTACAAGGGGTAAATGCGCTGCCCGGACAAACGGTGAGTTTCCGCTTAAACGGAGTTTCTGTGGAGAATAACATAAAATACGGCGAATACAGCAAGTACCAAATTAAAGAGAACGGAAAATATCAGGTTGAGGCGGTAGACGCCGGCGGCAAGGTATTGGCGCAGCTAGAGCAAAGCCTGGATGCAAGAATGAATTATACCTTTTGGCTTTACCCGGCGGCCGATGGAACAGGCAGGATATCGGTGAGCAGCAATGACCTGAGCGGTGATCTGCATATGGGGAATTCGGAAGATGATGGATCATTTGGTTATCAGCATTATACTCTGCCATTTAGCAAGCGCTTTTTTAACTTTTGTCCGGATTTACCTTACCTCACCATCACAACCAATAACGGACAGGTTATAGGTGGGGCAAAAGATAACCCTGCAGTGTATAACCTTAAACCGGGCGAATTGCCTGCTTATTTTCCGTATACCTGGGGAGATTGGAAAATCAAGTCGTACGAGATCCTTGCGTATCGCTCCACACCGCAGGTTACGCCTGGAATATGGGCCGATGATATTAAAGTCCTGACCAACGATAATTTTATTGCAAGGAAGGAATTGTATACCTCGGCCTCTAAAAAGCTCCCTGCCCATGAGCCTGGAGTATACAGTGTTGCCCTGATCGGAAGAACAGGCAACCAGGTCCCCGCGGAATTTAAAGCGAAAATGATTTTCATTAAACACAACCAATAGATCAAGTAAGATGAAGAATTTGAAAATAAATTATGTGATTGTTTTACTGTTTTCTCTAAGCGCCTGCAGCAAAATTGAATACACGAAGATAGACTCACCTGCTTATTTAAGGGTATTTAATAATTTTAACTATAAAATCACGGCAGAAAACAAGAACGATCAATTGCCCATTTTTACGATGCTCATCGATCCAAAAGTTGGTGCTGATGGCGTGGTGACGGGTGCTGAAGTCATAGGTGATTTCCTGGACCAAAGGGATTATTACGCACCGCCGTATCCTTCACATATTGGCAACAGTACTTCTGTATTTAATCCGGAATACCCCGGGAAAGAAAATGTATTGGTAGGGCCTATTCTCAATGGTTTCGACCTGAGCAGCTGGGCGCAAATTCCCTCTGGAAAGAAAAGGTTCATGTTTGTTTACCGGCCAAAAAGCGAAGTTCCGTTTTTACAATTGCCGGCTCATTTAAGAAAGAAGGTATTGGTTGATACCGTATTGAATATGGAACAGGGAGAAGTATATACACTGCACCTGTTACAAAAAGATTTTAATACCCACCTGAATGGGATGATCCTGAGGCAGGAACAGTTTCATAAAATACCATTGGCAGATTCGCTGGTGTATGTGAATATCTACAATATGAGCGCCAAAGGTTTTTGGGAGGCTAATGCGGGTTTTAAAGACATTGATGAAAAGATGGGTATACTGAATTTTGGTATTAAAGACGTGATGAACGTCTATTATTCGCTGGTAGACTATGGTGCCGGAGAGGGATATTGGTACGATAAAGTCGTAAAAGGACACGATAAAGCTTTTATGGGTACTGTTCGCCGGGATACGGAGTCCGGTAAGGTGAATACTTATTTTAGTTTTCCAGTTTTTCCCGGGCCTTCAAAAGACACCATTTCCAATAAAATATGGCAGAAGTTCCACCTTGTTCCGCCCGGCAGCACACTGCAGGATTACCTGGTCAATGAAATTTACCATGATGCACAGGGGAATTTTGCAGCCATCAGCTGTTATGAAAACGGACAGGTCAGGCCTTATGCCGATTATGGCGGAGCTGCTATACTGCCTAATTTGCTGGTCAATGTACATTCCGGAAAGTACAATCCAAAAACCTTTGGTACAGTAAATACCCTGGAAATTGTGAATGGGAGAGTGTTTTTAACCACCATACAGCGCAAGTATGCGCCGCCTTCCTATTAAATATAAACGGCCTAAACCATAAACTATAACTGATGAAATTATATCAACAAAAATATACGGGTACTGAGCAGAAATTTTCAGTGCATATGGCTTTCCTTATTGTTGCATTGCTGCTGTTTGGCTGTAAACACGACAGGGTAAGTTTATTTGAGCCCAATTTAAAATTAAGGCCTGCGGGAGAATTTATAAACAA
>NZ_DATMRL010000653.1:0-8411 GCF_035566355.1 Pedobacter sp.
GAAAATTTGTATTGCAAAGCATCAGGTATGGTTACAGAAGCTGATCTGACCAACTGGAACGCAGCAGATTTTAAACCTTATCTGGACGTCTTGTTTGAAGCATTTGGAACCGGGAGGGTAATGTTTGGCTCCGACTGGCCCGTATGCAGGCTGGCAGCAACATACGGCCAGGTAACCGGGTTGATGGAGGATTATACTTCGTCATTTTCAAAACAGGAACAAGATCAGTTCTGGAGGGATAATGCAGTGCGTTTCTATAAATTATAAGCAGATAAAATGGATTTACAATTAAAGAATAAAATAATTGTTGTGACCGGTGGTGCGAAGGGCATTGGAGAAGGGATTGTAAAATTGCTGGCACAGGAAGGAGCAATACCGGTAATTATTGGCCGGAAAGAGGCTGATAATTTAAAAGTGGTTAGAGAAATAGAGCTGGCTGGAGGAAAGGCTGCCCAGATAGAAGCAGAATTAAAAGAGCCGGAGGCATGTGAACGTGCTGTAAATGAGGTGATCCGTCAGTTTGGTCGTATAGATGGCCTGGTGAATAATGCCGGTGTAAATGATAGTATTGGCCTTGAAAATGGCAGTTATGCTGATTTTGTAGATAGCTTGCACAAAAATGTGGTCCATTATTTTTTAATGGCCAAGTATGCCCTGCCATCATTAAAGGCATCGGGCGGATCTATTGTGAATATTGGCTCTAAGACAGCGGAGACCGGACAAGGCGGGACTTCAGGCTATGCAGCCTCTAATGGGGCGAGAAATGCGCTGACCCGTGAATGGGCGGTAGAATTATTACCTTATGGCATCCGTGTGAATGCAGTCATCGTATCTGAGTGTTTTACGCCATTGTACCAAACCTGGATCAATACTTTAGAAAACCCTACAGAAAAATTGAAATCTATTGTAGATAAGATTCCATTGGGGAAAAGGATGACCACGGCAGAAGAGATTGCAAATATGACCTTGTTTTTGCTATCAGAAAGATCCAGTCATACCACCGGGCAATTGCTGCATGTAGACGGGGGTTATGTACATCTGGACCGTGCTTTAAATAACGGATAATATGAAGGTTGCTTTATTTATTCCTTGTTATGTGGATCAGTTTTACCCCAAAGCTGCCATTGCTACACTGGAGCTTTTGGAGAAATTTGGGCTGGACGTTAGTTATCCTAAAAATCAAACTTGCTGCGGGCAACCGATGGCCAATTCTGGCTTTGAGCACCTGACCAAGGGCTGTAATAACTTGTTTGTAGAGAATTTTTCGGGCTATGATTATATTGTTTGCCCCTCGGGTAGTTGTGTAATGCACATCAAAGACCATTTGCATACAGAAGAAAATGAAGAAGCTGCGCAGGATATCCGGAATAAGGTTTATGAACTGACAGAATTCCTGGTAGATGTTTTAAAAATTGAAAAACTGGAGGCTTCGTTTCCTTATAGAGTCGGGCTTCACCAAAGTTGTCACGGACAGCGTGGATTGAAGCTTTCCCAGATGACGGAACTCATGGCTGAGCCTTTTTCTAAGCCTGGACATTTGTTGTCTATGGTGAAAGGGCTGGAATTGGTGGAACTGGACAGAAAGGATGAATGCTGCGGATTTGGTGGTACCTTTTGCGTAACCGAGGAAGCTGTTTCTGTTAAAATGGGAAAAGACCGGGTACTGGATCATGAAAGAAATGGAGCGGAGTACATTACAGCCGGAGACCTTTCCTGTTTGATGCATATGGAGGGTATTTTAAAGCGCAGGGGAAGTAAGGTCAAAATTATTCATATCGCAGAAATCTTAAACCATCATTTATCATGAAAGTACAAGATCATGCCCAGGCTGCGGCGCAATTTATTAAAGATGAGGAGCGGACCGACTGGCACGATGAAACTTTGTGGTTTGTCAGGCAAAAAAGAGATCTGGCTGCTCATGGAATACCGGAATGGGAACAGTTGAGGGAATGGGCATCCCAGATTAAAGATCATACGCTTTCTAACTTAAGCCATTACCTGGAAAGTTTTGAGCAAAAAGCTATTGCAAACGGCATACGTGTACACTGGGCCGCAGATGGAGAAGAACATAACAGGATTGTACATCAGATAATTGCAGATCATGACCTGAAAAGGATTGTGAAAAGTAAAAGTATGCTGACCGAAGAGTGTCACCTGAACGAATACCTGATTCAGAAAGGGATTCATGTAGTGGATACAGATTTGGGTGAACGCATTGTTCAACTTAGAAAGGAAGCGCCAAGCCATATTGTATTACCTGCTATACATTTGAAGAAGCAGGATGTGAGTGATACATTTCACGATTTTCTGGATACGGAAAAAGGAAATAATGATCCTCAGTACTTAACAGAGGCGGCAAGGCAGCACCTTCGGGATTATTTTATCGCTTCAGAACTGGCCATTACCGGGGTTAATTTTGCGATTGCAGAAACGGGAGGGTTTGTGGTCTGTACCAATGAAGGGAATGCAGATATGGGTGCACATACGGCCGATGTCCATATTGCTTGTATGGGCATTGAAAAAATAATTCCTAAAGCAGAGCACCTTGGTGTTTTTCTGCGCCTGTTGGCCAGGAGTGCCACCGGACAGCCGGTTACAACGTATTCAAGCCATTTTCATCGTCCGAGAGAAGGACAGGAAATGCACCTGGTGATTGTAGATAACGGAAGGACAAGACAGCTTGGCCGCGCCGATTTCAGGAATTCCCTGAAATGTATCCGCTGTGCCGCTTGTTTTAATACTTGTCCTGTTTATCGCAGAAGCGGTGGGCATAGTTATCATACCGCAGTTGCCGGACCTATTGGCTCTATATTAAATCCTAATCTGGACATGAAAGCCAATGCGGATTTACCTTTCGCATCTACGCTTTGTGGTTCCTGCAGCAATGTTTGTCCGGTGAAGATTGATATTCATGAACAACTGTACAAATGGAGACAGGTGATTGTACAGGCGGGATATGCTCCGGTTTCCAAAAAACTGGGTATGGAGGGTATGGCTGCGGTATTGTCGAGCCCGGCTTTGTACCATTTTTCAGGAAAAATGGGTAGAACGACACTGAAATATGCACCTTTTTTGGTGAATAATGGATTTAACCCCTGGTATAAACAAAGGGATATGCCTGCACCTCCGGCTGAAAGCTTTGGGGAATGGTATCAAAAAAACAGAAGCTAATGAATTCCAGAGATCGTATTTTACAGGCAGCGGCCGAGAACCAGCCTGCCCAGAGGGATTTGCCGGTAATTGGTTTTGAACGGTTGATCCGTTACGATGAACCTGCGGTGGTATTTGAACAGGTGCTGACAAAGATTGGCGGCCAGCTGGTCCGGGTAAAGAACCTGGAAGAAGTAAAGAAGCGTTTTGCGGAAGAGGATCAGGAAAAGTTCTGTGTCGATGCCATTGACTGCACAGAAGAGGATCGGTTGAAAATAAAAGCCTGGAAAGCTACTGACCTTGCTTTATTACATACCTTATATATAAGAGGTTCTTTTGGTGTCGCCGAAAACAGTGCCGTCTGGGTAGATGAGCCCGCTATGGTGAATCGTTTGTTGCCTTTTATTTGTGAACACTTGTTTATTGTATTGGAAGAGAAAGAAATTGTACCAACGATGCATCATGCTTATCAAAAAACAGATGTGAGCCGTACGGGCTTTGGATCCTTTATCGCCGGACCTTCGAAAACGGCGGACATTGAACAGAGCCTGGTGATTGGTGCCCATGGACCAAGGAGCTTAACCATTTACCTGATCGAAAACGACGCGTTATGACGAAGAAAATGATTTTAGCTGCGGTTCTCTTCTGGACCTCCTATGCTGTAGGGCAACAAGCAGATCCTGGTCTAAGGATGTGGTATACCAAACCTGCCGGTGTATGGGAGGAAGCTTTACCTCTTGGAAACGGTCGTTTGGGTGCTATGGTTTTTGGAAGGGTGAATAAAGAGCGTTTGCAGTTAAACGACAATACACTCTGGTCTGGCAGTCCAAATGATGGAAACAATCCCAATGGACCCACTGTACTTCCGGAGGTTAGAAAGGCAGTTTTTGAAGGGAAATATGAGGAAGCGGCTAAGCTTTGGAAAAAAATGCAGGGACCTTATTCTGCGAAGTATTTACCATTGGGCGATTTGACCCTGGACTTTAAATTCAAGGACTCTACGGCTACGGCTTATACACGGGATTTGGATTTGAATACGGCGATTGCCAAGGTAAGTTATAAGATTGCGGGGATAACTTATACCAGAGAGACTTTTATCAGTTATCCTGACCGGATACTGGTCGTCAGGATCAGTGCGGACCGTAGAGGAGCAATCCAGTTTAATGCGGGGCTTTCCAGCAAATTGAAATATCAGGTCAATGCTCCGGACGACCAGGATCTGGTTTTAAAAGGGAAAGCACCGAAATTTGTGGCCAATCGTGATTATGAGCCTAAACAGGTAGAATATGACGACTGGAAAGGGGAAGGTATGACTTTTGAGATTCATCTGCGGGTCAAACCCGAAGGCGGTTCGGTTAAAAAGTCTGGAAATGTATTGACTGTATCTGGTGCAGATGCGGTTACCTTATACCTGAGTTCAGGAACCAGCTTTAATGGTATCGACAAGTCGCCAGGACTGGAAGGAAAAGATCCGGGCATTGAAGCCAGAAAACATATCCTTTTGGCATCAGGAAAGGCTTACGAGGCTATGAAAAAAGCACATCTTGCCGATTATCAGCGTTTGTTTAAAAGAGTAAGCTTTAATCTTCCTGTAAATGCAGAGGCATTGAAGCTGCCGGTCAATGAAAGGATGATTCGTTTAAATAAGGGTGGAGCTGATCCACACTTGCAAATGCTTTATTATCAGTTTGGACGTTATCTGATGATCTCCAGCTCAAGAAAAGATTCTCGTGCAACGAATCTTCAGGGCATCTGGAATGATCTGGTACAGCCACCCTGGAGCAGCAATTATACCACCAATATCAATACAGAAATGAACTATTGGCTGGCAGAGAATACCAATTTGTCTGAATGTCATGAGCCGCTCTTCAATTTTATGGAGCAACTGGCTATAAACGGTGCCAAAACGGCTAAAGTGAATTATAATATACAAGAGGGATGGCTTGCCCATCACAACTCTGATATCTGGGCCAAGACTTCTCCTGCGGGAGGGTACGATTGGGATCCTAAGGGGATGCCCAGATGGTCGGCCTGGCCAATGGCTGGAGCCTGGTTCTGCCAGCATGTTTGGCAACACTATGAATTTACAGGAGACCAGAAATTCTTAAAAGAAAAGGCCTACCCATTAATGAAAGGTGCAGCGCAGTTTATGTTGAGCTGGCTGGTTAAAGACAATCAGACACCTTATTATGTGACTAATCCCTCTACTTCACCAGAAAATACGGTTAAGATTGAAGGAAAAGAATACCAGCTGTCCAAAGCAAGTACGATGGATATGGCAATCATCAGAGAACTTTTTTCCAATACGGTTAAAACTGCAGAAATCTTAAATACGGATCGGGAATTTAAATCTAAACTGGAAAAGATGATTCCACTGCTGTATCCTTATCATATTGGACGTTATGGACAATTACAGGAATGGTTTAACGATTGGGATGATCCCAATGATAAACACCGTCATATTTCTCATTTGTTTGGTTTGTATCCTGGAGACCAGATTTCTCCGCTCAAAACGCCTGAACTTGCGGCGGCAGCCAAACAGTCTTTATTGCAAAGGGGAGACGAAAGCACCGGCTGGTCGATGGCCTGGAAAATCAACTGGTGGGCTCGGTTGCTTGATGGTAACCATGCCTATAAGATGATTCTCTCCGGCCTGAATTATATTGATCCGGGCAAGGCAAAGGAGCAAATGAGTGGAGGAGGTGCCTATCCGAATTTATTTGATGCACATCCGCCTTTTCAGATTGATGGTAATTTTGGGGCTACTGCAGGTATTACAGAAATGTTGCTGCAAAGCCATAGCGGTGAACTGAATTTATTGCCGGCTTTGCCTGATGCCTGGCCGGAAGGAGAAATTAATGGGATTAAAGGCCGTGGTAATTTTGAAGTGAACATTAAATGGGCCGGCGGTAAACTGCGGCAGGCAAAGATTACTTCGCTGGCAGGTGGGGATTGTGTATTGAGAACGGCTGTTCCTGTAAAGGTACTGGAAGTTAAGGTCGTTCAAAAGGATGGGCTAAATCCACTGATGTCATTTACAGATGCCGGAAAATATGAAAATGCAGCCGGTGTAAAATTACAGGAGATCAATGCTCCGGGCAAATACAGGATTAGTTTTAAAACAGAAAAAAACAAAGTGTATACGATAGTTCCGGCAGGTTAGACCATTTTTAATTGTTTTTTGTAATCTGAAGGAGTTACTTTAAGGATCTTTTTAAAGATTTTGGAGAAATGATGACGGTCTGAAAAGCCGCATTCATACGAGATTTCGTCGAGGGACTTGTTGGTGTGGTGCATGAGGTTACAGGAAGCTTGTATCCGGAGTTTTAAGATGTATTGCTGCGTGGCTGTACCTGTACTGGTTTTGAAAAGCCTGGCAAAGGAATTCGTAGCCATGTTTGCGGCATCGGCCAGCTGATCATTGGTGATCTTTCTTTTGAAATTGGCCTCCATGAATTTGATGGATTTCAGGATCCTGTGGTCTATATTTCCCGAATCCCAGATCTCTGCAGGCAGCTGAAGTAAACAGTCTGCCACCAGTTGTTTGGTTCGCAGGCCTTCCTGGAAACTGGTGATGGTTTCTGAGATGCAGGCTTTTTTGATTTGTTCAAGAGCGCTTCTATTTCTTTCATCAAATTGGATTTCATGTATGCCGCTGCGCACAAAGTCCAGAGGATAGCCAAGGGAGAAATGAATGAACAGGTGGTCTACTTTTCCTTTTGCAGCCAGCTGTTCAAGATGATCTTGCTGTGTAAACTTTCTGCCTTTTATGGATTCATCTTCTTTGTTGAAGGGATGTTTAAGCTGAGAGGAAAAGGAGGTGTTTGGCGGAATGACCAGGATGGTTTGCTGGTTCATTGGAATGGTTTTGCCTTTGTGGCAAATGGAAGAGCCATCAACAGAATTGTGGTAGATTCTCCAGAAGGGTGATCTGAGGTCATTACATTCCCATTCTTCCAGGATCCAGTACCTGCAGCAGAATAATTTTATACTGACGTCTTTAAAGTTTTGATGTACATCTGAAGGATCAATTTTGATTTCTTCACTTATCTTTCTGTTCATACCATGTTTGTTTTGTACACACCTTTGAGGAGAATGTACAACTTAATTCTGAAATAAGTTCCCCAACTTTAGAAAACAAATATAAACCAAAATAAATTTTAACTCCCTTTGCTGAATTGTATTCTACAATTTTCAAGGTTTAAATTTAGAATGTATGAAACCTCAACTGCTAAAAATTTCAAAAAGTCCTACACAATCCTTCAGCGTACGTCATGATTTGAAACCGAGTATGAACAATAAGTTTCATTATCATCCTGAAGTGGAGCTGATCCATTTTGTGAAAGGTAAAGGAACTCAGTTTGTTGGTGATAGCATCACTGAGTTTCAATCTGGAGACCTGGTGCTGATTGGTGCTAATCTTGCCCATTACTGGAGATTTGATGAAGGGTATAAGGAAGAAGGATCTGAAAATTATGCAGATGTAAAGGTTGCTCATTTTTCGGAAAGCTTTTTGGGAGAGTATTTTCTTAACCTGCCGGAAAATAAACCTTTGAAAGACGTTCTTGAAAAGGCGAAAAGAGGTATTAAAGTAGAAGGCAGAAATAAAAAGAAGGTGGAGGAGATTCTTGCATATATGTTGCATGCAGAGGGAACGGAGCGGATTATTTGCCTGATCCAGGCACTGGTAGAGATTTCTAAATGTGATCAGCTGGAATTGTTGTCTTCAATTGGTTATGTTCAGCATAAAGAAGAGATCAGCAACGACAGGATCAAGGATATTTATGAATATACTTTTGCGAATTTCCGGAACAAGATCAATTTGGAGGAGATTGCAGAGATTGCACGGATTAGTCCAAATTCTTTTTGCCGTTATTTTAAGTCCTTTACTCAAAAGACTTATTCCCAGTTTTTAACAGAAATTAAAGTTGGTCAGGCATGTAAGCTTCTGATTGATAATAAATTGAATATTAAGCAGGTTTGTTATGAGAGTGGTTTTAACAACTTTGCAAGTTTCCATAAATGTTTTAAAAGTATTACCGGCAGAAGCCCATTGATATATCAGAAGGAGTTTATGTCGGCCTAATTTAGCCGTACCGGTACCGTTCAATCTTTCGTAACAACTATCTTTTTTGCCAAAATAGCTGAACTTTAAGCCAAACTGGGAAAATGGATAGTTGTTTTTTATTGCTTACTTGCCTCTATAACCAAATATAGATCATGAAGAAGTATTGTATATCGATATGTCTGCTGCTGGGGCT
>NZ_DATMRL010000654.1:0-15524 GCF_035566355.1 Pedobacter sp.
AACATGGCTATTTATAAGGAAAAATATGGGGATCAAATCACCATCGATATGCACCCTCTGATCAGAAGTGCTGAGGCTTGTTATATCTCCTCGTCTATGGCTGTTGAGCTGGCTAAAAAGCACAACACCCGTTTGCACATCCTGCACATCTCTACAGCCAGAGAAGTAGCACTGTTCGATAGCAAGGCTGCTTTGAAGGACAAAAGAATTACTGCAGAAGCCTGTGTACATCACCTTTGGTTTGATGACCGGGATTATGCTGAAAAAGGAAACTGGATCAAATGGAATCCGGCTGTAAAAACAGAACAGGATAAAGATGCCATCTTAAAAGGTGTATTGGATGGCCATATTGACATTATTGCAACAGATCATGCTCCTCATACTATTGAAGAGAAAGAACAGCCGTATTTGCAGGCGCCTTCTGGTGGCCCCTTGGTACAACATGCACTTTCCGCTTTATTAGAGATGTATCATCAGAAAAAAATAACCCTGGAACAGATCGCTGAAAAGACAGCGCACAATGTAGCTACATGTTTCAATATTGACCGGCGAGGCTTTATCAGGGAAGGTTACTGGGCAGATCTCGTATTGGTTAACCTAAATGACCCTGTTAAGGTGACCCGTGCTAACCTTTGGTATAAATGTGGATGGTCACCTTTCGAAGGTCAGGTGTTCCAGTCTGACATTACGCATACCTTTGTGTCTGGCAACCTTGCCTACCAAAAAGGAAAATTCACCACAAATGAGAAAGGACGCCGCTTAACCTTTAACAGATAATGAACAAAACTTATAAACCTGCTTTAAGGCAATTTCTGATAGAACTTGTCCTGGCAGGTTTAATTTTTGCCTGGGGTCTGAGCAGCAATTTAACCGAAAGCTGGTATTCCGGCGGTCTTTATCCTATTGTTTCCGTAGCCTTAAGGTCAATAAGCTTTCTTTTTCCGTTTGCACTGGGCGATTTTTTGTACCTGCTGCTGATCGGTTATATGATCTGGAAACTTTGGCTTTTCAGTAAAGCGCTATACAGAAAAGGTCTTGAGCGCAAACACCGGGTATTGATTCCCTTACAGCTCTTGAACTTTCTACTGATTCTTTATATCGCTTTTAAACTTCTTTGGGGCCTGAATTATTCCAGACCATCTGTATCTTCCAGCCTGGCCATCGGCCATAAAAAGTATAATGTAAAAGAACTGGTGATGCTTGGAAATTTTTTGATTGGCCGGATCAATGCATTACAGCAGATGAAAGACAAGCGGCCTGCTGATCATAAAACCGCTTACACTATTGCAGAACTTCGGCAAGGTGCCAAACAGGCCTATAATCTGCTCGCGCAAAAACAAGCATTTTTCAATTATACCCGGCCTTCGGTAAAACCCGTACTCAACAGCTGGGTAATCACAAAGATTGGAATTGAAGGTTACTATAGTCCTCTATCCGGAGAAGCTAATGTCAATATGCGCATTCCTCCTACCGAACTGCCTTTTATCACCTGCCATGAAATTGCGCATCAAATTGGTGTAGCAAGAGAAGATGAAGCCAACCTGGTTGGATACCTGGTTTCGACCAGCAGTGCCGATCCTGACTTTCGCTATTCCGGCTATTATTCTATATTGAGGAATGTACTGTTCGAAATCCGCATGAAATCTCCGGATGATTACAAAGTCTTATATAAAACCATCAACCCCGGCGTACTTCTGAACTACAAAAAGGACCGGGAATTCTGGAGAAAATATAATGGCGACATGGTCGATTATTTTGGGGCAGCCTTTGATAATTTTTTAAAATTAAACAATCAAAAGAAAGGTTTGAACAGTTACCAGGATATTGTACTCTGGGTATATAATTTTCACGAGAAAGAATTAAAATAAGACAGAAGGCTTTTCATCACCAAAACATCAAATTAGCGGTTTAAATAAGAAAAGCATTAAAAACATTCCTAAATTTGCCAGACTATGGCAAAAATATCCATTAACCTGGCAACAGGTTCTTTACAACAAGAAGAGATCATCGTTGGAATTGATTTAGGAACAACAAATAGTTTGGTTGCTTTTATCAATCCTGAGAAACATCCGCAAGTGATCAATGACCTGGGCAAAGGTCTTCTGGTACCCTCAGTGGTCCATTTTAATGCCCAGGGCGATGCCCTTGTTGGAAATGATGCCAAAGAATTTTTAATTACAGATCCCGAAAACACCATTTTTTCGGTAAAGCGCCTGCTTGGTCGTTCTTATAAGGACGTAGCCAGCCACCAGGATACCTTTTCGTACAAAATCATTGACGATGACCAGGATGCATTGGTAAAGATCAAAGCTGGAAATCGCTTTTACACACCAATCGAGTTATCGGCAGAGATCTTAAAGGAGCTTAAGGGCCGGGCTGAACATGCTTTAAAAACACCAGTAAACCGGGCTGTAATTACAGTTCCTGCTTATTTTAACGATAGTCAGCGCCAGGCCACCCGTGATGCGGGTAAATTGGCTGGTCTGGATGTTTTAAGAATTGTAAATGAACCAACGGCTGCAAGTTTAGCCTATGGACTGGGTTTAGATCCCACTCAGCAGAAAACCATTGCTGTATATGATCTTGGCGGGGGTACATTTGATGTCTCTATTTTATCCATTCAAAATGGGATCTTCGAAGTTCTGGCAACGAATGGAAATACCTTTCTGGGGGGAGATGATTTTGACCGGGCTATTGTCCATTACTGGATTGAAAAGAACAAACTGGACCAGCAACAACTGAAAGAAGACGCAGGTCTGATGCAACACCTTCGTTTAAAGGCAGAGGAGGCGAAAAAAGCCTTGTCTACACAGAATTTATTTAACGAGAAACTGGGTGATATCTGGTGCAGCATAGATAAAAATACATTTGAAGACTTGATTTCTTCTAAAGTTGAGCAAACGCTGGACTCTTGTAAGCAAGCCCTTAAAGATGCAAAACTTAGTGCTGCCGATATTGATGAAGTGGTACTGGTGGGCGGATCTACCAGAACCCCGCTTGTTAAAAAACAGGTCAGTACTTTCTTCAACCGCGAACCTCATGATCAGATCAATCCGGATGAGGTAGTTGCCCTTGGCGCTGCGATACAGGCCGATATCCTTGCAGGAAATCGTTCTGACATCCTTTTACTGGATGTTACCCCACTGTCTTTAGGGATTGAGACCATGGGTGGACTGATGGACGTGATCATCCCCAGAAATGCAAAAGTACCTACAAAGGCAGGCAGACAATATACCACCTCTATCGATGGTCAGGTCAACATGAAAATATCCGTGTTCCAGGGCGAACGTGATCTGGTGCAGGAGAACAGAAAATTAGCCGAATTTGATTTAAAAGGAATTCCGTCAATGCCTGCTGGATTACCTAAAGTGGATATTAACTTTCTCTTAAATGCAGATGGTATCTTAACTGTTCAAGCCATTGAACTGCGCTCGGGAGTTAAACAGGAGATTGAAGTTATTCCTTCTTATGGTTTAACCGATGATGCCGTAGAAAAAATGCTGATTGACAGTATTACTTATGCAAAGAGTGATGTAGAGCAGCGTATGCTGATTGAAGCCAAAGGTGAAGGAGAACAATTGGTTTATACCGCAGAACGTTTTGTAGAAAAGAACGGACAGGTTCTGACTGAAGAAGAAAGAAAAGATACTTTGACCTATATTGAGGCTTTAAAATCTGCATTGCAGACGGGAGGTAAAGATGAGATCCTTAAAAAAGCAGATGAGCTGAACGAATTTACCAGGCCATTTGCTGAGCGCCTGATGGATCTCGCTGTGGCCCAGGCCATGAAAGGTAAATCTATTTAAGGCATAGCAAATATTCCATTCCCGGTCGTTAGTTTTACGTAAATGAAGCAAGTCTTTATTTACGTAACCCTCGCGGGAATACTCCTGGTTTTCGGATCCTGGGGATTTTATGCCCATAGGCAAATCAATCGCCTGGCTGTATTTACCCTGCCTAAAGGCATCAGCCGGTTTTATAAGTCCAATATTAGTTATTTGTCAGATCATGCAGTTGATCCGGATAAGAGAAGATATGCAGACACCGCAGAAGCTCCAAGACATTATCTTGATGTGGAAGCTTATGATAACTGTATAGACAGTATTCCAAGAAAATGGGATCTTGCTTTAAAGAAATATAGCAGGAAAATGCTCCAGGAAAATGGAATACTACCCTGGCATATCCAGCGAAGCTATCTTAAACTGGTGAATGCCTTTAAACAAAAGGATTCTGTTAAAATATTGATCTGTTCTGCCCAATTGGGACATTACATTGCCGATGCACATGTACCACTGCATACAACCAACAACCACAATGGTCAACTTACAAACCAGGTGGGCATCCATGCTTTCTGGGAAAGCAGATTGCCAGAGCTCTATGCTGATCGTTATAATTACCGGGTGGGTAAAGCCTTTTACGTTGCCCAGCCGTTGCAGGAAGCCTGGAATATGGTCAGCCATACGCACAGCTTAGTAGATTCTGTTTTGAAACTGGAAGCCAGCTTAAGTTTGAGCTTTCCACATTATAGGAAATACAGCTTTTCCAAAAGAAAAGGCCTGCTAACCAGGCAATACTCCGAAGACTATTCCAAAGCTTATCATGAGGCCATGAACCATATGGTAGAACGTCAGATGCGCTCGGCTATCCATTACATCGGTTCCTTCTGGTATTCCGCATGGATTGATGCCGGCCAGCCGGATATGGAGCAACTCAAAAGAATTGACCTTCCGTTCGAAGAAAGACAAAAAGAAACCCTGGAAAACTTAAAATATGAAAAGGGATCAATTATCGGACGTGAATACTAGACCGGTTTATTTTCCTTCTTTTTCAATTTAGATTTAACAGCAGCCAGTATTGCGGGAAGGAATGTAACCACCGCAATCACAATGATGACGATATCGAAATTCTTTTTCACAACGGGAATCTGACCAATGAAATAACCTGCCAGTAATAAACTTGCAATCCAGGCCACACCTCCTATGACATTGTAAAAAGTAAACCTGCCGAATGGCATTTTGGCAACTCCGGCAACAAATGGGGCTATTGTTCTGAAAATGGGCAGGAAACGGCTAAAAATGATGGCCTTACCGCCGTGCTTTTCAAAAAACTCGTGTGATTGATGATAATATTCGAGTTTCAGTATTTTGTTCTTTTCACTAAATACCCTTATCCCCAGAATACTCCCCAGTTTATAGTTTAAACTGTTCCCAAGAATAGCCGCTGCAATAAGAATCAGCAACATTACCCAGATATTTAATCCTGTATTTTCTCCGGCAATTAAAGTACCCATAGCAAACAACAGGGAATCTCCAGGAAGAAATGGTGTAACAACGAATCCGGTCTC
The DNA here is from genome assembly GCF_035566355.1 of Pedobacter sp. Lineage (GTDB taxonomy): Bacteria > Bacteroidota > Bacteroidia > Sphingobacteriales > Sphingobacteriaceae > Pedobacter. The sequence goes on from NZ_DATMRL010000654.1 coordinate 5,345, forward strand.
TGCAAAAATGATCAGAAAAAGAATAAGATAAGTCCAGGTTTGGTAATCCCTGATGATCTCCTCCAGGTGTTTATCAATATGGAGAATAAAGTCTAATAATTGTGAGAAAAGTTCCAAGGCAGTATAATTAAATCCAAAAATAGGAATATCAGGGTATTTACCATGAGCATTATATAAAAAATGGCTTATTTAATACAAGCCATTTTTTATATAACTGAAATAAATATATTAGTTATAGCTGTTCAGCATAACTGGCATCACCAGCATCAAAACATCTTCATTTTCATCATTGGTTTGCGGGATCAATAGTCCTGCACGGTTTGGTGTAGAAAGTTCCAAAGTTACTTCTTCACCAGAAAGATTGCTCAGCATCTCAATTAAAAATTTTGCATTGAAACCAATTTCAAGATCCTCCCCTTCGTACTGGCAGCTTAAACGCTCATGCGCTTCATTTGCAAAATCAAGATCTTCCGAAGAAATGTTCAGTTCACTTCCGCTGATCTTCAAACGAACCTGGTGTGTGGTTTTATTGGCAAAAATAACCACCCTTCTTAAGGTATTCAGGAACAGCGCACGATCGATAACCAGTTTATTTGGATTGTTGGCAGGAATAACGGCTTCATAATCCGGATAACGCTCATCAATCAGACGGCAAACCAGGTTAATGTTCTCAAATTTAAAAAAGGCACTGGTTGCATTGTAATCAACAGATACGTTAATATCTCCGTTTGGTAATGCAGCTTTTAACAAGGTCAAAGCCTTTTTAGGTAAAATGAAAGAAGTGGTTTTATCCGCTTTGCTATCCATTCTTCTGTATCTCACCAATTTATGGGCATCTGTTGCTACAAAGGTGATGTGCTGATCAGACAACTGACAGAATACACCTGTCATTGCAGGACGCAATTCATCGTTACTTACTGCAAAAATGGTTTTGGTAATGGCCTCCGTTAATACAGATGCCGGCAAATTTACAGAAGAAGCATTCTCTACAATCGGAATTTTAGGAAAATCATCTCCATTTTCTCCGCTTAATTTATATTTACCATCACCTGCACTGATCTCAATAGAGAAAGAGTTGTCATCAATATTAAAAGAAATAGGCTGATCTGGAAGGGTTTTCAAGGTATCCAGTAAAATTCTGGCCGGTACCGCTACTTTACCGCCTTCTTTTGACTCTACCGGTAGAGAGGTGGTCATACTGGTTTGCAGATCCGTAGCTGAAATGGTTAAGTTGCCTTCTTTAATTTCAAAAAGGAAGTTCTCCAATATAGGCAAAACAGTACTGCTGCTGGACGCACCATTAACCGTTTGTAAATGTTTTAATAATGTTGAAGTGGAAACTATAAATCTCATAATATGATCTTGTCAATTCTCAAAAATATAAAAATTACCTTGCATACTTACGTTTACGGTAATAATGTTGAAAAATTGCGAACGATATCAACACCAATATGGGAAAAACAACATTAAGGAGTTGCCATTTCAGCCTTTCCGCATGCACTTTAGTTTTATCCAACAACCTGATCTTAACCTCTTTATTTCTCAATTCAATTAAATTATCATCATTAACGAGGTAATCTGCAATATTTAATAATAATGATTTGTTTCCGAAATTCTGTTGGGTGTAGCGGTCAAATCCAAGCGGAAAGGCCGAGCCGTCTTTTGCACTGACCTGGTTCTTAAAAATATCTCCGTCTCCGATCACCACCATTTTGGTAACCTGGCTCAGACCAGGAGTTTCAAACGGAACAGGTATTCCTTCGGGCACGCCCCGGTTCAGGAAAAGAGAAGGAAACCGACCTTCCAACAATACCCCCAGAATTTTAGGCGTACTGGCATAATCTCTTGGATCCGGGCGCTCGGCTACCGTCTGCAATGCCAGCAGCATAGGTGTGTTGTGTACTTTATTGAACGCAGAAGTTTTGAGAATCACTTGCTTTTTAATGCCTTTAACCCCAATGGTATCTACGGTGCTGGAAAATTCGCTTCTTACAGCATCTATATTTTTAACCAGAACACTGGCAGAATCCGGGAGCATCAAAGGATAATAAACCCATGGTGCTAACTGGATTTGTTGTGTATTACCCATAGCCAGGGGAATTTCAACACAATTGGCATCTGCCACCAGATTATAATTGATCCTTGCCCCATAGGTAAACAGCTGGTCGTCCAGCCCGAGTTTATTGTTAAAGGCCAGTTGTTCGCCTTTTCCTTTCAAACTATCCAGATCCGCACTCACCTGGTCTATACTCCAGACCACCCTGCCTCCTTTCATCACAAAATAATTGATCTTATATTTTTCTGCTTCTGAGAATTCTTCGCGGGGTTTAACGATAAAAAGGACTTTCAGTTTATCCAGGCCTGCCTGATCAATGAGTTTTAAATTGACCCGTCCTGTTTCATAGCTTTCAGAAAGGCTTTTTATGGCATCATCCAAATAGGCGTCTGATGGTTCTCCATTCGATTCGGTAAAACCAATCCTGGGGTTTTCACCTGTAACGACCTTTTTTATAGCTGAAGTGAAGGCATACTCGAGGTTCTGAATGGAATTATTAATATTTTCTTCATATCCCCCTGCAGCAGCCTGATTCTGTAACAGCTTTAGCGGAATTTGCCGGTCATCACATTGGACAACTGCCATAGGGAAGATCGTTTTTTGTGTAAATCCATTATCCGTTTTGATATTAAGGCTCGTGGGTTCTACACCTATACTATACAAATGGCTGATCACTGTATCCTGTTCATTTTGCGGCAAACCTGATATCGGATCTGCAAAAACAATTTTAAAGTCGGTTTTGGAGTTGGCTTTATAATCCGCCAGCAGATCCTGAACAGCATTTTTCAGTCTTTTAAATGCAGGAGGCAAATCACCATCCAGGAAAACAGTCACCTTAATTTCTTTGACCGGCTTATTTAAAATTTCCAGGGTTTTAGGGCTTAGTGTGAACCTGTGTTCTTTGGTAAAATCAAACCGGGTGTATAGGTAGTGACCAGCTATATTCAGACCGATCAGGACTGCAATTACGGCAATGAACTGAACACCTCTTGACCTTACCATTTTCTGCCTCCGATCACAAAACGGGTGAGACTTAGGAAAAGCACATCAAATGTGAGAAAGTAGAGCACGTCACGGGTATCCAGCACTCCCCTGCCCAAGGATTGATAATGTGCATTTACGCTCAGGTTGTTAAATAGGGTTTCAAACGATTGTAAGGAAAGATTCTTTCCCATCGCATCAATGCCCGTGTAGCAAAGAAAACATATAAAAGCAGCTATAGCAAAAGCAATGACCTGATTTTTACTTAATGAAGAAGCAAAGACACCTACTGAAGTAAACGAACTGCCCAAGAGCAACAAACCAATATAGGATCCGATAACCGCACCGGTATCAATATTTCCGGAAGGCAATCCAAGCTGATGTACAGAAAAATAATAGATCAGAGTTGGAAGCAGTGCAAACAACACCAGAGTCAGGCAGGCAAAATACTTAGCCAGGATAATCTGCCATTCGGTAATCGGTCGTATGGCCAGTAGTACATAGGTACCTTCTCTCCGTTCTTCGGCAAAAGAACGCATGGTCATGGCTGGGATCAGAAAAATAAAAAGGAATGGGATCAGACTAAAAAAGCCATTAAGTTCTGCATAACCATAGTCCAGAATCGAAGTGTCTGGAAAAACCCACAGCAATAATCCGGCAGCAAGTAAGAAGGCACCAATGGTGATATAGGCCATTAAGGAGTTTAGTAAAGCAAATAATTCTCTTTTAAAAACTGCGTACATGCATTTATATAATGACGCCGAAGTTAGAAAAATATCGTCTAAATGAAGAAGGCTTCCCAAAATATGGAAAGCCTTCTGTTTAATGTATTTTAAAATCTACAAACCGAAGTTAATTGCGGCTCTGATTCCGAAGAAAGATAAGGTTCCGTTATTAGACCATCCTTCATAGCGTGCACCCAGATCTATAGAAGCTTTATCAGCCACTGGGAATTCCACACCAATACCTGGAGAATAAGCGAAGGCAGTACCGTTCGCATTCTTACCTGCAAATACTGCACCTAATTCAGCCGCTCCATAGAAATTTTCAACGAAATAGTATCTCAAACCAGCTTTAACCGGAATGAAAGAAGAACTAGGTCCTTTATAACCTAAAACTTCTTTAGGTGAATAACTAACATAGCCTGCACTTCCCGTAACTTTCAAATTTTCTGCAATCGGTGCGATATAAACCAATGACCCACCAACACCCAATTTATAATAGTCTCCAAAGTTACCAGTAGGTAATCCAAATTCCGCACCAACGCTTAATTTAGCCCCACCCATAGCAGGGTCTTTTCTATTCTGTGCAGAAGCACTGGAAAAAGCTAAAACACCTGCGATTGCTGTAAGTAAAAATAATTTTTTCATAAAGTTCGTTTAATTTAAAGAGAAACATTTCTCTACCTGCACCGTTAGCAAATATTTTGCCAATTCAGTTTTTTAGAGCTTTAAAGAAAATTTTATACGGTTAACTTTCTAAAAATATCCTCCAGCACTTCTGAATCCTGATCCTTCTTCAAATCCGTCAGGGAGGAATTTGCGGCGATATTACCTTTGTTAATAATAACAACATCATCACAAACCGCTTCAGCTTCCTGCATAATGTGTGTGGAAAGTATCACCGTTTTATCCCTTCCCAATTCCTTGATCAGTTTACGGATATCTGCCAGCTGATTTGGATCCAGTCCGGAAGTCGGCTCATCTAGAATTAAAACCCTGGGATCATGAACAATAGCCTGAGCAAGGCCAACCCGCTGTCGATAACCTTTAGACAACTGGCCGATTTTTTTGTGTTGCTCCGGACCTAAACCTACCCTTTCAATCACCTCTGCAACGCTCCTGCTCAAATGCTCAAGCTGATAAGTTTGACCTGCAAAACTTAAAAACTCTTTCACATACATATCCGTGTACAGAGGTGTATTCTCAGGCAAATACCCCATAATACGCTTTACCTCCAGATTTTGGGTCAGTACATCAAATCCGCCAACATGTATTTTTCCAGAACTGGGCTGCAGATATCCCGTGAGCATTTTCATTGTGGTGGATTTACCTGCACCATTTGGACCTAAGAATCCCATAATCCTACCCGGTACGGCTTTAAAGCTAATCGCATTTACCGCTATTTGCGATCCGTAATGCTTAGACAAAGATTCTACTTCTATACTCAATTTTTGATCTTTTTTATTTCAAAAGTGCTTTTGCCACTAGGCTTCTGCTCACCAGCATTCAAATTCAGGAGGACGGCCGTATGATTAATATACCCTCATAGCATCAGAATAATCTCCTCCGTCAAAAATAACAATATTTTTTATGCCCAACTTTATATATTTGCAGTATTATGGCCAAAAACAATAACGACGAACAATTTAAAAATGTAATATCTCATGCCAAGGAATATGGTTTTGTATTTCAAAGCAGTGAAATTTATGATGGACTGAGTGCTGTATATGATTACGGACAGCTTGGTGCTGAATTAAAAAACAATATTAAAACGTACTGGTGGAAGGCCATGGTACAGATGCACGAAAACATTGTAGGTATTGATTCTGCAATTTTCATGCACCCCAAAGTTTGGAAAGCCAGCGGTCACGTAGATGGTTTTAACGACCCGATGATCGATAACAAAGATTCAAAGAAACGTTATCGCGCAGATCAGTTAATTGAAGATAAAATTGCCCGTTATGAGAAAGACGGCAAAACAGATAAAGCTGCCAAACTTCAGGCGGCAATGGACGATGCATTGAAAGCAGAAGACCTGCCCCGTTTAAAAACAATCATCGAAGAACATGATATTGTTTGCCCGGTTAGCGGTACAAAGAACTGGACAGAAGTACGCCAGTTTAACCTGATGTTCAGCACACAGTTTGGCGCAATGGCCGAAGGGTCTGAAGAGGTTTATCTTCGTCCTGAAACTGCACAAGGAATTTTTGTCAACTTTTTAAACGTACAAAAGTCCGGAAGAATGAAAATTCCTTTCGGAATTGCTCAAATTGGAAAAGCGTTTAGAAATGAGGTTATTGCCCGTCAGTTCATTATGAGGATGCGTGAATTTGAACAAATGGAGATGCAATTCTTTGTTCGTCCGGGAGAGGACCAGAAGTGGTTTGCTTACTGGAAAGAGGCCCGTTTAAAATGGCATACTGCCCTGGGCACAGATCCTGCAAAATACCGTTATCATGATCACGTTAAACTGGCGCATTATGCGAATGCAGCTACCGATATTGAATTTGAGTTCCCTTTTGGTTTTAAAGAAGTGGAAGGTATACACAGCCGTACGGATTTTGACCTGACACAGCACCAGGAATTTTCGGGTAAAAAGATGCAATACTTTGACAATGACCTGAACGAGGAAGGCAAACCTTATGGAAACTACGTTCCTTACGTTATCGAAACTTCTATTGGTTTGGATCGTATGTTCTTATTAACCATGATCAATGCTTTTGAAGTAGAGGATTTAAGCGAAGGAGATAAACAGGACAGCAGAACTCTTTTACGTTTGCACCCTGCTTTAGCCCCAGTTAAAGTTGCGATTTTCCCATTGACCAAAAAAGATGGTCTACCGGAAAAAGCCAAAGAAGTAATGAACAGTTTAAAATACGATTTCAACTGTGCCTACGAAGAAAAAGATGCAATTGGAAAACGTTACCGCAGACAAGATGCTATAGGAACGCCATTTTGCTTAACTATTGATCATCAAACGCTGGAAGATAATACGGTAACCATCCGTCACCGCGATACGATGGAGCAACAACGAATTGAAATCAAGGATCTTCAGTCGATCATTGAGAGCAAAGTAAGCTGGAAAAACCTGCTGAGATAAAAACCAAAAAGGGCTTGTATTTTTTACAGGCCCTTTCTTATTATTATCCAGCTAAATACAGACCAGAACCATGCCAAAATGTAACCTGTATACATAAAATGAAAATCAGGACGTTTATCATACCATGAAATCTACCATTATAGCCCTATTTTTAATTTTCCCTCTGATTGCCCTTGCGGGGAAAAAACCTGTTCGTTATCCGGAGAACTCCTGGTCGAAAGAAGAACTGGAAATGGCGAACACAGCAAAAAACACACCTTATCTCTCCCAGGAGGAAAAAGACATTATTCTCTATATGAATCTGGTCCGAATGGACGGCACACGATTCTTCAATACCTATTTACAGGATTTTATAGCTGATTATAATCAAAGGATGCAGCAGTACAGCAACTATAACGAGCTTAAAATCACAAAAAATGACCGGTACTATAAAAGTCTGCAAGCTGATCTGAAAAAAATCAAAAATCTTGGGCTATTTTATCCAGATGAAACATTAACCTACGTTTCTCTGCAGCATGCAAAAGACATGAACAATCATAATCTTGCTGGACATAATTCCTACGACGGGCGTACGATGAAGGACAGGATTACAAAATATTACCCCAACCGGTCTATGGCTGAAAATCTGGCATTTGGCTTTTCTAATGGTCTGGCAAATGTATGTGTGCTGCTGATCGACAAGGGCGTTCCCGATCTGGGCCACCGCAAGAATATCCTGAACAGCACCTATGGGCTGAATATTGTCGGGATCAGCATCCGTCAACACCCCAGGTATAAATACGCTGCTGTTATAGATTTTGTTGGTATTCCAAATCTTAAAATTTAACTTCGCCCAAATTTCAAACATGCGCAAGGCAATATTAAAGATCATAGATTTCTTTTACCCCCCCTTTTCCCGCTGGATATCCCTCCATACTTTCAGGTACATGGCCTCGGGAGGAACAACCGCTGCGTCTGGAATTATTGTCTATTTTATCGTTTATAACCTCATTCTCCATCAGAAAGATGTGCAGATGGATGGTCTGCTGATTACCGCGCCCATCGCTGCTTTGGTCATTGAATCTTTCATTACTTTCCTGATTGGCTTTGCACTAAACAAATACCTCGTTTTTACTCATTCTAATTTAAAAGGCCGCATCCAGTTGTTTCGCTACGGTTTTGTAGTGGCCATAAATATTGGCCTTAACTACGGTTTCATAAAAGTCCTGGTGGAGGCATTTGGCTTTTATCCAACCATAGCTAAGGCCGTTACGACCATTATTCTGGCTATTTTCAGTTATTTCGCGCAAAAACACTTCTCCTTCAAAGTCAGAAAATAACCTTATTATTATTCCATCTTAAAGTTCGCTATTCTTTCCGTCAAGGTGCATAAGGTATCTTCTGCTTGTTTAAGTTTTTGAAGCATCAACAATTTTTCGGGACTGGATAAATGAGTGCGCAAATGATCCGGTGTAACCAGGGCTCCCCTCCTTACTTTAAATATTTCTGCAATCTTACACAATTCGTTTAAGTTGATCTCCTTCTGTCCATTTTCAATCTTCTGGTAGGTTCTAACTGCAATTCCAAGTGCAAGAGCGATGTTTTTTCTTTCTTTGGGACTGGTTCCGCTTAATAATTTTATTACATTTTCCGAGACCATGCTCTCTCTATTTTGTTTCATTTGCATACTCCATATTTTTCTCTAACAAACTGATTAATTTTCCCTGTTCTTCAATGATCCTGCTGCGATACTGGCTCAACAGACGTTCATCTTCCTCCAGTTCAGCCTCAAGAGGGTCCTGCTCAGGATCTTCCTGATCCAGCAATGCAGCACAATCAACTCCAAGTGCCTGTGCAATCAACAGCAATTTCGACAACGTAATTTTAATTACCCCCATCTCCATTTTATAATAAGTAGAAGCGGTAACATGCAAAACTTCCGCAACGTTCTTTTGCGGCATTCCCTTTCTAATTCTCAGGGCTGAAATTTTTTTCAAAATAGTTTCCATCATACATTTCTTGATCAGTAAAATTTTAGTTAATAACCCACCAATGTAGATTCAAAAAATATTTTAATCACCATCAGCAAAATAAATAATTTAAAATTTTCGCAATTCCCTTTTAGAACTAAACCATATATATTCCCAGTCCAAACCAGGCAACAACATTAACTCCTCTAGATTTTATTTGTTTAACTTTACCCAACTGATTTAACTAACCAGATCATAAAAAAACTGTGATGTCCGATTTCAACGACTTTAACAACCCACAAGTGGCTAAACTGCCAAAACACCTACGGCAATTCATTGTGGAACAGCACTATGAAAAATACACGCCAATAGACCAGGCGGTGTGGCGTTATGTAATGCGCCAGAATTATAGCTACCTGAAGCACGTTGCCTATTATCCATATATAAAAGGATTACAGCGTGCAGGCTTAAGTATAGAACGCATACCTGATCTGCAGACCATGAATGACAACCTGGGCAAGCTTGGCTGGGGTGCCGTTACCGTAGATGGTTTTATCCCTCCGGCTGCTTTTATGGAGTATCAGGCCTATCATGTACTGGTTATCGCTGCCGATATCCGTCAGATTAACCATATAGAATACACGCCCGCACCCGATATCATTCACGAATCGGCCGGACATGCTCCTATCATCGCAGATGCGGATTACAACAGCTATTTAAGCTATTTTGGCTCTATTGGTGCGAAAGCAATGTTTTCTTCCAAAGATTTTGAACTCTATGAGGCCATACGTCATCTTTCCATCTTAAAAGAAGCCATAGACGCCAATGAAACAGAAATAGAGAAAGCAGAAAAACATTTACGGAAAATTGCAGACAATATGGGCGAACCGTCAGAAATGGCCTTACTTGGCCGCCTGCACTGGTGGACTGTAGAGTATGGCCTGATTGGCACTTTAGAAAACCCCAAAATATATGGTGCAGGTTTGCTTTCTTCTATCGGGGAGAGTTCAACCTGTATGAAAGAAGATGTTGAAAAACTTTGGTATACTATTGACACCATCAACTATCAGTACGATATTACCAAACCGCAGCCTCAATTATTTGTCACAGAAACCTTCCAGAATCTCATCGATGTACTGGAACAATTTGCAGATACCATGTCTTTCAGACGTGGCGGGGCAGAAAGCATTCATAAAGCCATAGAATGCAAAAATCCTGCAACCGCAGTGTACAGCTCTGGTTTACAGGTAACCGGTATATTTACCGATATGGGTACAAATGAGAAGGGTGAATTGAGTTTCATTAAGACCTCGGGAGGTTCTGCACTGGCTGTTGAAAACAAACAGTTGGAAGGCCATAGCAAACACTATCA
>NZ_DATMRL010000655.1:0-9579 GCF_035566355.1 Pedobacter sp.
TCCGGAGGTGAGGATATAGACGATATCAACAACTCCCACCGGCATAGAACTTAAAACATAAGATTCATACCTGACACGGCTGTGCGTTGAGCTCATAAAATGTGCTTCCAAATCATCGTATTCTTTCAATACACTTGCAGACCTCTCCAGTTCACTTGAAAGCTCATTGTAATACTCTTCGTAATTCATAATTATTTTTTCTGACCTTAAAGGTACTCAATATTATCGGTTGAAACATTAGTTCGCCTTAGTTGTTATATTCCTAAAAAATAAAGAAGATGATAAATCCAGAAGATAACGTTCCATTGGACGATTCACTGAACTCGGAAGCAGATGATCAGCAGAGTCAAAAAGATATTCACTCCAATGGTTTTGATGAAGAATATGATCAGGCTGCTGGTGAGCAGCCTGATACGGAATTATTAAAGCAAGCATTTAATGCTGCTGAAAGTTCTTTTACTTTGGATGCGGAAGATAACATTGCACCCAAAGCAAAAGAAGAAGGTACCGATTCTTAAGCAAACCTTCTTAATTCAGAGCCTGCTCCAATTGAGTTGAAAAATTCGAATTGCCGTTACGTTCATCGAACTGTGCGGCATTTCTTTGTGCTTGTTTATAATAGAAATCGTAGAGATCTTTTACTTTATAGCCATGAGCAGAAGTATACAAGGGATGTTCATGCGGCAATTCTAGTGTAACTTGTTTTTCCTGATCTTCCAGTCTCAGCGCTTCGGCCATATACTGCGAAAAGAAAAACTCCCGGCTGGTTCTGCATTCCATAGCCCATGGAAGGTATTTCTCTATATATTCCCAACCTTTTTCTTTATGGTTATGAAACAAGAATACGATCAGCAATCCGATAGAAACTATTAAAGTGGAATCCTCTTCCCTTTCCTGCAATTCTTCTTCAGCGCGGACAAATAATTCCTCTGCTTTTTCATTTTCATTATTTTTAACAGCAAGGTAACAAAGCTGGCACAAAGTGATTACGGGAACATGTGCACAAGTGTATTGTTTTTGCAGCAGTGGCTGCGCTTTCTGATAAGCAGCAGCAAAATCGCCTTCATTGACCAAAAAGGCAACTTCTGTATCCATTTCACAAGCCCGGCAATCGCTCAGTTCATCTATTGGAAGTGAATTGACCAGATCCAGGTATTTTTTACTTCCCGCCGGTTCTTTTTGCCCCAATGCTTCATGAAGAAGTTTGCTGTAATAAGAACGTAAACCATAGCCTTTTTCTTCCAGCCTCCTTTTATAATCGGAAAGTACATTGTCCAATTGTTCCAAGGGAACTTCAGGGTTGGAGAACAATTCATCTATAATCCACTTATATTTCCAGAGCAGGTCTTCAACAGCATAGTTTTCGGGGTCTGCATCATAGGTATTCAGCATCCAGCTAAATGCCCGAACAAACTCTTCTCTTCCCACCAATCTCCATTGTGTATCCATCAAATCTTCCCTAAGTTCATATCCCCATTCTACATCTTCATTTGCATCAGCAATCTGGATGGCCTCAATCAACAATTTAGCTGCATCTTTAGGATGAATGTTTTCCTGATTGGCCCGGTTTAGGAGCTTTTGTATTTCTAAAGTATACCTCATCTTCTTAAATATTAATAAAATTCTCCATGCCCATAACAATCAGGTTATGGAGTGCTTCGTTAAACAAATTCATTTCTGTATCGCTAACCGGATATTTACCCAATAATAAAGCCTGTACGTATAAAATCTGGATAATAGAAGGAAAAACATAAGGATCCTTAATCTCAATCATCCTTTTTACCAGTCTATTATCGGCATTAAAACAAAGAACAGGTTCTGCAACCTTCTTTTTCGGAGCAAATGCACCCAGAGCTGCTGCAAGGGGATTATTGGCTGAAACTTCCTGCTTCGCATTTCTGGTACTCATATCGTCCTGCGGTGCCACATAGATCGCAGGTGTATCCTCCGGATTAAAGCGTTTCAAACTGCAGATACAGTTCAATGGCTTGAGCACCTCCGCAGCCCTTTTCTCGAATTCCGCAAATTGCTGCTCATTAGCAATATCTACGGCATGAAAAGTATTCAGTAAACTGCCCGGGGAGATTTGTTCAATTTTAAGGTGTTTGTCCAGTCGCTGGATTTTCTTCAGCAATTCTTCCTCGAAAGTATAGGCCGCATTAATGATCAGAACTCCCTGCGATCCGGCAATACGCCTGACCTGCTTAAAATCATCAATATTGGGTGTGTAATATATGGTCTGTCCCTGTTCCCTAATGTTTTTAAATGTCCGGATTCCTTTATTGGTTTCAAAAGGTAAATCGTCCATAAAGACTTGCAGAAGTTCATTGTCTTCCGCTGCAATCGCTTTGAGGTGCAGATAGTGCGTATTGATCAGTTTCTGATAAATAGAGTGATCCACCAGGCCCACAGATTTCAAATATCCTTTGATTGACTGTCCAATTTGTTTTTTTGCTTCTTTCAGCAAGTCATTATAAACCAGCGACTCACGGGATGCAATGGCGTCCAGTCCGTCAGTATTGAGCACACAACGAATAAAAAAGGCCCAGCTGGGCAATAAGCGACAATCATCGTCGCTTAAAAACATTCGTTTTAAATAGATCTTATGGGTTTGTTTACCAGTAAACTGGGTTTTAAAGGGCAATACATACGCTACTCCTTTTATGGCACCTGCTGAAGAAGAAACAGGAAAAGCATCTAAAAAACTGGTATTAAAAACTTTACGTCCATAAGCCAGTAATTCTTCCTTCGAAGCCGTACCATCCAGCCATACGGCCCCTCCTTTATTGATCCAGTGTTGCTCCTGGTCGTAAAAGAGATAAATTGGCATAGGTAACGCCTCGCCATAGTTCTCCAGGTTTTTACGGAAGGTGTCGGGTTGAAATAAATGTTTGAATTCCTCCTTTGGCAGCAGGATAACTTTAGATCCTATTGGACGTTCCTCACTGATTTCGGTGATTTGGTAAGTCCCATCTGACTTGCCCGTCCAACGAAAGGCCTTATCGCTGAGCGCCGATCTGGATTCAACGATAATTTCATTTGACACCACAAAACAGGACAACAGCCCGATCCCAAATTTTCCGATATAATCTTTTGCTTCAAAGGCCTCTCTTTTGGAACTTTCGCCGATCACCGCAAGGAATTTATGAATCTCTTCCTCTTTTAAACCAATACCATTATCCTCAAAGATCATCTCTTTTCGGTTCATATCGGGAAGGTAGATCCGTATTGCTCCAAGATGATGCTCATCTATAGTCTTAAATGCAGTAATCGCATCTACCCCATTTTGCAGAAGTTCCCTCACAAAGGTATTCGGATTGCTGTATAAATGTTCAGACAACAGCGAGATCATTCCTTTCAGGTTCACCTGAAACAAATATTGCTGATTTTCATCCATATTATTTTCCTCTCTTCCTGCCAGTGAGTTTCATGGCTTTTTCATGGCCATTATCTGCGGCTTTTTCAAACCAGGACATCGCCATTTCTTCGTCTTCCTCTACTCCATCTCCCATTAAATAACAATTCCCGAGTTCAAACTGCGCCAGTGCATAATTTTCTTCAGCAGCTTTAGTAAGCCACCGCAATCCTTCCTCTTTATTCATTGCAACACCTTTACCAGTCAGTAAGAGCGTACCCGTATAATACTGGGAAGCAATATTGTTGTGCTGTGCCGCATCATTGAACCAGCGGAAGGCTTGTTCTGGATTGGCCTTTACGCCAGATCCATTGAGGTAACAGCGTCCAGTATGGTACATGGCCAGGATATATTCCCGGTTAGCAGCCATTTCATAATATTTAAAAGCTTCGGGGTAATTGGTCTCCACGCCTAAACCATACTCGTAACATAGTCCAAGCCCTTCATGCAATACATCCCGCTCAAAAGCCTGTTGATAATAGTCAAATGCCTTTTCAGCCTGGTCAATTCGATCGTAATCGTACATATAGTAATCACCAATTTCGACCATAGCATGTGGGTATCCGGCCTCTGCCGCCTTATGAAACCATTCCAATCCCTTTTCAGAATCCTGTGTAATCAACCCATGCATGTAATAGTAACCCAATTTATACGCTCCGTAATAATAGTTTTGCTCTGCGGCACTTTGCATGTAGTCAAATGCCTTCTGAGCATCAAATGCAACACCGTATTCGTGTTCATAGCAGAGTCCAAGTTCTACCATCGCTTTTGGGTTACCTCCTTCGGCTGCATGTTGGTAATACGCAATGGCTTGATCGGGATCTTCCTGAACACCTATACCAAAGCGGTAACAGCGCCCTGTTTCAAACGTACAATTCACATCTTTGAGTTCTGCACCTCTCTTGTACCAACTAAATGCAGCTTCGTGGTCAGGGCTTTCAGTATGGTAGGCATTCTCCAGGTAAGTTCCAGTGGCATGAATGGCAAAAGCATAGTCCATTTCCGCGGCCCTTTTGAACAAATCAAAAGATTGCTGAAGATCTTTCACTATAGTACCATCCTCATACATAAAAGCCAGTTCTGTCATGGCGTAAGGAGAGCCCATTTCAACGCCTTTTTCAAAATAAGTTCTTGCTTTTTCCTGATCTGGCTCACCAGCTACTCCATATCTGTAGATCCTTCCTGAATTGTTTATTCCTGCAGGGAAATTCAGTTCTGCAGCTTGTTCATAAAAAGACAAAGCCTTCTCTACATCTGCGTCGCCAACCAATATGCCTTCCTCATAGAAATACCCTAATCGGTTCATTGCATAGGGCAGTTTATCTTCAACTGCTTTTCTAAGCAGCTCCAATCCGGCCTGCTCATCTTTTTGTACTACGGCCCCATCCAGCAATACTTCTGCTTTTTCGATTAAAGCATCTGCTGAACCATCGGTGATAGCAACATCCAGGTAATGAAGCCCTTTTTCTCCGTTTATAAATTCGGGTACATACAAGTAGATTAAAGCCAGGCGATAAGCCGCAAATGCATTGTTATACAGGTAGCCTAATTCAAACCAGTGAATAGCCTCTTCAAATGAAGAGCCTCCGTTATTTTCCGGCAAAGCATGATAGCCAAGATGAATAGCTGCTTCTACAGTCCCTAATTCAAAAGCTTCTTTCCACATGGCAAAAGCCTCCGATCTGACAGTCAGATCCTCTGAGGATGCAAACTTCATTGTAGCCAGCCTGAACAAGGCATAATCATGCTGATAGTTCTGATAAAGCGTCTGATAAACAGCTACTGCTGCTACTTCATCCCGTATAGAATCGTAATAATTTCCTTCCAGAACAAAAGCACTTTTTATTAAAAAGAAATCTTCACTTTCTTTTAATTCAGCGATGAGCGAAAGAATCCCTTCCGTATCTCCTATATTTAAAGAGATATAAGCTTTATATAATTTAACCCATAAAGAAGATGAACTGTTCAGCAACTTCAAACCGGCTTCTTTATCTTCTTTGATCAATACACCATAATACAGGAAGTAACCTTTTACAGCAATACCCAGTTCTACCTTTTGATCAATAGCTTTATCCAGATAGTAGGTTATTTTCTCAGCATTGCGATGAGACCTTCGGGCCTCCCTGTACTGAAATGCAATCTGCGTATATATAATAGGGAAATAAACTGCAAGTTTTTCAAGCACAACAAGCAAAATATTTAAGTGCGTGTCGTAATCTTCTTCACTAAGATAAACACTGGCTTTAAAATCCAATCCTTCAGTGACTAGTTTCTTATAAAAAGCAAAAACCTCGTCTTTATTCTCCCCCAGACCGGATGATGCATGATCTAATAAAGCAAGACCTTTGTACCAATTGTCTTTTTGCTGTAGATCGGCTCTGGTTAAGTTCCTAATTTCCTGTGCTATATCCACCTTCTCCGTTTCCTGAAGGATCATGCTATAAGCATTTCTAAGATTCATTTTTCTATAGGTTAATGTAAAAAAACAATTTCCACAACATTTTTCGCCATGGAATTCTGGTAAACATAATAAAATTATTTTTTTTACTTCAGCCCGTTGGAGTCAAAAAATGAGCTATTCTATCGAAATTTGACCGGAGTTCTTACACCCACAACAGGAGAATAAGGACACGGATTCTTAATCCGCCCTTTCCGTTCATCAAAGGCAGGTGGTATTCTTATCTAACTTAGTGTTTGACTACGTCGGCTTCAGTTTCTCTGATCCTTTTCTGCAGCTCATCCTTCTCTTCGAAACAAGTAATGAGTTTTCCTTGTAACTCACTAATCGTGGCTTGCTGCTGCTTTAACAAAAGCTCCTGTTTTCTTTCAGTTTCATCTCGCTGGTCATCTGTTTCTTCAAAAAAAGCACCAGCATTTACTTTAAATAAAATAGCAAGCTGGATAATCCGGGCTGAATTTACATCGGTAATTCCATTTTCTATTTTTGAAAATGCAGGAACAGAGATTCCGAGAACTTCTGCAAGCTCTCCTTGTGTTTTCCGCGCTTTCAGACGGAAAGTTTTAATTTTTTGGCCTATTTTACTCATAAACAACAGAAGTGTTTTCTAATATAGAAATGAACTTTCTATTTTATACTGTTCATTTAGTTCATTTTCAAATGAACAAAGCTTTTTTATGCTTCTGCTCATTCCTGTGGAGAAGAAATTCAATAAGGAATCAGTTACTGTGAAAATGTAAAAGAGTGCATCACAACAAGTTCGAGATCCTGAAATAAATTCAGGATCTCGACCGTATTATGACACACCCTTTTGCTTGTTGTCTGGGTAAAATTATTTCTCTGGAGACAGGACAAGCCTGATGTAATTATCCCCATTCAAATATTTCGCAGCGATATCTTTCAAACCTGACACTGTGACTTTACCTAATGCATCATCATAATCATTAACCTGGGTCAAAGGTTCGTTATTGATCAATTGTCCGTTCAGATAGTTTAACCAGAAATTATTGGTCTTCAATTCTGTTTCTCTGCTCCTGCGGTCTTCCGCTTTAAACTTATTGATGTTTTCCAGTGACGGGCCATTCTTACCCGCTTTCTTTACTTCATCCAGCGCAGAAGCAATCAGACGTTCCACATTACCAGGGGCGCAACCAAAAGAAATGACCATACTGAATCTACTCTGAGGATATTTCGAAGTGCTTACTTGTACACTTGGAGTGTATACACCGCTTTCCTCTTCTCTCAATCGCTCTAACATCCTGATCTCCAAAGTTTCTTTTAAAGCTTCCATTTTCACATCATTTTCATAGCTATAATCGAAAGGCCCGGAAAACACCATATATACGGTAGATTTTTGTTCTGTCCCTTTATATACTGTTTTAGAAATCTTTCCTTCGGGGATATGAATACCCAAATCTCTTGCTTCTTCCTGACGCCCTTTTGAAGGCAAAGAGCCCAGATATTTTTCCAATAATGGTTTTATTGTGGCTTCATCTATACTTCCTACAAAAGTGAAAGTAAGCCCGGAAGCATCAGCAAACCGCTCTTTATAAATATGCAGTGCCTTATCCAAATCAATTTGGTTTATTTTTTCCAGGCTTGGCCCGGTACGGCGAATATTATAATTACTCAAAACAGCACTTACAGTGTCGCTGAATACCTTGTTTGGATCATCACCACGATTTGCCAGACCGGATTTTGCGTTAGCAATTAGCCCTTTAAAGATTTCCTCATCTTTGCGTGGTTCAGTGAAGTAACCATAAATTAATTGAAGCGCAGTTTCCAAATCTTTTGGTGTTGCACTGCCATTAAATCCTTGTGTACGCTCTCCAATATAAGGGCCTACGCCCAATTGCTTGCCAGTGAGAAATTTATCCAGCTGTGTAGAGCTGAAATTTCCTACACCACCTGCAGCCACTGCACCGGCAGCGTTGGTTGCACTTTGAAAATCAGCATCGCTGTATAGGGAAGTTCCTCCTCTTGAGAAGGCATTGAACAGGATTTGATTATTTTTAAAGTCTGTTTTTTTAAGCAGTACTTTTACCCCGTTACCTAATGTCAGTGTTGTAATCCCCAGAGTGGCGTCTTTATCTTCTTTCACAATCTTTCCACCTGCGGGTATTCCAGCAAGTAATGGCAATGTACTCACGTTGTCCTTAAATGCTTCCAGTTTTTCTTCATTAACACTTTGTATCCAGGTGAGTGCTTTATTTTCATCGGGTAAACTGGCTTTATCCTTTTCAGGTGCCATAATAACAATATCTCTATTGATATCCTTAATGTATTCTTTACTTACAGCGTTCACTTCCTGAAGGGAAATTCCCGGGATAAAACGGGTAACGAGCTCATTTTCTTTCACAATACCAGGTGCCGCATTCTGATGTAAGAAATATTCAAGATATTCTTTTACATAGGATTCTGACTGTGTTTTGTCTTTCTCCTTCACTGCAGCCTCCATACTGCTCAGGTAATTCTGTTTTGCACGGTCTAATTCGGTTTGTGTAAAACCAAACAACTGTGCCCGGCGGCTTTCTCTCCAAACCGCTTTAAAACCTTTCTCCAGCGCTCCAGGTTTAGCAACAACGGTAGCCGCATACATATCCAAACCGCCCAACAAGTCTTGAATACCTGCCCCACCCTGTAAAAACGGTGGATCTGCCTGTCTGGATAACTCGGTATAGCGTTCATTCAGGATCTGATTAAACAGCCCCTTAACGAGCGAAGCACGATAATCTTCAGCCGTTTTCAGGTCCTGTGCTTTATGCTTAATCAGTACCTGCATTACCGTGGAGGGCATTTCTTTGTCTGTAACAGCGAGAAATTGATTCTTACCTGTTAAAGGCACGGTATATTTTGTTCTTGGTTTCTCCTTAACCGGATTTTTCAGATCAGAAAATTTGGCTTTAATGGTTTTTTCCATCTCCGCTACGTTTATATCTCCAACAACGATGAGCGCTTGTAAATTTGGCCTGTACCAGTCTTTATAATAGGCCTTAATCGTCTCGGGTTTAAAATTCAACAACACTTGCTCTGTCCCAATCGGAACACGTGTGGCATATCTCGAGTAGTTCAGCAACAATGGAAAAGTCTGTCTCTGCATTCTTTCTGAAGCACCTTTACCTAAACGCTTTTCTTCCATGATCACGCCACGCTCTTTATTGATTTCTTCTGTTTCTAAAGTGGCCTCCTGGGCCCAATCGCGCATGATCTGGATGCCATTCTTAAGTATTTCCGGATTGTCCGTTGGCAGAGGCAATTGGTACACCGTTTCATCAAAACTGGTATAAGCATTCAGATCTGCACCAAAACGTACACCGGATTTCTGCAGGTAGCTGACCAGTTCACTTTTAGGAAAATGCTTGGTCCCGTTAAAACTCATGTGTTCCATAAAATGTGCCAGGCCCTGCTGTTCATCAGTTTCCAGAATAGACCCCACTTTATTGGCCAGGTACATCACTACCCTATTCTTAGGTTCAGTATTGTGCCGTATATAATAGGTAAATCCATTGGGTAATTTACCTGTACGTACAGCTGGATCCAGGGGCAGATTTGATGTGTTTGCCGAACGGGCCTGGTCCGTCTTCAGCGGTTGTTTTAAGGTTTTCAGCTGCGCCTGACTGTTAAAAGGCATAAACAAGCCAAATGCCACCGCAGCTATAAATAGTTTTTGTTTTTTGTAAATCATTTGTGATAATAAGTTGAGGCC
>NZ_DATMRL010000656.1:0-5619 GCF_035566355.1 Pedobacter sp.
GCTATTTACTGAGCCTTGTTCAGTTTTGGCTTGCCAAGTAAAGCTCTTACGAGATAATAATAATTAACCAGCGAAAAGACCAGAATAATCCGTCGATAAGGTTCACCAACGAATGCAAACAAATCATTTAAGGTGAAAAAAAACAGAAAAAAGGAAATTCCAGCCATTAGAATATTAAAGATTGTATTCTTCTCGTAGATTCTATTCTTATCATAGAAGTCGAATTTTTCTACCTTTACCATATACGTAACCAATAACAACGGTAATAGGCTATAAAATTCGACTACAATTTTTGAAATATTTAAAGACCTCATAACCAATAAACCTAGAATTAAAATGATCCAGTATATCCTGTAGCTATGTTTCTCTTTAAAAGTCATTGCAAATTATTTAGTCGTTGAGTCCTGTTAATTATTCCTAAATATATAAGTTTTCAAGACAATTGAAGAGCGTACATATCGCCAATTTTAATGAGAACTCCCTAAGTCACTCTTGCTTTAGACTAATTTGGCTGCAAAGAACACCTAAAAAATTTAAATTCATGGAGTTGTCCATGAAAATCCAGGCAAAACACCAAATTTGCTCCATGTTGAAAAAAGAAGAATAAAATGAATTCAAAGCAGAAAGTAGTAGACTGTTACAACAAAGTGGCAAAAGGAACAAACCAATGAACGACAAGGACACAAAACGACTTTCACGACTGACTGCAATTCTGACCCAGTTACAAGCGAAGCGGCTGTTGACAGCTTCGGAATTGGCAAACAAATTCTTAGTGAGCAACCGAACCATTTACAGAGACATCAAAGCATTAGAACAAGCAGGCGTTCCTATTTTAACAGAAGACGGAAAAGGTTATACCCTAATGGACGGTTACAGAATTCCGCCAATAATGTTTTCCGAAAGTGAAGCCAACGCATTAATTACAGCCGAACAACTTATACTAAAAAACAAGGACGCATCATTTGTAAAAGAATATTCAGAAGCCATCAATAAAATCAAATCAGTTTTACGAAACACCACAAAAGACAAAGCAAACTTACTTTCAAACCGAATTGTTTTTAGGCAGAACACTAACAATGACAGAACGAGTAATTATTTATCCGTTTTACAATTGGCTTTGACAAATTTTAATCTTGCACAAATAAAATATCACTCAACAGACACTCACCAAACCACAGAAAGAACCATTGAACCATTTGCAATTTACAGCACACAAGAAAACTGGTTACTTATTGCCTTTTGTCGATTAAGGAAAGATTTCAGAGCATTCCGTTTAGACAGGATCCAGCATTTGAATATCCTCAACGACAAATTTGAGCCACATAAAATTACACTTGAAGAATATTTTGAAATCTGCAGATCCAAATATTTTCAGAACCCTTGACATAGGGTTGTCGCAGCCCATTTTAGTTTTGTAGCCTAACGATAAAAAATCAAAAATGAGCAATCAAAACATTCAAAAATTCAGTGTAATCGGTATTTCAGTAAGAACTACAAACGAAAACGGACAAGCAGGGCAAGACATATCTGCATTATGGAATACATTCATGACAGAGGGAATTGCAGAAAAAATTCCCAACAAAATGGACAGTTCCATCTATTGCATCTATACAGAATACGAAAAAGACCACACAAAACCTTACACAACAATTTTGGGTTGCAAAGTTGCAAATCTGGATACAATTCCTGCCGAAATGGTTGGCAAAACTATTGAAGAAGCAACCTATACAAAACACATTGCTAAAGGAAATATTTTCCAGGGAATCGTTTTTAACGAATGGACAAAAATTTGGAATTCAGATTTAGACAGAACTTTTACAGCCGACTTTGAAGTATATGGCGAAAAAGCACAAAACCCAGAAAACTCAGAAGTGGATATATTTATAGCCGTAAAGTAACAAGGAAAGCGAATTAATGACCCAAAACACGCGTACAACTCAAAAAATCAGGAGCCGTGATTCCCGCCACTAGGCCACCAAATATACAGAAGCCCGCCACGATAAACAGTGGAATAGCTGCTATCATATAATACACCGGCCTGCTTTCCCTAACCTGGATAAAATACTCCCTGTAATCAACCAGCTTTGCAGGAAACAAACTTGCTGCCAATTTCTCAAAAGAAGAAACGTTTGATCCCTCTACGATGTTCAAACAATAGCTTCCACGATCAGCAGAAAAACGATTCATTTCCATTCGTGCCGTTTCAAAGCCATTGAGGTGCGGACTAAAAACAGATCTGGGTAAAGGAATATTTTCACCTGAGGGAACTTGATGTAATTTCAACTGGAACTTATCTACAGGCGTACGCCTGAAAAGCTTTCCCTTTTGCCATATCGCGTAAATTCCCGGCCTGGTGATTTCAAATGACACCTCTTTTTGGGTAAAAGGAATCTCAACGATCAACTCACCATTAAACACCCCTTTAAGCATCCTGATGGCTTTAACCAGAATAAATACACCAACAGGCACCAGGCAAAAAAATAAAATCCTGAATATGATTAATTCCACCTCTAAAATTGCGTTAACAAACATAGAAACCCTGCTTTTGAGACTTTCTATACTTAATAAATAATTCAATGTCTAATATAACAACTTAACCTACATTTTGTTATGCCACCGACCAGGTAACCAAAAACAATTAGAAGACAATGACTAAATTTGGATTCGTAAGAATTAATTTACCAGATGCATAAACAACTTCCTATAACCGTTAAAGGATATTACTATCAAACAATGATGAAAACTGCCTATATGTGGCTTCCGGTTTTTGCAATTGTAATTTTGATATGTTCGTTCTTTGAAAAATTACGCTTTGTTTTATATCCAACCGTGGTTGCTGCAACCTATACTTTAATTATTAATCAACTGAAAAAGAAATCTATTCAAGTATGTTTTGAAAATGATGAAATAGAATTGAATGGTATCCGTATCCCAATATCTGATATTGAAGAGTATTATATTTCCTTGCCCTTAAATGAACTGTTAATGCTGAGGCTGAAAACAAAATGTAAAAGCGAAGCGGTATTTCTTGAAAAAGAATCAAAAGAAGCTATTGAGATTTTTTTTAGTAATGTTAACATTAAATCTAAGAAAAATGGTTACGATACTTATTTGAAATACAGCCATTTAATATTGCCTTTCGCAGGTTTAATTATTTGTGCAGTCGTTTATAAACTGTATAACTATATCTTTTACGCAGTTAATTAAGTCGCCTACCTAAAAAATAATAAACTACACCGAAAAGGAGCCCAAAAATACTAGTCTGTAAAATACAGACTAATATTCCAACGTACCAAATAGAATCGTAAGTACTCCAGGAAGCCTCTCTTTCATCAAAAATGGTAGTATCAATGGCGTACCAGCAAAGCATCAGTGTAACCACACAAAAAATAGTCTTCAAGATAAGCCTGGGTTTTAACCGCCAATAAATTAAATGCAGAAGTCCTGTTGCCACAAGAGGCAGTGCTGAAGCAGAAAACAAATCTCCCAAAAAGCTGCATTCCATACAACTCGATGATATCCCGTCACTGTATGGCCATAAAGCCCAATACCCCTGCAAAAGGGTGAAGCATATGATGCAGGCCGTCAAAATACCTGCAGAAAATAATTTCTTTCTAAGTTGACTTTGCATTCTAATTATGGTGGCCACACAAAACTTGGTTTATAATTCGAGTGAGCATAGTTCCACTTTTATCCTGACCCTGGTTAATTAGGCCTAAATATATAAGTTTTCAAGATAATTTTAATACAAAGGCCACCCTATTCTCCGATAGTGACCAAACTCCTTGCCTGGCTTAAAAAAACTACTGCGTATAAATCAAAGGGTTTTGTTCATCGCTATCTAAAGCATCACCCAACCTAATATCTTTCAAGTATTGCTGAGGCAAAATGTTTTCCGTGCCATTATAAATGTTACCATCGGGCATGTAGGCGCAGGTCATTGCACGGCGTGATGCAGGCGTCATATTGGCATGAGCACCATGTATCGTTAAACCATTATGAAACGAACAACTTCCTGCTTTCATTGGGGCCGCTACTGCAGAACGCAGACCCATTGACGGATAAATATTAAATACCGCGTCCATATTTTTTCCAATGCCTGGGTTTTCAAAGCCAGTTTCCAAATGCGATCCAGGTATAAAAAAGAGGCACCCGTTTTCAAGCGTTGCATCGTCAAGCGCAACCCAGATGGAAAGCGCATTTCTGTCGGTAAATGACCAGAAAGGCGTATCCAGATGCCATGAAGTAGGATTGGCCCAAGGTCTTTTAAACAAGGCTTGGTCGTGCCAGATCCTTATTCCCCCCACCTGAGCCAAGGTTGCAGCCATACGGCCAATTCTTTCATCCAGCATAATGCTTTTTACCTTTTGATTGGTTTGCCAGAGATTGATCATTTGATCAAATACCTTACTATGGTATTCAGCATCATTGTTTATGCCGTCACTTTCCGCAATACCAATATCCTTCCCAGGCATTTTTTGACCCTTGCGTTCCGCCATAGCTTCGGTTACCGCCTCCTTCCAAATCTCCAATTCCTCTGATGTGAGAAAATCATCGATCACAATAAATCCATTGGTTTGATAAAAATTAATCTGTTCCTTGCTGATATGTGTATTCATTTGCTAGTTGTAATGTTAGTTTTAGCAAACCTAAATAATAGCAGTCTTTCTGCACTTTACCAAAACCGACATTTATTGGTGTTTTTTGATAAAAAGATTAAACCAGCCTGATCAAACCTGGTCTGGCAGGAACGCATACCTATCTTTTAACAAGTTTTTGATGTAACAATTAATTTCAAACTGGTCCGCTACAGGGGTGTTAACGAATGGAATGGTCGGCATATAAGGCGGCGGACCGAACTCCGTAGTGAAAGTCAACTGAGCATGTCCAAGCTGCAGGTTTAGCGCCACAATTCTGTCCCACCAACCAAGAAAAATATCCAGAGCATAAGACCATTCCGGAGCTCTTGGATCAGGTACCTGCGGGCCGTTTTCATGGCCAATCCGCGCATGGACATGTCTGGTGCGCCGAATTGCCTGTTCAACAATTTGTTCAAAGTTTTCAAGCATACTTTCTGTTACACAAGTCCAGTGGGAAAGGTCTGCCGTGATCTTATAATCTTCACGCCTTTCGAAGAGCTCATTTGCAAGCTGCGGGGCAAAACCCAATCGTCCGCGATGAGTTTCATGCACCACCGTTATGCCGGTTTTTTCCGAGAAATCCTGCGCGACGTCGATCAACTCGAGTTGTTGCTTCAGGCTAAACCAGTCACGACCAGTATGCGAATTGATAAGCACAGGATCTGGTTCAGCACATTCATGAAGATTTTTCAAAAAAGAGGCTTTGAACGCCTTGAACGTGCTACCTTGCGCCCGGTATTGATGGACAACAAGCGTCATTCCATAATGCTGCACATAATCAAATAACTTTTTTTTATCATCGTAATTTTCGGGGATCCAGGTATCCAAACCATCATATCCAGCATCCTTTACCCGATCGAGAAATAAATGAATCGGTAAATTTTCATACCCCCACAGCGGACTTAAAATCTTAATTTGCACCCGAAACAGAGGATTGGTTTTCCCGAAAGTTTCTCGGTGATAAGCCCATTTTCTTTTT
>NZ_DATMRL010000657.1:0-5094 GCF_035566355.1 Pedobacter sp.
TAGAGTGTGGTATTTTGGTGCGGAAATTCGCCCATATCTGACATTGGCTTACCTGTAAGCAAACACAACAGCAAGCGCATTGCCCTGCCATGCATACAAACCAGAACCAGTTTTTCTTTAGGATGGCTTTTAATGTGATTAACGGCTTCTGTTAGCCTTAGGGCAACTTCCGCCGGACTTTCTCCACCTTCAAATTTGGCATCATAATCTCCGCTTTGCCATTTTTCTACAATGTCCCGGAATACAGCAAGTGCATGCTCTGAGCTGGGCTTTCCCTCCCATTCTCCCCAAGCTAATTCATCCAATCCACTCAGCTGCTCCCAAGGCAGTCCAGACGCTATGAATTTATGAACGGTTTGATGGGTACGCTTTAAGCTTGAAGTATAAATCTTATCAAATGGAATGTCTTTATACATCTGATAAAAGGCTTCGGCCTGGGCTCTGCCTGTATCATTCAGGTCGCTGTTAATGCCGCGTCCTTGTACAATCCCATGTTTATTTAACTCTGTTTCTCCGTGCCTTATAATATATAACTCTTTATCCATTAGTTAATTACTGGCAATTTATAATATTGAGGTTTGACTTCGTCCTCAAATACAAAATCTGTATAATCGGTTACGACATTGTATAAAGTATCTCTTTCTATTGGCTGCCTGCCTACCTGCTTGATCAGATTGACCAGTTCTTGTGTGCTCATTCCCGGTGTCTGCTCTTCTGCTCCAGCCATAGAGTAGATCTTGGTCGTATCGTCGAGAGTGCCATCGATATCATCAACACCAAAATTAAGCGATAACTGCGCAGTTTGACGACTGATCATTGCCCAATAAGCTTTAATATGATCAAAGTTATCCATGTAGATTCTTGCAATAGCATAATTCCTCAGATCTTCAATCACAGAAACTTCCGGAACATGATCCATCTGGTTGTTCTGATTCCTGAATTTCAATGGAATAAAGGCTTGAAAACCTCCGGTTTTGTCCTGTAACTCGCGAAGACGTTCCATATGGTCTACGCGGTGCCAGAATTCCTCAATATGTCCGTATAGCATGGTTGCATTACTACGCATACCCAATTTATGGGCTTGCTCATGAATGTCCAGCCACTGTTCGGCATTGCATTTATCATGCGCAATCTTTTCTCTGACTTCAGGGTGAAAGATTTCTGCACCACCACCAGGCATAGAATCCAAACCGGCTTCTTTGAGATATTTCATGCCATCATAATGGCTCAATTTTGCCTTTTTAAATATATAATAGTATTCTACAGGTGTTAAGGCTTTGATATGGAGATCGGGGCGATGTGCCTTTGTTCTTTTGAAAAAGTCGGCATAAAATTCCAGATTCTGCTTTGGTACTACACCTCCGGTAACGTGCACTTCTGTTACGGGCTCGTTGTCATACTTTTTCAGAATGTCTATCATTCCGTCTACGCTCATCTCCCATCCCTCTTCACGCTGTTTAATTAAGCGGGAATAAGAACAGAATTTACAGTCGTACACACAAACATTAGTGGGTTCTATATGGAAATTGCGGTTAAAAAAAGTTTTGTCTCCGTGTTTTTCCTCTCTGATATGATTGGCAAGTACACCAAGATAACCCAGTTCGGCATGTTCATATAAATAAACACCTTCGTCAAAAGTGATTCTTTCTTTGTTCTGAACTTTCTGTGCGATAGCCTTTAAGGGCTGCACCAAATCCGGATCGTTCAAAAGTAAAGTTAGTTTTGCAGTAGTATTCATATTTTGATCTCTGATCTGATAGAGACAAAAGTAACATAAAATTGAGAAAATGGTGTTTATTTAACAGTTTTAAGGTGTCAGTGGAGTGTAAAAGAGGTGCGGATCCTTGGAGTAGAACACAACCATTTTTAACTAAAGCGCAGTCCGCAAACCCATCCTTTTGAGATAACAATTTGACTATTCGTTATTTTTTCTTACCTTTGCAACGTTTTTAATTTAAACAGCCTCGTTAATACGCCCGTCGTGCGTCTATTCGTAAAGTAACAGCTGCTTAAATGTCATTGGGTATTTCACCCTCATTTTTCAATACTAATGTTTTTTAAAGCATTTAAGATATGTGGCCATTAAGCCATCATATGTAAATTTTTTAAATATGTCCAAACTTAAAATAGAAGACCTCACGCTGATTTTCGGAAAAGAAAAAGAAGAGGCACTTTCACTTTTAAAAGAGGGAAAATCCAAGGCAGAAATCCTTGAACAGACAGGATGCACTATTGCAGTTAAAGAAGCCAATTTTGAAATCGAAAAAGGTGAATTCTTTGTCATAATGGGCTTATCAGGAAGTGGCAAATCCAGTTTGCTCCGCTGCCTGAACAGACTTATTGAACCTACATCAGGCAAAGTAGTCCTCGACCAGCTGAACATCACCAGCCTGACAGACAAAGAGCTTCAGGGCGTACGGCACAAAGAAATGGCTATGGTATTTCAAAAATTCGGCCTCCTGCCCCATCGTTCTGTTGTAGAAAATGTAGCCTTTGGCCTGGAACTTCAGCAAGTACCAGAAGAAGAACGGGAAGAGAAAGCCAAAACTGTGATAGAGCTTGTAGGACTTAAGGGTTACGAAAATCAACCCACAGATGCACTATCTGGTGGGATGCAACAGCGAGTAGGTTTAGCCCGTGCACTGGCCAATGAGCCGGAGATATTATTAATGGATGAAGCCTTCTCCGCATTGGATCCCCTGATCCGTGCACAAATGCAGGAAGAACTGATCGACCTGCAGAAAACCATGCATAAAACTATCGTTTTTATTACACATGACCTAGATGAAGCCATACGACTGGGCGACCGTATTGCCATAATGAAAGATGGAGAAATTATACAAATTGGTACACCCGAAGAGATTTTAACCAATCCGGCAACTGATTATGTATCTTCTTTTGTAGAAAAAGTAGATCGAAAATCGATCATCACCGCGGCAAGTCTGATGTTTGAGAAACCAACAGTGGCCATAGCAGGTAAAGACGGCGTTGAAGGAAGCTTGAGGAAAATGCGTGTCTCCGGTCTTACAACCTTGCCCGCAGTTTCTGTTGACAAAGAATTTCTTGGCTTTGTTTATCTAAGAGACCTGTTGGAAATCAAATCCAAGGGCCATCATGTGATTGCAAAAGCCATTAGGAGTGATATCCCCGTGGCCTACCCTGAAACGACAGTGGAGCAAATGCTTCCCTTTATTGCAGAGAATGGCCGTGCAGTACCCGTTGTAGATAGAGAAAATAACAAATTACTGGGCATTGTTGCACAAACCTCACTGCTCATTGAAACAACCGGAACCTCCTGGGAAAATGTAACCGGAAACGCTATTGATCACCTTCAAAACGAAATCATATGACACATATACATATAGGAAATTATATAGAGGATTTTATAAACTGGCTGACCAGGCATTTTGCTCCCTTATTTGATATAATCAAATTAGTGGTAGAGTCTGTAGTAAATTCTGTTGAGTCGATACTGATGTTCCCCCCATTTTTCGTAGTTATACTGCTCATTGCATTTCTGGCCTGGAAGAGGACCGGCCTTGGTGTAACGATTTTAACTTTAGCCGGCTTGACCCTGATCTGGGCAATGGGCTACTGGGAACAAACGATGTCAACCTTAGCCCTGATTCTATCCTCAGCCTTTATGGCTTTATTAATGGGCGTTCCCCTGGGCATTTGGGCTGCAAAAAAACCGCTGGCGAAGAAGGTTATCCGGCCGGTCCTCGACTTTATGCAAACGATGCCCGCGTTTGTCTATCTGATCCCTGCAGTACTGTTTTTCGGCCTGGGAAAAGTACCTGGTGCTTTTGCAACCATTATATTCGCTATGCCTCCAGCCGTTCGCTTAACAACACTAGGCATTAGTCAGGTACCTGAAGACATTGTTGAAGCAACCCGTTCCTTTGGGGCAAGCCCCAGACAATTGTTGTTCAAAGTAGAATTACCGCTTGCCTTGCCTACCATATTGGCCGGTGTAAATCAAACTATTATGATGGCACTCTCCATGGTAGTCATCTCTGCAATGATTGCTGCAGGCGGACTGGGAGAAACCGTACTTAAAGGCATCACCCAACTAAAAATTGGACTCGGCTTTGAAGGCGGTATTTCTGTAGTGATCCTGGCCATTATTCTGGACCGAATCACCCAATCTTTTGGAACAAACCGAAAGAAGGCACTCCACTCATAAAAATGACAAATATTAAATTAAAAAGATATGCTATATAAATTTATCAACAGATTATTTATGGTTATGTTAACGGGAATCCTCTTTTCCTGCACAAATACCGGTGCGAAAAAGAAAGTGACCATCGCCTATGTCAATTGGGCAGAAGGCAATGCCATGACTCAACTGTCTAAAGTATTGCTGGAAAGAGAAGGCTATACAGTAGAACTAAAAAATGCAGATGTTGCGCCTGTTTTTGCCGCTGTAGCCCGTGGAGATGCAGACATGTTTTTAGATTCCTGGATGCCCGTTACCCACAAAGACTATATGGAAAAATACGGTTCAGAACTTGAAGTATTAGGAATCAATTTTAATCATGCCCAGATTGGCTTCGTAGTTCCCGATTATGTGAACATCAATAGTATAGATGAGCTGAACTCTAACGCTTCTTTATTTGATCACAAAATCATCGGGATTGATGCTGGAGCTGGAATTATGAATAAAGCAGAACTCGCGGTAAAAAACTACAATTTAAAACTGGAACTTCAATCCTCAAGTGAGGCAGCAATGCTCGCCATATTAAAGAAAAGCATAGACAAAAAGCAGGCTGTTGTAGTAACAGGCTGGTCGCCACATTATATGTTCAGCAATTTTAAGCTGAAATTTCTGAAAGATCCTAAAGCTGCATTTGGAAGTATAGAAAAGATACAAACCATAAGCAACAAGAAATTTGCAGCCTCAAACCCTATGGTTGCATCCTTTTTTAGAAATTTCCAGCTCGATGAAGAACAACTTGGTTCCCTGATGGCAGCTTTAGAAGGGACCAATGAGGAAAGAACTGCGGTTGAAGGATGGTTAAACCGGCATCAGGATTTTAGCCGGAACATGAGTTCTTTTCTGAAAACCAGCTCTTCCAAAGAAGATATGTAAAA
>NZ_DATMRL010000658.1:0-6596 GCF_035566355.1 Pedobacter sp.
TAAAAGTTCAGGATCTCCGATTTTATCCAATTGTTTTAAAAAAAAGCCATTATTTTTATTCTCTTTGTTAAAAGCAGTGAGATATAGTATTTCATTCTTATTGAGTATGTTCCCTTTAAATAAGTCAAATGCATAATTAAAAATGATATTATTCTTTTGACCGTACCCATTGGTTAGATTAACTGGTTTCTGTTTACCTAACGGATCTAGTTTCCAGATATCATATCGATCATAAACAAACACAGATTCATCGTTTTCCAGCCAAATAAGGGAAGTTATTCCTCTGGCGCTTTTTACATTATCCCTATCATCCATAAATATATTAATCCAGGAAACTTTTAGGTCTTGTGTTAAATTTCGAACCGTCGCAGTTGCTATTTCATAACTAAAATAGTTCTGTTTGGTTGTATCAAAGAAGATGATATACTTTCCACATGGCGAAAGTTGAACGACGGATGGTTTTAAATTGTCTAAAAAATTTAATTTTTTTCTGTTACCATTTTTTACTGAAACCAAATCCCAGGTCCTATTATAGATCATACTCCAAGGATCACCTATAATAGGATTTTGTATTAAAGCTGTTGTATCTCTGACACCTTCAGATGTTGGAAACTGAAAGCCTTCTCCTGCCTGGTGTTGCAACCGTATAACATTTCGATCTGCAATATTAATAACAGCGACATAGATTTGGTCACCGGTTTCTACTTCAGGTACATTTTTCAGGATGGTATCCGTATAGCTCCATAGTTCAACAACTTTTTTATGCTGTGGCTTTGAAATTCCTTTTTTTGTTAATGATGTGAATAGACGTTCTCCATCACTACTAAAAGAACTTAGATATCCTAAGTCTAACCCTCTCTCTATATTCTTAGGATTTTTGCCGATAATACAAACTGCCTGAGACGAACCCATCTTGTAATACCAAACTGAATCTCTAGTTTTAAACGCTAATTGGTGATGTTTTATATCAAGAATTAGGTTTTCCGGTTTATCCCCTTCCCATATTTCAGCAGCCTTACCTGTAGCTATATCCACTAGATTTATAGATTGCCTCTGATCAGTTCCATTAACTGATTTGAATAAAACCAACATGTCTTTATCAAAACTCCAATTATATACATCATTAAAAATGAACTCTTTATCGGTTTTTAAATTCCGTAGAACTAAGTCCTTTGGATTACGGCTCGAAGGATACAACAGATATTCTGTTCCTTTAGTTTCCTTGAGACTGTACCATGAAGTATTTGGAATGTATTGAATTTGATTCGTTCCGAGCTTAAGCATCCCCATACTATCCTTCTCATTATTAAATATGAAATATTTATCACTAAGAATCCCTGAGTTCTCGATCAATCCTCCTTTAAATTCCCTTTTCCATTTGCCATCTGTAGATTGGACTACTAAAGTTCTACTTTCTACTGGTGCATTGTTAATATTGTAAAATACATACTGTCCATTTTTACTAATTGTTGGTGTAGATCCTTCCAAGGAAGGCCAAGCTTTACAGGCTGTAGAATCTATTACTGTCTTCTGTGCAAACAAAATATTCGCGGAGAAAATCATCATCATTGTTGAAAAAACTCTCATCATATTTAATTTAATAGCCAACAGTCTGCGTCAAACTTGGGTTGCTTTGTAATTCGTAAGTATTAATTGGATAGTACTGCTGATAACTTTTCCACACACCTCCGTTACTTTTCTTCGGCGTAACTTTAGCCATTACTTTATCCACTTCACCCGTACGTTTTACATCTAGCCAGCGGTGGCCCCATTCGCTAAACAACTCTATTCTTTTTTCCTTTAGAATTAGGGTGATTAGATCTTCTTGATTAATATTCGGATTGGCATCCTTAACCAAAGGCGAGCCAGCTCGATTCCTGATTTGGTCAACATCCGAAATCGCATCAGTTAAATTACCCAATTGTGCTCTTGACTCTGCGCGGATCAAATACAATTCAGCTAAACGCATCACCGTACTGTATTCAGTAACAGGAGCATCTGTTAAAGATGACCTTCTGACCTTGTATTTATATGGATAATAATAGGTCGAACCATTTGCATTTACACTAGCTAGCCAGTTATCTTTCCGCCGATCACCTATTTCGAAGTCTTTGAGCAATTCGCTACTCAGGTAAACAGGATTACTTCCCGATGGTCCCTCTGGAGGTACTACAAATAACTGTGCTTCCTGCGTATTAAATCCGAGTTGAGTAGGTTGCAATTGCCAGATCGCCTCACGGTTATTCTTCAAAAACACTTTGTCCAGCGATTCTAATTGAAATTCTGAAGTATTTGCTAAAACCATTGATGCTTGCATTTCTGCATTTGCCCATTGTTCCATAAACAAATAAGTTCTAGCCAATAGAGCCGTGGCTGCCCATTTATTAGGTCTAACACGCTCTTCCAATCCGATTGGATAGGGTGTTTTCCCGTCACCACTTAAGTAACCCTCGCTTAAAAGGTTTTGCGCTGCTTTCAAATCTGTTACAATTTGGTTATATACCAGTGCCCTTGCAGATCTTTTTATTACTGCGTTTATTGTATAATCTGTGCTTAACACTAATGGTACATCGCCGTATAAATTCACCAGATAAAAATAATAGAACGCGCGCATAAAACGGGCCTCCCCCATTAAATGTTGCTTTACAAGTGGAGTAAGTCCAGTAGAGGATTCGAGTCCTTCTAAAGCCGAATTTACAACATAGAGTCTTTGATAAGTAGTGCCCCAAAAATCATTACCGGCATTTAATGAGGTCAATGCATTTTGATAATATATAGCAGGTCCGTTATTTCCTAAACCAGGATAATAATCCAACTCATCCGCGGATAAACCAGCAATTCCAGATAGACCACTCAGCTCTTGTGGATATACTGGATTGCCATTGCTTAACTTTACATATAAAGAAGTGATTGCACCAACCGCTGTGGCGTCATTATTGTAAACATTCTTTGAGCTGACACTAGTTGCTGGGCCATCTATTTCTACCAGTTTCTTACAATTGCTAAGTAAAAAACTGACAAATATTAAAGTCCAAATCAATATTCTTTTACAAGTCATATCTTTATTTTTAGATTGGAAAACATTTATAAGGTAACTTTTAGACCTATGGTAACTACCCGCAAAGGAGGAAGTGTTGTCGAGCTCTTTGTTTCGGGATCCAGTCCTTTATAATTTGTGAGCGTCCATAGATTTTGGCCTTGTACAAATAGACTACAATTTTGTAAATGTGCTCCTTTACCCCAGTTTTCGGGCAATTGCCAAGAAAGCGAAATATTCTTTAAACGGATATATGAAGCATCCGTCCAA
This sequence comes from Pedobacter sp., assembly GCF_035566355.1. Lineage (GTDB taxonomy): Bacteria > Bacteroidota > Bacteroidia > Sphingobacteriales > Sphingobacteriaceae > Pedobacter. The sequence continues at coordinate 3,308 of NZ_DATMRL010000658.1, forward strand.
GCGGCATCACTTGCATACAGACTATTTAAAGCCTGACTTATCAAGCTTGAACGATTTGCTGTGAATCTTTGTATTGACGAGATATCTCCTGGTCTTTGCCACCGATCCAGTAGGGAGGCTAGTTGATTTCCTCCTTCTCCATCATTAACACCTGAATTTCCAAATCCAAATCCCTGATTTTGGCCAATCTGTTTCACAAAAGAAAATAGAAAATCTAACTGAAAACCTTTATAGAAGAATGAATTCTGAATTCCTCCATAAAACTTAGGCGCAGCATCCAGTAAAACGGTTGCATCTAAAGTTGGGTCTGGCGTTGATGTTGGGTTTCCATTATGATCTGCAAATTGATAAATTCCTGTTGCAGGATCAACACCTAAAAAATGGTAAACTTTAATTGCACTTAATGGCGACCCAACTATTACTTGGGCAGGAAACCTAACATCGTTTGATTGTCTTAACAAAGTTTTGGGTACCGTAATGTTAAAATTACTAGACCACTTAAAATCCTTATTTTCTACATTCGTACTTGTAATTGTGAGGTCCCATCCCGAATTCTTTATTTTATCGGGATTATTCATCAGTATCGTTCCAAAACCTGCTGTATAGGGAAGGGTATATCCACGTAATTGATTAGAAGAATGATTGATGTAATAATTTGCATTAAGTAATATTCTGTCTTTAAAAAATCCTAAATCCAGGCCAAATTGCATTTTATGAGTCTCCTCCCATTCCAAATAAGGATTGGTTAAACGATTTGGCTGATAAGCAACGATCCCCTGATAGGGTACTTCTTGTTGAATAGGATCATATAAACTCAAAAACAGATAATCTCCTATCTGATCATTGCCAGTTGTTCCATAACTTGCTCTTAGCTTCCCAAAACTTAACCAACTAAGATGCTCTTTAATCAATGCTTCATTAGAAAAAATCCAGGTACCACCAATGGCGGCAAAATTGTGAAACTGGCTTTGAGGGCCAAACCTTGAACTCCCGTCTCTTCTTCCGGTTAAGTTGATGATATACTTATCCTGCCAATTGTAATTGATCCGACCAAATAGGGCATTGTATTTATAAATAGAATTAATTGAAGTGCTTGCACTAACACTTGTAGCGGAAAGTATATCTTCCATGACCAGATCATTGCTAAAACCAGTTGCATAAATTGTCGATCCTAAACTTGTATTCTTAGAAATTGTAGAACCCAAAAGCACGTCTAATTTACCTTTGCTGATATTATGATTGTAAGTTAATTGAGGCTCAATAGACCAGGAATTAATATCATTTGTAGTAAAAAATGTTTGTCTGGGAACGTACTGTGCTAGTTCGGGATAAAAAGATTGGAGAAGACTTTTATTGATTATATTAGTGTTTAGTTTGTTGTACCCCAATGCGCTCTTGACCTCTAAACCAGGTATAATTTGATAACTTAAATTCATGTTGCTCATCAAGTTACTCGTTTTATTTATAAAATTATTTGACATATATCCGATTGGATTGCCGGGAAATGTAGTCGTTCCAGATGCGTCGGGTGCCCAATTGATACCGCCATCTGACTTGTATAAGGCGGGTGCAATAGGTGCTAATTTGATTGCACTTGAGGTTAAGTCGTAATTTGGCAATTGATTGTTATCAAACAAATAACTCCCTGAAAATCCAATTTTGAATTTTTGGTTAGCTGACATGTTATTGATGTTAAAGCGTACAGATGTTTTGTTATCCGCATAATCACCAGGGAAAACGGTAGTTTCCCGGTGATGCCCCGCGCCCACTAAAAAGTTGGTTCGATCATTGCCTCCAGATACGGAAGCATTGAGATCCTGGTAGGTCGCGGTTCCTCCAATCAATTCTTTTTGCCAGTCGGTATACCGGGAAGTATCCCAATTGCCATTTAAGTCACTATCTAGATATGGACCTGGGTCAGGGGTAGCTATACCATCATTTTTGAGGGCTTCCCTTCTCATCTCCAAATATTGCTGTGAATTCATCAGATCTAACTTGTGGGGTACTTTTGCCCAACCAGATTGAAGGTTCAGATTAACCCTAGTATCACCTGATTTTCCTTTTTTAGTAGTAATCAATATTGCTCCATTGGCAGCGCGGGAACCGTAAATTGCAGTCGCGTCTGCATCTTTTAATATGTCAATACTTTCAATGTCAGATGGATTAATAAAACTTAGTGGATTACCTGGATTTTGAACCGCGCCAGCAGCTTGAACATTTCCGGATCCTCCTACAATTAGATTACCACCTGATAGCAATTGAGAAGTAAAAGGTACTCCATCAATCACATATAACGGATCATTTCCATTTGCAAAACTGTTCTGTCCTTGAATCCTCACTTTCACCCCCGTTCCTGCAAAACCTGTTGCTTGCTCAATAAACAATCCCGGCACCCTTCCCTGCAAAGCCAACAAAGGATTATTCACTGGTTGCTTTTCTATCACATCGGCCTTTATCGTAGTCACATTCCCTGTACTCAACCTCTGAGTAGTCGTTCCATAAGCAATCACCTGAACTTCATCCAGCTTCGACAAACTCTGCTCCAGCACGATATTTCCAAGATTCGCACTGGCATTTACTTCCTTTGGCAAATACCCGATAAAACTCACAACAAGCACAGCCCCCTCTTCCACACCTCTTAAAAAGAACCTTCCATCCTTATCCGTACTCACACCCTTCCCTGTCTTCTTTACCTTCACGCTCGCGCCTGGAAGCGGACGATTCTCCGAATCCACCACCCTGCCAGAAGCGTCAATGCTATTAAGGGTGGCAACCACCCTCTCCAGAAAGGTTTTTTCTTTCAGTTGTACAAAAACCGTCTTATCCACAATCTTATAAGAAAGCGGCAAGCCTTTTAAACAAGCTTCTAAGGCTTCGTCTATATCTGCATCTTTTAATTTGACGCTGATCTTTGCTTGTTTCAGATCATAATCTTTAGAAAAAAAGACATAACCTGTCTGCATCTTTATGTTTTCCAATACTTCTTTCAATGAAGTATTGTTTTTATCTATATTGATCTTCTGACCGTATCCTGCTGCGCTCACCTGCATAAGGAAACTGATCATGAGTACTATGATTAATTTCATAATCAATAGAATTTTAGGAGGTAGCCACTTAAAGGGCATACCTAGGTTAAAAGCATTTAAATTCATACTTTTACTTGGGTTTTAGTTAACACATAAACGAATCGCAATTTTGTTTATCCCTGCCTTTGGCTGGGAATGGGTCAGCTTAAACCTATGCCGGTTATCGTGGTCGCACACTTTACCGGCTTCTTTGTTTAAAATTG
>NZ_DATMRL010000659.1:0-3391 GCF_035566355.1 Pedobacter sp.
GTCCTGTTGGAGCGCTACAAAACCTTTAATGGAAGTGCAGAAGCAGGTGTTGTGGTGATAGCTACAGAACTGATTCCGGATAACGGGAAAAAACTGGAGGCTATTGTGAGGGAACTGGCCGATTATAATCAATTGGACCAGCCTTTTAAAGAATGGTTGGCTGGAGAGGTAAGTTTCTGTAATTCTTTGGTGGACAGGATTGTACCAGGTAAGCCGGATCAGAAAACTTTAGAAGGGCTGGAAAGTCAGTTGGGGTATCAGGATAATTTGCTGTCTATGGTGGAGCCTTACCGGTTGTGGGCCATCGAGGGCGATGAAAAAGTAGCTTCGAAACTTGAATTCCGCCTGGCGGATGCAGGGGTGATTGTTGCAAAAGACATAGAACGTTTCAGAGAACTGAAGGTGCGTTTGTTAAATGGTACGCATACTTTGAGTTGTGGAATTGCTGTTTTGGCAGGAATTGATACGGTTAAGAACGGGATGAAAGATGAGTTGCTGAAGAATTATATCACTGAACTGATGCAGAACGAAATTGCGCCAGCCATTCCTTATGAGATTGCCCTGGAAGAATCTTTGGCTTTTTCAAGAGTAGTGCTGGACCGTTTTGCCAATCCGTATATTGAGCATTTGTGGAAAAGCATTACTTTGCAGTATTCCATGAAACTGAAAATCCGGATCTTGCCGGTTTTGGTCAATTATTATGCATTAAACGCTCAGGTACCCGTTCATATTGCTTTTGGTTTTGCAGCCTTTCTTCATTATATGAAATCGGCAGACAATGATGATCAGGCGGCTTATTTTACTACCCAGCTGAAATCTTTATCTGAAGCTGCCTATGTAGAAGGGGTATTGAGGGATACCGCTTTTTGGGGAACCGATCTGACCCAATTGCGGGGTTTTATTACTGCAGTAGGTAATTATTATGACCTGATTACCGAGAATGGAATTCAGGTTGCTTTGTCTGCTTTCAAAAACCTGTGAGGGCCGCTCAGCAAAGACAAGATGATTTTATCCCTTCGGAAAAGAGGGGTATCTTTATAAATGAATGATTAAAAGATTAAAATTGATATACAGATGGAGGATATAAAAGTATTACACGCGGTACACCCGGATGATTTCAAATCATACGGTACGGAAAAGATCAGGGAACGTTTTTTACTGGCTGACCTGAAGGCGGAAAATAAGGTGAATTTTGTGTATACACATTATGACCGGATGATGGTTGGTTTGGCATACCCGGTTAATGCAGGTGTTGAATTGGGTAATTATGCTCATCTACGCTCTGAGTACTTTCTGGAAAGAAGGGAGCTTGGGGTAATTAACGTGGGTGGTGCAGGCCGTATCGAAGCGGATGGCACAACTTATAACCTGGATAAACTTGATGCCCTTTATTTAGGCAAAGGTACTGAAAAGGTGCGTTTTGAGAGTATCGATGCAGCCAATCCGGCCGTGTTTTATTTGTTGTCTACGCCTGCACATAAAACTTACGAAACGACTTTGCTGGTTAGAGCAGATGCTTTTTCTGCTGTACTGGGCAGTTTGGATACGGCTAACGAAAGAAGGATTATCCGTTATATTCATAAAGACGGAATTCAGAGTTGCCAATTGGTGATGGGCTTAACTATTCTGGCCAATGGCAGTGTATGGAATACCATGCCTGCGCATGTACATGACCGGAGAATGGAAGCTTATTTCTATTTTGATGTAGAAGAGGATCAGCGCGTATTGCACCTGATGGGCGAACCTCAGGAGACCCGTCATATTTTAATGGCGAATCATCAGGCGGTGGTGTCTCCGCCCTGGAGTATCCATTCGGGAAGTGGTACAAAAAATTACAGTTTTATTTGGGGTATGGGTGGTGAAAACCTGGATTATGCGGATATGGACCCTGTTGCAATTCAAGATATACGTTAATGGACAATTCATTTTCTTTAAAAGATAAGGTCATTGTAGTGACTGGCGGTACCGGAATTTTAGGCGGTGCTTTTGTAAATGCGGTGGTAGAAGCGGGTGCTTCTGTAGGTATCCTGGGCAGAAATGCACAGGTGGCTCAGGAACGTGCTGATGCAATTAATGCTGCCGGCGGACAGGCCATAGCCCTGGTTGCCGATGTGATGAACGAAAAGGAGCTAAAGGCAGCGAAAGCCCTGGTTCTGGAAAGGTTTGGCAAGATAGACGGCTTGGTTAATGCGGCCGGGGGAAATCAGCCTGAAGGGGTTCTGGCACCAGAACAGGACATTTTTGATATGGACCTGGCCGGAATGAAAAAGGTAATGGACCTGAACCTTTGGGGAACGATTATTCCTACGCAGATCTTTGGGGAGGCTATTGCGGATACAGGTAAAGGAAGTATTGTGAATATTTCTTCTATGAATTCCAAAAGGGCCATTACAAAGGTGTTGGGTTATAATATGGGTAAAGCCGGGGTAGATTATTACAACCAGTGGTTTGCTGTGGAGATGGCCAACAGGTATGGCGATAAAATCAGAATGAATGCAATTGCACCTGGTTTTTTCCTCACAGAACAGAACCGTAACCTCTTAACTAAACCTGAGGGTGGATATACCGACCGTGGTGGTCTGGTGATCAAACAAACACCTTTTAAACGTTTTGGTGATCCGGATGAATTGAAAGGGGCTTTGGTCTGGCTGTTGAGTGATGCGTCTAAGTTTGTAACCGGGGCAATGATTTGTGTGGATGGTGGGTTCTCTGTTTTTGGAGGTGTTTAATAGCGATCTTAAAAAGAAGGAACCACGTGAAAAAATTTATAGACGAGAACTTTTTATTAAAGAATAAGACGGCCCAGGCATTGTATCATGACTTTGCCAAAGATATGCCGGTGATTGATTATCATTGCCATCTTCCGCCGGATCAGATTGCAGAAGACCGTAATTTTGAAAATCTGACACAGGTTTGGTTGTATGGCGATCATTATAAATGGCGGGCCATGAGGGCCAACGGGATTGCCGAGGAGTACATTACCGGAGATAAAAGTGACTGGGAGAAGTTTGAGAAATGGGCGGAAACGGTGCCTTATACCCTGCGTAATCCTTTATATCACTGGACGCACCTGGAACTTCAACGCTATTTTGATGTATACGATATCCTTTCTCCGGCGACGGCGAAAAAGATTTACGATGAATGTACGGCTAAGCTGCAGACGCCGGAGTATTCTGTAAAAAACCTGCTGCGTAAAATGAAGGTGTCTGTTGTGGCAACCACTGATGATCCGGTGGATGATCTGGCTTACCACAAACAATTGAAGGCAGATGGTTTTGAAATTAAGATTTTGCCTGCTTTCCGTCCGGATAAAGCCATGAACGCAGACGATCTGCCTGCATTGATCAGCTATATTGGTAAGTTGGAACAGGTTTGCGGTTTAACCATAACT
>NZ_DATMRL010000660.1:0-8669 GCF_035566355.1 Pedobacter sp.
GAGGGTTCGAATCCCTCTTCCTCCGCAAAACAACAAAAAAGGATGCTGTTCGGCATCCTTTTTTGTTTGAACAGCCCATTTTTTTTATTCCCCGCCCTCCTCTTCACTGCTAAACATCTTTAACAAGTTACTTATCGAATCATCAGCATGCAGCATAGCCGTCGACGTTAAAGTCATTTGAGTTACTGCGGATGCTCTTGCAAGCATTTGCTGTTCATAATGCTTTAAAGCTGATCGCAAATCCGGAAAAATTTCGCTGGTTAAACATTCACAGAGCTCCAGCGCATCCTTCATGGCCATGTTAACTCCCTCTCCTGCGTAGGGAGGCATTACATGGGCAGCATCTCCGATTATTGTAATATTTGGACGCGTTACCCAAGTTTGATCAAGAGGCATATAATACTGGGGCCGTAATATAAAATGAGTATGGATGTTGTTAAAAAGTTCTTCCCATATGACATCCCAGCCAGCATATTCCTCTCTAAACCAATTTAGCAATTGATGGTGGTCATTAAAATCAATGCCACTGTTCTTAGCCCAGGATTCTTCTTTCTTGCACCCCGTATAGAAGGACAAACTGCCATCTCCTTTGGCACTGGTAATTAATGTTCTGTGATTGCCCAGTGCAAAAACTTTCCCTCCCTTGGTCAACTCCCAAAGCAGTGGTGCATTTTTTGCCGCTTCATAAACAGTACCTTCAACCATAGTCACACCAGAATAAACCGGCGTACTGTCGGTAACAAATTTTCTGATCTTTGAATTTGCACCATCTGCACCGATAACAAGATCTGCACTGGCAACTGTCCCATCTTTGAATTGTAGCAACCATCCCCCTTCGTTCTCCGACAAGGAGATCAAATACTTATTCCAGACAACAGTCTCCTTTTCCAGCGACGCAAGTAAAATACGCCTTAATGGACCACGATCAATTTCAGGGCGAAAATGAGCCTCTCCAAAGGCTTCCTCATATACTTCTTCATGCTGATCGTAAACGACATTGGCATATTGGTCTGTAACCATCAGCAGATCCGCTCCAGGCCGATAATTTTCCTTAAATGCATTCATTAATCCGGCCTTTTCCAATGCTTTTAATCCGGAATCGACATGAAGATCAAGTGTTGATCCCTGGATACGTACTTCAGGGCTTAAATCCCTTTCATATACTTTTACAACAGCGCCATTCAACTGAAGCAACCTGGCGAGCGTTAAGCCACCTGGGCCTCCACCCACGATAGCGACTTGTTTATCTTGTAGTAAGTTCATAAAAATAAATCTTGTTTACACTACAAAATTATTTCTTTAGCAAAGTCGAAAATTGAATAAATCGGTCGTTTTTATTTTCATTGAGTTCTTTAGGTATTACCCCCGAATATCTTTTTACTTCCCGTATAAAATGAGCCTGGTCGGAAAAGTCCTGTTGGGGATAAAGAATCCCATCTTTGATTTGCTGAAAAGAAGCCCTGAAACGCAAAATATTGCAATAGGTTTTAAGAGACAGCCCAAACCTGTCGTTAAAATACCTGTTGATTTGCCGGCTGCTCCAATTCGCTTTTTCCGAAAGTTCTTTTACAGTCATAGAACCATTGGAGGAATAAATTAACTCGAACAGCTTTCGTTTCTTCTCCTTCACAGGCTTTTTAAGCTTTTGCAACAGTTGCTCAGAAACCCTATAGCAGAAACCCGTAAAACTGTTCAGATCAATTGCCGAAATGCCTAAAAAGTTTTCAGGAAGGACAAGTACATGACCAAGAAGTTCTGAAAGATGGAGATCAAGAATATATTCAACAGCCAGCAATCTAAAACTAAGCGCATAAATTTTTTCACCGGGTAAAAGTATACCCTTGTTAGCTGCAACATCCAGTCCCATTAGCGTAACATGATAGGGTTCTGTTGCAGATATGGAGAAAAGAACATCTATTCTACCATCTGGCAGAACAACCACTTCTTCTCGTTCTTCAGAAAGATTAGCCAGCATCCAAAAGCTTTCCACAAAATCCTGGAGTTCCTGATTAGGTTTAATGGACTTATATTCAATGTTTTTATTTTGCATCGGGGTTTTCTTATTAAAGATAAATTATCGTTGCTCCTGGATGAATTTAGCAAAAAAACTAAACTTCCAGAAGCAAGGCATGTAATTGGTTCATATGCGCAAGCTGGATAAATTAGGATGGTTCAGGTTGGGTTCTACTTGTTCATGAACCCAGGTTGTGTGATAGGGTATATGAGCGGAGAAACCAACCAACTCCAGTACAGGTAGCATATCCGACTTCATAGAAAAGGTAATCTTCCAGTAGTTGGCAGACATGATGTTCTGCTTCCTATTTTTGAAATTTAATTTTAAGACGAATCACCCGTGCTGAATCCAGAGGATCCGTGGTCCATTTTGAGCCTTGCATCAGTATATCAACCGCTTTCCGATTGTTTGTTTCAGACAAACCTTTTTTAACCCTCACATGAACGGGATTACCCTGTGCATCTACACTAAACTCTAATTTCACTGTTCCTCGCTGGCCATCTGAGAGAACCGCCTCCTCCTTAAGATACTTTTGGTAAGCTGCCCATCCAATAACAGGCTCAGAGGAATGGGCTTTCCTTTTGGTTCCATAACCCACCACCACAACTTCATTTAAACTGCCTGTACTTGGACTTAAGGCAACATCGACACTGTCCTTGCCTTTCAGCTTTATTTGTCCCTGATCATAGCCTAATGCCGACACCACCAGATCTTTGTTTCTTAATTTTGAAGGAACAGACAACGTAAACTCACCTTTGACATCTGTCGCAGTTGCTATAGATGATGCTCCCCTTATCCTGACTACTGCACCAGGCAGTGGAGAATTGTCTTTTTTATCTTTAACAACCCCTTTCATTAATACAGGCGAATCATAACGACCAGATTTTACGCTTACACCAGCAACTTTACCCTCCAAAGAATGAGTTAACTCCGTACCCGAAATTGTTGTCTGGGAAGATGCAGCAACGGATTTTTTCCTTTCAGTTGTAAAACCTACAACCGCTACTTCAGCCAGACTTGTCTTCGCAGTATACAGCGAATCTTCTTTCTTATTGCCAATAACCGCTATATCTTCTGAAAAAGCACCCGGATTCTTTTGTTTTATGGGCAATCTAGTTTGATGGGATTTTCGCAGCTGTTTCTCAGGCTTTATTTGCGTAAGAATCTGCTGCTGATTTTTTACAGAATCTGGTGGTAAAACAGGCTGCGCTTTTACAGAAACAGAAGGCTGCCGGAAAAGTTTCACTTCCGGAGTTCTGGTCATCCAGAAAAGCGCCGTCCCCATAACTATAAATAGCGAGGCCGCTGCAGCAAGTATTTTCCATGAAATTATTTTCCTGGTTTTAGCTCCAGCTGTACGCCTGGAAATCCATTGATCTATTTCCGTTAAATCATCCTGGTGTAGTCGTCCTTCAGCCAGCTCCATCCCCATCATCAAATCCATAAGCTCAGGATCATGCTGTGCACGTCTTTCTAACGCGTACATTGCACGTTCATCCAGCTCTCCTCTCAGATACTGCCTGATCAATGCTATGTCGTCCTGGCTACTCATGATTTTTCTCCATGCAAATTTTTAAATTCCTTTTCCCGTTCTGTATATAGCTCTTAACATCATTTAAGCTAAACCCTGTAAAATCCACAATTTCCTTATAGCACCTTTCTTTAAGAAAAAACAAACTGATGCTCTGCTTTTGTTTTTCCGGCAGTCTTTCCAGACACTTCTCCATGGCTGTCAACTGACGTTCTTTCTCTTCCAAATCTTCCTGATGCGGCTTCAAAGGAAATTCCACAAAATCATCAATAGCCACATGCTGCCTGTTTTTTGAAGACCGCAACTGCATTAAACAATAGTTTTTACTCAGCACATACAGCCAGCTTCCAAATTGACGGATCTCTTGTTTTTTCACTTTAACAATCAACTCTTCAAAAATCTGCATCACTGCATCTTTACTTTGTTCACTATCCTGCAAATAACGGTAGCAAACGTAATACACCATAGAAGAATGGGCGCGAAACAGTTCACCAAGCGGGGCAAGATCACCCGTTTCCAGATAAAGCTTCAGCAAGGCTGCATCGTTAAGCGGATCTGTATCTTTAGAGCGTTTGAGCCAATTCATTCCTGTAAAAATACTTTTTTTTCTAATCGTTTATGGAAATTTTAAAAGGGATGCATCCCCCTGCAAAAATCCATAATATGAAAAGAATTATTTATTTGATCATGCTGTTCTTAGGTTTAACGACCTTCAACAGCACCGCTCGTACCATTCGCGGAAGTGTCTATGGTGCAGATGACAAGAAACCGATACCTGGTGTCTCAATTTTCGTAAAGGGTACAAATATTCGCACATCAACAGATCTCAATGGACAATTTGCAGTGGTCACTAAAGAGGAAAAAGTTGTACTGCTCTTTTCCATGATTGGTTACGAATTCCAGCAGGTAGAAGCAAAAAAGTCCAATACAATTAATATCTGGCTGCAACCCGCTAAAACTTCTCTTCAGGAAGTCGTAGTAATGGGTTATCAGACACAAAGAAAACGGGTATTCACAGCATCAGTCAGCACTGTACCCGGGACTACACTAACCGGCAAAGTGGCGGGTATCCAAATCCGTGGAGCAGCAACTGTTCTTCAAGATAGAGAAAGCTATAAAGGTATCATAGAAAATGGCTTTCTAAATCCTGTAAAGGAGCCCTTATCTACTTTCGCAATAGATGTAGATCAAGCTTCCTACAGCAATGTACGAAGAATGATCAACCAAGGTCAATTGCCGCCAAAGGATGCGGTTCGTACTGAAGAGCTATTAAATTATTTTCATTATGACCTTCAAGATCCAGTTAACCAGGACCCTGTTGCTATACATACTGAGCTATCTTCTGCCCCTTGGAATCCCCGGCACCGCTTACTTCGCATTGCCTTAAAAGCAAAAGCACTCAAAACAGAGCAGCTACCTCCTTCTAACCTGGTTTTTCTTCTGGATATATCCGGTTCTATGGAAGGGCCAAATCGACTTTCTCTGGTCAAAGCTTCCATGAAAATGTTGGTAGACCAGCTCAGGCCAGAAGATCATGTAGCTATTGTAACCTATGCTGGTACAGCCGGCTTAAAACTGGGCAGTACATCTGGTGATCAAAAAACCAAACTAAAAGAAGCGATTGACCAATTGGAAGCCTCCGGTTCAACTGCTGGTGGAGATGGTATAAAAATGGCCTATCAAATTGCCAGGGAACATTTCATCAAACAGGGAAACAACCGGATTGTATTAGCCACCGACGGAGATTTTAATGTAGGTGCATCGAGTGATGAGGATATGGAAAAACTGGTAGCCAATGAAAAAAACAGTGGGATCAGTTTATCGGTACTTGGCTTTGGAATGGGTAATCTGAAAGACAGTAAAATGGAAACTATCGCAGATAAAGGACATGGAAACTATGCCTATATAGACAATATATCCCAAGCCAGGAAAGCCATGGTTACCGAGTTTGGCAGTACACTTTTTACCGTCGCAAAGGATGTAAAAATACAGGTAGAGTTTAATCCCGGAAAAGTACAGGCCTATCGTTTAATTGGTTACGAAAACAGGCTCCTAACCAAAGAAGACTTTAATAACGACGAGAAAATGGGTGGAGATATGGGTGCCGGACACAGTATAACGGCCCTTTATGAAATTATACCTGCAGGCTTAAAAGATAATTTCAGCAATGTTGATCCGCTTAAATATCAAAAGCCAAAGGATGATATCTTTAACAATACTTCATTGGAGATTGTTACCGTTAAATTCAGATATAAAAACCCTGATTCTAAAAAAAGCCGGGTGCAGATGACTACTTTAAATGATGAGCCAACGCCCTTTTCTAAAACAACTGATGATTTCAGATTTGCCAGCGCTGTTGCAGAATTTGGACTGCTGCTCCGAAATTCAGAATATAAACAACAATCAGATTTCACCAGCCTTATTGCAAGGGCAAAAGCGGCGAAGGGAAAAGATGATGAAGGCTATCGTACTGAATTTATTAGCCTTGCAGAAAATGCAAAACTGCTGTCTAAAAACAATGACATAGCCATGAATGAAAAATAAAAAAAGGAGGTAACTATGCGCACCTTAGTTACCTCCTTTCCATTCACCTAACCCGAACTAGTCCGGGATCCTGAAGAACTTCCTCACCTCTTCATAATTATTTATATTAATATGTTTTGAAGCCAATGCAGTAGTGCCCCCCGGTATGATCACATATCTGTACTGCAACAAAGTAGACAAGGCTATACTATTTGAATTATCGGCAGTAAAGCGAGTAATAATGAAATGTCCTACCCTTGGCCAATAACTGATTGTATTCAGTTTTCCACCAGCATAGCTACTGTAAGGCAAGGTATACACACCACCGCCGAAGTTGAAATAAACCTGGAATACTGCGTTATTCAGAAGTGTAGAAGTAATTGCCGGTGCTGCCAGATCAGCAGCTTTTAAAGCTGAATTGTCTGCAGTGGTGTCTCTGAAATTTGTAGCGTAGAGCCATCCGGAATACATTACATTGGCTGTGCCCGCCGGGCCCTGAAGTGAAACTGCCGGGCCCCATCCCGATGAAATTTTAGGTCCGTATAACAGATAATTTGTTTTATCAAGATAAAAGTCACCCAAAACCCCTAATGAAGCAGCTGGAAGCCCTGAGCCACTTAATATTTTACTTCCGGGAGTTCCTGCAGCTCCGGTTGCACCGGTAGCCCCGGTAGCACCTGTTGCACCTGTTGCACCTGTACTTCCTCTAAGAGAAAAGCCTGTTCCCCATCCCGATGCAGTTTTAGGTCCGTAAAGCAGGCTGGTAGAACTGTTCAGATAATAATCACCAACAAGGCCAAGCGTCAAATCGGGCGCCGTCGTTCCGCTATAAATCACGCTCCCGGCTTTTCCATTAGGCCCCGCAGGTCCAGCTGGACCAATCGCTCCTTGCTGTCCAGTTTGCCCAGTTGGTCCCTCTGGCCCCTGTGCACCGTCTTTACTGCAGGACAGTGCAAATAATCCAATCATTGCAAGGCCTGTTAATAAGTAATTGATCTTTTTCATAAGATTTAAATTTTAAATAGAGTGAAGGTTAATAATCAGATTCAAATCTCTCCATTCGCTTAAACAGGTACACGAGTATTTCTACGCGTTCTTGCAAGGTATTTCCACCTGATCTTGATATCGGCAATGCATCATTTTATCCTACAAAAAAACTTTTTCTTACAGAACATGTTATTTCTTCGTGAGCGTATAATTTGTTTTTATTAAAGGAGCCGTTATCATTTAACGGCTCCCTTTTAAATCCAACTTCATGAAAGAAGATCCTTTAAAGAAAACCACCGATTTTTACGATAAAATGTATGACTGGATTATTTTGAATGGTCCAAATCTTTTACTTGCCATCCTGGTATTGGCCATCGGTTTTTGGCTTATCAAAATACTTTCCAGATGGATAACTCACCGCATGCACCACAAGGATGTAGAATCCTCTTTAAGGCCATTTCTAACAAGTTTAATGGTCACTACGCTTAGAGTATTGCTTGTAATTTGTGCCATGCAGATTGCAGGAATACAAATGACCATTTTTGCTGCACTCATCGGCGCCTTTGGCGTGGCTGCCGGACTGGCTTTATCTGGAACACTGCAGAATTTCGCAAGCGGTGTGCTTATCCTTTTATTGAAACCATTCCAGGTTGGAGATAATATTATTGCTCAGGGACAGGAAGGAACGGTGAGTTCGATACAGATTTTTTACACCATTGTAACTACATTTGACAACCGGACCGTAGTGGTACCTAACAGCAAACTCTCCAATGAGATTATTATCAATATTAGTACCATTGGAAACAGAAGACTTGACATTGAAATAAAATTTAGTTACGGAATTGATTTTGAAATACTTAAACCAATTATACAACAAAGTATTAAAGAATGTGAAGACGTACTGAACAGTCCAAAAAGCAGGATTGGGGTTTCTGCATTGGAAGAGAGCGGCTATAAGGTTATGGTAAATGTATGGCTGAATGCCCACGGATTTAATGATGCTAAATTTATATTTCAGGAACATCTGATGACAAAATTAAAAACAGCAGGAATAAAACTCCCTGGAATACCAGAATAACATAATAAACTTGATTAGATGAATAAAATACTTGTTGTAGATGACAATCGTGATATCGTCGAGGTTACAACCATAATTCTTGATCTGGAAGGTTATGAAGTAGACGGCATATTTAATGGAACCGATGTCCCCGATAAAATCAAGAGTTTTCAACCCGAACTTATTTTGCTCGATGTGATGCTTGGAGATCGTGACGGTCGTGAAATCTGCCATGAAATTAAGGTTAATCCGCAAACTGCACATATAGGCATTATTATGATCTCCGCATCTCATGACCTCGGTAAGATGGATGAAAAATATTGTAAACCAGATGGAATGATTTCAAAACCTTTTGACATCCAATTCCTTATTGAAAATGTAAATAATTATTTCAAAAAATAAAAAAGAGACATCAAAAGATGTCTCTTTTCAATAAGGATAGATAAATAATTATTCTGCTACAGCAGCATCATTAATAGAAGCTTCAGCTACCTGCGTCAAAGCTTCGTCGGTTGCCTTTTCATTATCCAAGGTCTGCTGTAGTAAGTCAACAACTT
>NZ_DATMRL010000661.1:0-42266 GCF_035566355.1 Pedobacter sp.
AAGCAAACAACTTGTGCAACAACCCGTGCTGGCCACCATACTTCGCGCAGGGCTACCTATGCATAAGGGATTACTGAATATCTTCGATATGGCAGACTCTGCCTTTATTACCGCCTTCAGAAAAACGCACAAAAGCGGCGATTTTGAGATCCAGATGGAATATATTTCTTCACCAGACCTCACAGACAGGACGGTGATCGTTGCAGATCCTATGCTTGCTACTGGTCTGAGTATGGTGATCTGCTGCAAAGAATTACTCAACCGTTTCAGCATCAAAGAACTTCACATCGTAACTGCCATTGCCAGTGCGGAAGGTATTCGCCACGTGAGGGCCAATCTTCCCCATGCTAAACTGTGGGTGGGCGCAATAGATGAAGAGATGACAACAAAGGCCTATATCGTTCCCGGTCTTGGAGATGCCGGTGACCTGGCCTATGGCCCAAAACTTTAATCATGATCAAACATATCTTTTTTGACCTGGATCATACCATCTGGGATTTCGATAAAAATGCAGAAGAAACACTGAAGGAGCTCTATCAGACCTACCAGCTTCAAACACTCGGTTTAACTTCTACAGAAGAGTTCATTCAAACTTACACAGAAAATAACCACCGGCTCTGGGCCGCCTACCATGTGGGCAAAATCAGCAAGGAAACCCTTAGGTCTGAAAGATTCAGCACTACCTTTATCCAGTTGGGCATACACCCTGACCATATACCGAAGCAATTTGAGGACGATTATGTCCGGATCACTCCAACCAAAACAAATTTATTTGAGGGATCAGAAAAAGTACTGTCTTACCTGCAAAAAAAATACAGCCTTCATATCATTTCCAATGGTTTCAAAGAAAGTACCCTAACCAAAATGGAGGTTTCCGCTTTGAATCCTTATTTCAAAAATGTGATCATTTCCGAAGATGTAGGCGTTAACAAGCCCGACAAGGCTATTTTTGAACATGCTTTACAAAAAGCAGAAGCACTAAAAGAAGAAAGCATTATGATTGGCGACAGTCTGGAAGCCGACATTACCGGCGCCCAGAACTTTGGAATGAAGGCTATTTTCTTTAATCCGCTGAAGAAAGAAGCACCGGAATATGTGGACTGGCAAATACATCACCTCGAAGAATTACTCCAGTACTTCTAAAATTCTGTCAACGTGGTATGAGATTCGTAATATGGTTTCTACACACAAATGAAACCAAATGAAAAAGATCATCTTATTGCTTGCTGTACTGCTGCAAACTACCGCAATTTTTGCCCAGCGAAGGGCTCAGACCTCGGAACTGTTTCTTGAAATCGCTGACCGGGGAAAATTTACCGTTTACCTGAATGAAGAATATGCCGGATCTTCCCAGGGCAGGTTCCGCTTCTTTGAAGTTTCAGACCCAAACCCAGTGCTCACTATACTGCAGGAAAACCGACCCGTCTTTAAGCAACGCATCCGCCTGGAAGGTAATAAAAGGATTATTGCCTCTTATTCTCAAAGACGTGGATTTCAGATCAGCTCAGCACTTGCAATATTTAACCGGGGCCAGTATCTTCTTGATGACTGGGACGGTAATCTACATGCTCAGCCCGGTTATCCTCCTGTACATCCAGGCTATCCTGACCAGGGTTATGCCATGAACCCGGAAGATTTTACGCAATTCATGAACTCTGTGCATGCAGAACACTTCGACAAAGACAGGATCAGGATTATAGACATCGCCCTGAAAAACAATTATTTCAGCACCAAACAGGTTGGAGAAATCATTCGCTCCCTGGATTTTGAAGATCAGGGACTGGACATTGCAAAAAGAGCCTACAGCGTAACTGTAGACAAGAACAATTATTATACTTTAAAAAACAGCTTCAAATTCCTCAGCGGACAGAATGGCTTGATGGACTTTTTAAAGAATGCACCCTCAAACCGTTAAAATGAATACAACCACCATTTTCTCTTCCCTGCAAAGGATTACAGATGCTTATAACGACAAGCTGCAGAGCATCAGTGATGTCCAGTTCCAGACCAGCCCCCCCATCGGCGGCTGGTCTTACAGTGAAGTATATGCACATATTTTTGACGCAAGCCTCTTGTCACTGCATGCTATGGAAGATTGTTTAAACGGAAAAGGAAAGGATAAGCCGACTGCGTTTGCAGTAAAGCTTATTCTTTTCTTTGGCGCTTTGCCTCCTGGACGGTACAAAATCCCTAAACAACTGGAGGGCAGGGCAAAAGTCATCACCAAAAAAGAAGCACAAGACCTGATCGGCCAATTTAAAAAACAACTGGAAGCCGATTACAAACAAATCCCCAGGGCCAGGGACAATGTTAAATCCAAACACCCGCGGCTGGGTTACCTCAATGCCCGGCAATGGTTCCGCTTTACTGAGGTTCATTTAAAGCACCATTTAAAACAATTGCACAGGATCGAGAAAAGCTTCGCCCAATAACCGCAATTTTCACATCTTTGCAAGAATGAGAATCCCCGGACTTAAAGGTTTTGATGAAGCCGCATTTAGCAAGTATTTCAAAAACACCAGCTGGCTGATGTTTGGCAAAATACTCAGTATGCTGGTGAGTTTCCTGATTGTACGTTATTTAGGCCCCGTATCCTTTGGAGACCTGAGTTTTGCAGATGCCCTAACTGCAATTGTTGCAGCGGTGGGTACGCTGGGGCTCGACTCCTTTATCATTCGGGAAATTATTAACCAACCTGAAAAAAGAGATGAAATTCTGGGCACTTCACTCTGGTTGCGTATCGGGGTCAATGTTATCCTTATTCCGCTCAGCATTGGTCTTTACCTGGTCTTCCACCATTTTTCAGCTCAACCCGGCAAACCCCTGACGGCTATTGTGGCCTTACTTTCCCTGGCTTCTTTTTTCAAGTCTTTTAATGTCATAGACTCTTACTTTCAATCCCAGGTTCAGTCCAAATATGTAGTGCATGTACAAAACATTTGCGTGGTCCTTTCCGCACTGGTTAAAATTTTTCTGGTATGGATAAAGGCGCCTGTGATCTGGTTTGCTGCAGCCTTAACATTTGACGGTTTCATTCTCGCTATAGGATTGGTTTTAATCTATCGTCAAAGGGGTTTAAAAATCACGACATGGACATTTCGTTACGAACGCGCATTATCTTTATTAAAACAATCCTTTCCATTGATTTTAACAGCAGTAATGGTTACAATCTATATGAAAATCGACCAGGTCATGCTTAAAAGTGAGGGCAGTGGTGAAGTTGGGATTTACAGTGCAGCGGCAAAAATAAGCGAGGCCTGGTATTTTATTCCCATGGCCATTGTCACTTCTGTTTTTCCAGCATTGATTCTTGCCCGAAAAACAGATCCGGAAAGATACCATAAACGCCTCAACAATCTGTATGACCTGCTGGTCTTCATCAGTCTGCCAGTGGCTATTGTAATCAGTTTTCTTGGAACAGATATCATCCACCTGCTCTACGGGAACCGTTTTATCGGAGCAGGCACCATGCTGAGCATCCATATCTGGTCTGGCATATTCGTATTTTTTGGAGTTGCCAGTTCCCAATACCTAATCAATGAAGGATTCACTATGATCTCCTTTCAGAGAACAGCCGCAGGTGCCATCATCAATATCGCGCTGAACTTTTGGCTGATTCCGCATTACGGGGGTATCGGTGCTTCAATAGCGACGTTGATTGCCTGCGTGGTCTCTACTTTTTATATTTTATTCATTCCTAAAACAAGACAGCAGGGTATAATGATGTTAAAATCATTATTTTTGATCTCTGCATTTCAAAAAATAATAAAACGTTGAGTAAACTTAAAGCATTAGCTACCCTACTTTCTAAGCCCGACCGGCTCGCCGCTCTATTATCTTATGGCCATAAAGGTTACCTTACCAGTATTGGTTGGTTTAGGGCGTTTGATACCAAACAAGCCGTTGATGGCAAAGGTGAAGCCCTTCCATGGGTAACTTATTCCTTTATTGACTTTATTACCAGCAGGCTGAACAAATCTCAAACGGTATTTGAATATGGTTCGGGGAGCTCAACACTGTTCTATGCACAACGTGTAGGTAAAGTGGTATCCGTAGAGCATGACGAAAGCTGGTATCATAAAATTGCAGGCACCAAACCTCAAAATGCCGAAATGATCTTTACCAAGCTGGAAAGAGGCGGAGAATACAGTAAAAAAGCCAGACTCCTGGGCACAAAGTTCGACATTATTATTGTAGACGGACGCGACCGGGTGAACTGCTGCATAGAAAGCATACAGGCCCTTAGCCCTTCCGGAGTAATTGTTCTTGACGACTCTGAACGTCCGGAATACGAACAAGCCCGGAGCTTTCTGAAAGAAAATCAGTTCAAAGAACTTTCTTTCTCTGGTATCTCGCCAGGACTGTTCTACCTGAAAGCGACCTCTGTTTTTTACCGTACCGAAAACTGTTTGGATATCTAGAAAATGCAGCATCTCGCCCCCATAGCCCTGTTTGTTTACAACCGGCCTAAGCATACAGAACGTACGCTTAAGTTTTTGCAGCAGAATGAGCTGGCCGCAGAAAGCCGGCTGTTTATTTTTTCTGACGGACCCAAAACTCCCTCAGATCAGGAAAAGGTACAAGAGCTAAGGGATTTTCTAAAAACTGTCGACGGTTTCCGTTCCGTAGAGATCATCGAACGGAAAGAGAATATGGGCCTGGCCAATTCAATAATCGCCGGAGTAAGCCGGCTGGTTAAAGACTACGGACAAATCATTGTCTTTGAAGATGACCTGATCAGCTCTCCGCATACCCTCACTTATTTTAACGAAGCACTCAACCTATACAGAAAAGAAGAAAAGGTGATGCATATTGGTGCTTACATGTATCCTTTAAAGGATAAGCAATTACCGGAATCTTTCTTTTACCGTGCTGCAACCAGCTGGGGCTGGGCAACCTGGGAGCGGGCCTGGCAACATTTCGAACCCAATATCGATGTACTGCTGAAGCAATTTGACGCCCCTAAAAGAAATGCCTTCTCCATTGAGAAGACCATGAATTTCTGGAAGCAAATGCAGGACTTTAAAAAGGGCAGAAATAATTCATGGGCTATCCGCTGGTATGCATCAATCTTCCTGAAAGGTGGCTTAACTTTAAATCCTGCACAATCCCTGGTCAACAATATAGGACATGACGGCTCTGGCATCCATTCCGGCATCAACGACATCTATAATGTGGTGATCAATCCAAAACCGGTAAAAGCCTTTCCAACAGAGATCAAAGAGAACCCGGAAGCTTATGAAGCCATTAAATATTTCCTCTCTAATAGAAAAGGAAGTCTATGGCAGCGCATTAAACGACTGATCAAAGAAAAGCTGGGCTGATTTGCTTTTTAAGCATTTATCTACCCACAACTACTCCGGAACTATAAAATCCCGCTTTTTTTCGCCTGCAAAACAATATAAGGAGAAAGCTGTCTGGAGTTAAAAGGAAAGACCTTTGTAAGCACCTTCCCACCTGTCCAAAGTATTTTTTTAAACATTCGGACAGCGAATGATCTTTGTTTTTCATTTTCAAGCCATAAGCTAAAATGGCCATAATATGCCGATTCTACCTGTTCCAGCCCAGCAGCCCGGCAAATACCGGCCAACAATTCCGGGTCCATGCAGTCAATATTATGTTTATCGTAATTGTCTTTGTCAAATTTCCTTTGAAACCATCCATTCACAGCGTTGAAATTAGGCAAGGTAATAAACAAGGTCCCTCCTGGCTTTAAAAAAGCAATATGCCGGTTAACGATATCAGCCGTATCTTTAAAATGTTCAATCAGTCCGCAGGATAAAACAAGATCGTATTTTTGTTCAGGGACGTATTTAAACAGATCGGTTTCAATGATATGGATATCGCTTTCCTCCAGTCCGTTACTCTGCAACAACTCATTGGTAATGGGTGGATGAACAAAATAATCCAGTAAGGTCACCTCTAAATGAAGATATTTCTTCAAAAAAACTGCATAATAACCCGGGAAACCGCCCAGTTCAATCGCACTTTTTAAGCCTTGCTTTTGCACAACGTCCTTAAGCTCTTTGCTAAATAAATAATTTTCAGGAATATTAACAGAGAGATCTGTCTTGCTTTCCCAATAATTCACCCAAAATTCTCTGTCTGTTAACAGGTTGTTCATCAGTATATAATTTTTTTAACGGTTATGATTTATCATATGCGACCAAAATTTTCCGCAGCACGCCCATTTTCACTCCCTCATCTTCGCGGTTCAGCAAATGTATCAGTAATATTTTTTTCAAGGGTCTAAATATACTGATATTTAGATTTAAGTTACCGGAACCAGCACTATTCGATTTTCTCCAACCTTACCCGGAGTTCTTCACCAAGTTCGCTCATTTCTGTCATGATTGCAGTGATCTCCCGTTGATACTGCTTATTCCCTGCCTCTGTTTGCTTGTACATTAAACTGGCCAGCAGGTATCCTTTTTCTGCCATTTTCGAATTGTAGCGCCGCCGTAACTGATATTTTTCATCCAGTACCAACTGCTCCATTTGTTTAACAATGTGCTGATTCGCCTTCCATTTATCCAGACCGGAAGATTGAATGATCTGAAGTTTCTGCACCTTCGGAAAAGATCGTTCGATATAATATACCTGGTTAAAAGCCCTTGAGTTCTCCAAAAAATCACCCTGGAGTTTTTCAAATTCTTTCTGCTGGTAGTTTGGCATCCATAAAATAGACAACCCTGCAGTCAGAACAACAAGTAAAATTGAAACCATATAACGAACAGCAACAGGCATCCCCACGCGAAACGGCCGTTCATTATACAAAAGATAACAAATCACAAAGCCAGAAATCAGTCCTCCAATATGTGCTGCATTATCCACCCGACGAGTGAATGCACCATTAATCAACATATAAGCCACCAGGATGGCCGTACTTATAAACAAGGCTTTATTCGCATTTTTTTCGAAAGCTTTGCAAAGCATGAGTGCCAGGAGTGCGCCAAACATTCCTAAAATAGGCCCCGATGCACCCCCCATTATTCCGGTCGTATGCATGCCTACGCTCAAAATTCCACCACAGACACCACTCAAAATATAAACAACCAATGTCTTTGTACTTCCCAGTTTAGGCTCTACCATCAAGCCGATATAAATCAGCGCATACATATTAAAAAAAAGATGAAAGAAGGAAAAATGCATAAATTGTTGCGTAAGCAGCCGCCACCATTCTCCCTTAAGCACCAGAGCTCTGGAATTAGCCCCCAGTTTCAGGTATAAACTCTGCAATTGAAAAACGTCACCCTGCTGTCCCAGTTTCCCACGGATGTATAGTACAATTGCAATATTCAAAAAGACGACACAGAATAACCAGAAAAAGATATTGATCAATACAATCACCGGAGTAACCCGATATCCTTTCTGCGGATAGAACAAATACAAAACATTTTTGATCTTATCCTTATTGACCAGTGGTGCCCTTTCAAAATAAGAATCATCCTGCGTAGCCTTCAATTGCTCAAAAACATCAATTTCCTGTTCCCAAATGCCTTCCAGATGATATTCAACATATTCAAACTCATTGAAGAAGCGCTCCATATTCTGCTCGTTTTTCCCGTAATCGGTAAACAGCATCTGCACGCCTATGCACTCGCTTTTGAACAGCGCAAAATTTGAATTTATCCGTATAGATACCTCCTCACTATAAGATTGAAAAGAGATATTGGTATAAGCGATAATTCCTGTTGCAGAAACATGGCTCAGCTTCCAGCCGAGATTTTCAATCACACGCGTAGCGATAATCAAATACCTGTCTGCAGAAAAACTACCGAGCGGTATAAATTTCTCCACTTTCGGAGAATAACCCCACTTCCAGGCACCCATCAGTTCTGAACAGAAAAAAAGCCCCTAAGAGGCGCAACAATAACATTCATAGACAAAAACTATAAATTAAAATATTCCCATTAAAATAAACAATAATTCATCTGAACAGTCAGATTTCTATTTGGAAAGAAAACTCATCAGAAGTTTCCCTGAACCGAGCGTTATTGTATTATCAGAATTGAAATTACACAACAATTTGAAGAAAACTAAGCAATATTATGTATTTTTCGCCCGGAAGCTATTTTTTAACCATGTTCAGCATACGCGGGCAGTTTTATCTTTGGGGCAATTGAAAGTATTACATATAAACACTTACGAAGGAAATGGAGGCGCAGGCAGGGCATGCCTGAGGTTAAGTGACGCTTTAAATACAGCTGGTGTCCAATCTGAGGTCATGGTCTATTTTCAGTTCAATGAAAGCACTAAAACGAAAACTTTTAGTAAATCGCCCCTGCAAAAGGCCATTGCCATATTTAACATCCTTTCAGAACGGTACCTTTCTAAATTCTTTTCCAAAGCCTTAAAAACCCCGTTCTCGCTGCAGTGGTTTGGACGGTCTATTGTGAGAAACCGGATATTAAAAGAGGCAGACATCATCCACCTGCACTGGATCAACCATGGCTTTCTCACACCAAAGCTGCTTGCACAAATCGACGACCTGGACAAACCAATTGTGTGGACTTTTCATGACAGCAATGCTTTCACAGGAGGCTGCCATGTACGATATGCCTGCGAAAACTACCACCAGCAATGCGGTCATTGCCCCTTGCTAAAATTTAGCGGAGAAAATGATTTTTCCCATAAGAACTGGCTCCGCAAGAAGAAAGCCTATTCGAACCTGAACTATCATGTTGTAGCGCCCAGTAACTGGATGGCCGAATCTGTAAGAATCAGTAGTTTAATGGGGGCAAGACCTATAGACGTTATACCAAACACCATAGAAACAACCATCTTTAAGCCCTATGTTAAAACAGAAGCGAAAAAGATCTTAAAAATTGCCCCCGAAAAATTCGTTTTAATGAGTGGTTTTATGCCCTCTAAAAATGACAAACACAAAGGCACCTCTTACCTGGTAGAGGCATTAAACAGCTTTTCTAAAAGACCAGGTATTCGTAAAGAAGATATCGAACTGGTGATTTTTGGGAATAAGGAAAATGCAGAAATGCCTGAATTCCCGTTTAAAACCACTTTTTTAGGTACCATTAGTAACGATGAGCACCTGGCAAAATGTTATTCTGCAGCAGATGCCTTCCTTACACCCTCACTTGAAGACAACCTTCCCAATACAGTTATGGAAAGTCTTTCCTGTGCAACACCCGTTATTGCTTTTAAAACGGGCGGTATCCCGGATATGGTGAAACATCTGGAGAACGGCTATCTCGCCGACTATCAATCTTCAGAAGACCTGGCCAACGGCATGGAGTGGTTGTACCTCCACAAAAATCAGGAAGAAATTCAAAAAGAGGCACGCAGAACAATTCTGACGCAGTTTTCTCCAGCCGTTATTGCCGAAAAACACTTACTTTTGTACCAATCTCTTATCAATTTACAGCCGCGCTGATCTAAAACCTGCATGCAACCTAAGTTAACCGTTATTACGATCGTATACAATAATGTAAAGGACATAGAACGCACGATGCTTTCTGTATTACATCAAACCTATACAAACATAGAGTATATAGTCATAGATGGCGCATCTACAGATGGAACGCTCGAAGTGATCAACAGCTATAGATCCCAATTATCTAAAGTGCTGTCTGAAAAAGACAGAGGTATTTATGATGCGATGAACAAAGGCCTGGCGCTTGCAAGCGGCGATTATGTTCTATTCATGAATTCCGGAGATGAGATCTATGATGAAAATACTGTAGCTGCTGTATTCAGCACTGCAGAACATGCGGATATCTATTATGGTGAGACAGAAATGTATAACGAAAACTGGGAAAGCCTGGGCAGAAGACGGCATCAGGTTCCTGAAAATTTCAACTGGAAAAGTTTCAGATATGGAATGAACATCAGCCACCAGGCCATTTATATTAAAAAGAGTCTGACCGAGCCTTATGACCTTCAATATAAATACAGCTCTGATATAGACTGGATCATTAAAGCAGCAAAAAAAGCAAAGCTTACCATAAACACACACCGCTATGTCGCGAAATATCTGGTTGGCGGTGTTTCCAAGAAAAAACACCTGGATAGCCTGAAGGAACGTTTCAGGATCTTCAGTAAGTACTACGGTCTGATCCCTAATCTATTCCATCATTTTCTGATCGCCCTGAACCTGACGGGTTACTTTATCAAACACCGCAGAACCAATGACTAGTCCTGCGGCGATATAAATTCTATGGATTTGTAGACCAGAGCCCAGCCTCTTTAACAAATACCCTTCTGTTCAGCTTCAATTGAGCAACAATCAGTTCTGCAAAATCTTCCGGTTGCATCACGCGGTCAGGATTACCGTCGGTGAGTTTCAAGTCTTTTGCCATATCCGTAGCAATGGTGCTTGGGGTTAATGTCGTTACCCGTATATTATGTTTTCTTACTTCCTGCATTAAAGACTCAGACATTCCAATCAATGCAAATTTAGAAGCACTATAGGCACTGGTTACCGCAGCACCATTTTTACCTGCTGTAGAGGAGATGTTCACAATATCGCCCGTTTTTCTGTTGATCATATCTGGCAATACGGCACGTGTAACATAATAAGGCCCAAATAAATTCACTTTCACGATCTGCTCCCAGCGTTCCGGCTCAAGTTCCATGAAAGACCCAAAGCTGCTAATGCCTGCATTGTTTATTAAAATATCTACTGTCCCTAATCCAGCTTTTATTTCAGCAACGGCAGCATTTACCTCTGCGATATTCGAAACGTCTGCTATCGCTGTCACCACCTTCACCGGCCAGGCACTTAATTCCTCTGCCACTTTATCCAGATCTGCCTTTGTGCGGGCTACCAGACCAACATGTACACCTTCTTTAGCCAATTCGATAGCCAACGCCCTACCTATTCCTTTACCCGCTCCAGTAATCAGCGCGTTTCTTCCTTGTAATGATTCCATAGCATTCAATATTTAAACTCAAAGCTAAAAAGATAATATTTGATATCAGAATTACAGGCTAAGCTTGACAATTGTTTAACTCACTATTCACATAGGCTCAATACTTTTACATGAAAAGATATTTTAATGCCACCCCCACTTTTCAAAAAACTCTGGAGCCTCCCTTATTATTTTCTGCTAGCGCTGGCCTTTGCACTGGCCTCTTCCCTTTTCATCTTTCTTCATACCAAAGAAGAGGGCTTTACACTTCTCAATCCATTCCATACCAGTTGGCTGGACCTCTTCTTTATGGTCTATACCAATCTGGGAGATGGACTTACCTGTCTCGCGGTTATTATACTGTTGCTGATCCGCAACAAGAGAAAAAAAGCCATTACTCTATTTGTCGCTTTCCTGAGTTCAGGAATGATGGCTTCTTTGCTGAAGATCATCTTTCATCAGCCCAGGCCAAAGCTTTATTTCCAAACAGAAGGGCTGAATACCCCGGCTTTTATGAACCAAATGAGTTTGTACAGCTCTAATTCATTTCCATCAGGCCATACCACAACTGCTTTTGCCCTGGCTACCGTACTTGTTCTTGTTTATAAAAAGAACAGAATCTCTATCCCCTGCCTGCTGGGCGCCATATTGGTTGGTTATTCCCGGATCTACCTGGCGCAGCATTTCCCCGTCGATGTACTGGCAGGTATGTGTGTTGGGGTCTTCTTTGGTATGCTGAGCTACCACGTGGTTTACCATGTTAAGGTTCTGAAAGCAGTCAAAAAATGGCGGAAAAGCCAATCGAAAGCAAGTCATACAGCTTTAAAGAACAGCATTTTCTAAAACCGCTACCATCCGGCAAAAAAAAATCCTGATGGCCATGCCACCAGGATTTTTTATATTTAAATCCGTCTTAGAAATTAAGACTGGAATTTTTTAGCATTGATCTTACGCTCATTTTCTGTCAGGTAGATCTTACGTAAACGCATACTTACCGGAGTAATTTCGATATACTCATCAGCCTGGATATACTCCATAGCCTCTTCCAATGAGAATTTAATTGCTGGTGCAATACGTGTGTTGTCATCCGTACCAGAAGCACGCATGTTAGTCAAGGCTTTACCTTTAACAATATTTACAACTAAATCGTTGTCACGGATGTGCTCACCCAGGATCTGACCTTCGTAAATGTCTACGCCCGGATCAACAAAGAAACGACCGCGATCCTGCAATTTATCAATAGAATAAGCCGTAGTAGTACCTTTATCCATAGAAACCAGTACACCATTTAACCTTCCAGGAATTACACCTTTCCAAGGCTCGTAAGATTTAAAACGGTGTGCCATAATTGCTTCTCCTGCTGTTGCAGTCAATACATTGTTTCTTAATCCAATGATTCCACGTGATGGAATTTCGAATTCCAAATGTTGTAAATCACCTTTTGGCTCCATGATCAGCAATTCACCTTTACGTTGTGTCACCAGTTCAATTACCTTTCCGGCAACTTCACCCGGTACATCAACAATCAGGGTCTCCACCGGCTCACATTTTTTACCGTCAATTTCTTTAACGATTACCTGTGGCTGACCTACCTGGATTTCATATCCTTCGCGACGCATGGTCTCGATCAAAACAGATAAATGCAGAATACCCCTTCCGTAAACCAGATAAGAATCCGGAGATTCCGTTTCCACAACCTTTAAGGCAAGGTTTTTCTCCATCTCTTTGTACAAACGTTCTTTAATACGCTGAGAAGTCACAAATTTACCTTCTTTACCGAAGAAAGGAGAGTTATTGATGGTAAACAACATGTTCATTGTCGGCTCATCAATTTTGATTACAGGTAATTGTTCTGGTGCATCAAAATCAGCAATAGTATCACCAATTTCGAAACCGTCAATACCTACAACAGCGCAGATATCTCCTGAACTTACTTCCTGTGCACGGATTTTTCCAAGACCTTCAAAAACGTATAGTTCTTTTACTCTTGATTTCACCATCTTGCCATCACGTTTAATCAAAGTAACCGGCTGGTTTTCTCTGATTGTACCGCGGTGAACACGACCAATAGCAATACGACCTACGAAAGAAGAATAATCTAAAGAAGTGATTTGCATCTGTAAAGTACCTTCATTGATCGGTGCTGCAGGGATATGCTCTACTACCGCATCTAAAAGAGGGAAAATATCAGTAGTCGGCTTGGTATAGTCTGTGCTCATCCATCCTTGTTTAGATGAACCATAGATCACAGGGAAATCAAGCTGCTCTTCGGTAGCCGCCAGGTTAAAGAACAATTCAAAGATCTGCTCATAAACCTCTTCCGGACGACAGTTTTCTTTATCTACTTTGTTTACAACTACAATTGGTTTTAATCCCAATGCAAGTGCTTTCTGAGTAACGAAACGGGTTTGAGGCATTGCACCTTCAAAAGCATCGCATAATAAAAGAACACCATCAGCCATTTTCAATACACGTTCTACCTCACCGCCAAAATCCGCGTGACCAGGAGTATCAATAATATTGATTTTATAGTCTTTGTATCTTACTGAAACGTTTTTGGAAACAATAGTAATTCCCCGTTCACGCTCAAGATCGTTGTTATCAAGTATTAAATCACCTGTTTGTTCGTTATCACGAAAAATAGAACAAGTGTGTAAAATCTTATCAACCAGCGTAGTTTTACCGTGGTCAACGTGTGCTATGATAGCTATATTTCTTATTTTTTGCATATAATGCGCCCTAAATTTGGCGCAAAGATATGATTTTTAATCGATATATCAGCCTATTAACTAGGTATATAATAAAGGAATTGCTGATAAAAAATAATATACTCTTCGAGGACTGGACTCCTTACCCCGCTTCGCTCTTGTGGCAAGGCGCCCTGAGGTCCTCTCGGAGTAATATTATTTTTTTGGGCGCATAACCGGGCGGGGTGTCCGGGAAAGGAGTCAATTGGATAAGCCAAAACTGGAAACGGGATAGCGCAATGCTTCAATTTATAGTAATAATTTTTGTAATAACACCTACGTCTTCTGTAATTAATATATCCGTAGCAGCCAAAAGATAAGAACAAATTGCATAACCTTTTCTGCGCCATACCCGGACTCCCCCCAATTAAGCGCCCTATAAAAATCAATATTACTCCGAGAGGACCTCAGGGCGTCTTGCCACAAGAGCGAAGCGAGGCAAGGAGTCCAGTCCTCGAAGAGTATATTGATTTTTTCAAACAGCTTTTATCTTCAAAACTCTTATATTGTCTAGCTAATTACATTTAACAGTTATGAATGCAAAAAAATCCTTTTTCAGTGCTGCGCTCCTTATTTCGGGTTGTGTATCCATGGCAACCGCACAGGGAGCCAAACACGAAGACACAGAGTTTTACACCCCGGTACCCAAAGTCGTAACACCAGGAAAAATAAATTCAGACGCGCCATCCGATGCCATTGTTCTTTTTGATGGCACAAACCTTGATCAATGGGTCATGACAGACGATCGTTCCCAGCCAGCCAAATGGAAAGTTTCAGGAGGTATTTTAACAGTAGACAAGAAAACAGGAAATATTGAAACCAAACAATCCTTTGGCAATTACCAACTGCACCTGGAATGGAGAGTTCCTGCGAACATCACCGGAGAAGGCCAGCTAAGAGGCAATAGCGGACTATTCCTCGCCTCTATAGGCAAAGGAGATTTGGGTTATGAACTGCAAATCCTGGATTCCTACAACAATAAAACCTATACAAATGGAATGGCCGGCAGTATCTACAAACAAACTACACCAATGTTCAATGCAGCCAGGAAACCTGGCGAATGGCAAACCTATGATGTGATCTGGACAGCCCCTGTTTTTAATGCAGACAGCTCATTGAAATCACCAGCAAAGGTTACCGTACTGTTTAACGGAATCATTGTACAAAATAATTTCGAATTGAAAGGCCCGACCCAATACGTTGGCTTACCTGCATACAGAAAAGCACATGGCCCATCACCTATCAAATTACAGGCACATGGAGACAAAAGCGAACCGCTGAGTTTCCGCAATATCTGGGTAAGAGAACTCTAATTGTTTTTCCGGGGGAGGAAAACTTCTCCCGGTCTACATTGTTATTCAACATATGGGCAAAAAAGCAATTCTCTTAGGCGCAAGCGGACTCATTGGCACACATCTTCTTTCTCTGCTGCTCAACAGCAGCACTTACGAACAGGTATTGATCCTGGTCCGGAAAGAATTGGATATACAACATCCGAAACTCCGTCAGCTGGTTGTAGACTTTGAGCTTTTAAATCAATATGCGCATGAAATCAAAGGCAATGTGGTGTTTTGCTGTTTAGGTACCACCAAGAGTAAAACCCCAGACCCTGCTCAATACAGAAAAATTGATCTTCAATACCCGGTAGATGTGGCCTGGATGGCGCAATCCAACGGCGCAGAACAATATCATCTGGTATCAGCCTTGGGGGCCAACAGGAATTCTTCCATTTTCTATTCTAAACTAAAGGGGGAAGCCGAGCACGAGATCAAAGCCGTTCCATTCAAAGCTATTCACATCTATCAGCCTTCCTTGTTGGATGGAGATAGAAAAGAAAGCCGTTTTGGAGAACTCACCATGATCAGGATCATGCGCGTCCTTAACCCTCTGCTTATTGGTCCGCTGAAAAAATACAGGAGCATTAAGGTCAGCAAAGTGGCCATGGCCATGTTCCTGAAGTCAACAGAAGAGCATAAAGGCATCTATACCTATACCTCTGAACAGATAGAAACTATAGGTTCGTAAACCTCGGTTTTCTTGGAAATGCCCAGGTCAGAAATGCAGGCAATGCTTTTGCCCAGGTGGCCACTTCATGCTTTCCGCCCACCATCTCATAATAAAAGATATCCTCAGGCCGCTTATAGCTTTTTGCCATCAATTCCTTGATCACATCAACAGTATCATCGATAGAATCTATAATAAAATTCCGGTTCCGGTCAGCCGTTTCATCATCCGTACCGGTCATCAGCCAGAACTGGGCTTCGGGTTTTCCTGTTGTGGTTCTGATCATTTCATGCAAAATCCTGTCCTGATCATCCCGGTAACCATCTTTCAGGTCTTTTTTCCGCCACCAGAAAGATCCAGAAAATACCCCGGCTACATCAAATAAGTTATCATTGTTCCAAACGATATCAAATGCAGACAAGCCACCCAGGGAAAAACCAGCAAAAGCCCGTTTACCATTTACAGGAACAGACACTTCAGCCTGCACAAAAGGAAGTAACTCATTGGTAATAAAAGCGGTATACTTATCCGCTTTCGCCCCTCTCCCAAGGAAATCAGGAACACCGGCAACACCATATTCCTGAACACGATCTTCTGAAGCCTTAATGGCAACAACAATCAGCGGTTCAATTTTACCAGAAGTATACAATTGAGAAAGTGCATCCTGAACTTGCATCGCTTCCGATTCCTGGCCATCATTTAACAACAACAGATTCACTTCTTCATTCCCCATCAGCTCATCGGGACTGTACATCTCCAGTTCCACTGTTCTGTTTAGATGGAGCGATTTAATGCGATGCGTTGATTTGATAATTTCAGATGATAACATGGTTGTATACATAATTCAGCAATTCCCTTTCACAAAAATTTTTCGCAAAGATATTAATCTGTATAAATTTTGAGATAACACTTCTGTTTTTTTACTTAAAACACAGATTTATAGTAAGAAAACACCCTTAAATACTTGTTTATAAAAAGGTTCTTTCTTACCTTTTAGCACCTAAATTTTCGATTTATGCAAGAAGACTATATAAAGTGGTATAGCCCAAACCTGAGTGCAGATTTCGAAATGCTCACTTTTGGCCATGGCGGTTACCCCATCGTACTATTCCCTACAAGCAAGGGACGTTATTATGAGAACAAGGATTTTAAACTTATCGAATCCGCAAGGCATTTAATTGAGGAAGGAAAAGTTAAGATTTATTGTCCTGACGGAATTGACGACCTCAGCTGGTACAACAAAAGCATTCATCCGGCCGACCGGGTAAAGAACCACATCTGGTACGATAAAATGCTGCTGGAAGAAGTAGCGCCCCGTGCCAGACAGGAAACCGGATTTGAAAAGATCATTACTGCCGGATGCAGTTTTGGGGGTTACCATGCCGCAAACTTTGCCTTCCGGCATCCCTGGCTGGTCAGTCATTTATTCAGTATGAGTGGTGCTTTTGATCTCAGAGGGCAAATGGACGGCTTTTACAACGGCGATTTCTATTACAACAACCCTATTGATTTTCTACCGAACGATCAGAGTGCCGCACTCTGGGATATGAAAGTCGTTTTGGGTGCCGCCGACAGGGATATTTGCCGGCACGACAACGAAAGGTTGTCTGAAATATTAAGCCGCAAAGGGATGAACCACTGGCTGGACATTCGTCACAACGCAGATCATGACTGGGTCATCTGGCGGCAAATGTTTCCCGAATACCTTGGACAACTTTAAAAAACACATACAAACAGCATTTAAAAACGATATATTTATGAAGAAAATAGGCATCCTGTTCGGTAAAGAAAGATCTTTTCCGGAAGCTTTCGTAAAACGAGTTAACCAAATTGCCGGCAAAGATATCCGTGCAGAATTTGTAAGTATCGATAAAATATTCCAGGCTGAACCCCTGGATTACGCCGTCATTATCGACCGTATATCCCAGGATGTTCCATTTTACAGGGCCGCCTTAAAAAACGCAGCCATTACCGGAACTGCCGTCATCAACAATCCGTTTTGGTGGAGTGCAGACGAGAAATTCTTCAACAATGCCCTGGCCGTAAAACTCGGCATCCCAGTACCCAAAACAGCCTTGATCCCTTCAAAGGAACATCCCGATGATACTTCAGAACAGTCCTTCAGTAATCTGGCATATCCCATGGACTGGAATACCATATTTGATTACACTGGTTTTCCAGCCTATATGAAACCTTTTGACGGTGGCGGATGGAAAGAGGTTTATAAGCTTCACGACAAAGAAGACTTTTTTGACAAACACAGCCAAACTAAACAAACGGTAATGATGCTCCAGGAAGAGATCATTTTTGATGAATATTACCGGTGCTACTGTATTGGAGGGAAGTATGTACGCATCATGCAGTACGAGCCGAGAAACCCTTTTCATTTGCGCTACTCCGTAAACACCCCTCCTTCCAGCGAAAAATTGCTAAAAACCATACACGATTATGTGATTAAATTGAACCAATACCTGGGATACGACTTCAATACCGTAGAATTTGCGGTGAGAGACGGTATCCCTTATGCTATAGATTTCTGTAATCCGGCCCCGGATGCCGAAGTGACCAGTGTCGGACAGGAGAATTTTGACTGGGTCGTAGAACATGCTGCAAAATATGCCATTGAAAGAGCCCAAGCACACAAAACAGATCAGGATAACCTGACATGGGGCGAATACATTAAGACTTCAGCAGCAGGAAAACCACTGGTTGCCCCCAAAAAAACTGCAACTCCGGCAGGCAAACCCCTTGTCCAGGAAAAAGCAAAACCAGCTCCAGCAAAGAAAGCTCCGGTTAAAAAAACAAAATAAGCCAATAAAGGCAAACCAGATAAACACCTATAGAAATACCAAATATAATGATGAATGATTTCACACTGGGAATAGAAGAAGAGTACATGGTCATTGATCCTGTTACCCGCGAGCTGACTTCTCATGACCAAAAAATTGTAGAAGCAGCTCAAAAAATACATAAAGATCAGGTTAAGGCTGAAATGCACCAGGCTGTAGTAGAAGTTGGGACCGGAATTTGCAGGAACACCAGCCAGGCCAGGGAGGAAATCACCCAGTTGAGACATACCGTTTCCCAGCTGGCCGGAGAACAGGGTCTGCGGATCGGAGCCTCGGGAACACATCCCTTTTCCCACTGGGAGAAACAGCTGATTACTGAACACCCACGTTACAGCGAAATTGTAAATGAACTGCAGGAAGCTGCCCGTTCTAACCTGATCTTTGGCCTGCACGTACATGTAGGTTTTCAATCCCGGGAGCTGGCCATACATATTGCCAATCAGGTACGATATTTTCTACCGCATGTCTTTGCCTTGTCTGCCAATTCTCCATTCTGGGAAGGCAGAAACACAGGATATAAGTCTTTCAGAACCAAAGTTTTTGATAAATTTCCCCGTACAGGAATCCCCGATATTTTCAACAGCATTGAAGATTATGACAATTATGTAAAACTGCTCATCAAAACCAACAGCATAGACAACGCCAAGAAAATCTGGTGGGACATCCGGGTTCACCCTTTCTTCGAAACCATTGAGTTCAGGATTTGTGACTGCCCGATGCTGGTCGATGAAACCATGGCTTTTACAGCCCTGTTCCAGGCACTTTGTGCCAAACTCTACAAACTCAGACTGCAAAACATGAAATTTATCAGTTACTCCAGAGCTCTTATCAATGAGAACAAATGGCGGGCTGCCCGTTATGGTATAGACGGCAACCTGATCGACTTTGGAAAAGAAATGGAGGTGAACTGTCGCAACCTGGTCTTGGAACTTCTGGACTTTGTAGACGATGTAGTGGACGAACTGGGCTGCAGGGAAGACTTGAACTATGTCCATAAGATCTTACAGAATGGAACCGGCGCAGACCGGCAACTGGCGGTATACGAACAAACTGGCAGTTTTGAATCGGTAGTAGACTATATCACCACCCAAACCCTCCTGGGAACAAAATAACATGAGCAGCAAAAGAGCGATCAAAGTGGCCGTTATCGATATGAATAACGGCGCTCCGAATCAGGGCATGAGGGGAATTAAAGAGATCCTGCATCAATATAAAATGCAAACTGGCACACCTCTTTCTTTCGAAGTCTTTGACCTGAGACAAAAAGAGGAAATCCCAGGTATAGACTATGATATTTATATCTCCTCCGGTGGCCCCGGAAGTCCATATGAAGGAGAAGGTCTGGCATGGGAGACACATTTCTTCCATCTGCTGGACCAGGTAGAGGAGTTCAACAAGGAAAACGAACGAAAAAAATCCTTCTTTTTTATCTGCCATTCTTTCCAGTTGGCTTGCAGAAAGTACGGTCTGGGCAAGGTCACCCGACGCAAGTCAAACGCCTTCGGCATCTTCCCCATTACCCTCACCAGCGAAGGTGAAAAGGACCTGATCTACCAGGGCCTGCCGAATCCTTTCTATTCAGTAGACAGCCGCGACTGGCAGGTGATCTCCCCGGATGAAGACAAATTCAGCAACACCGGAGCAGAAATACTCGCCATTGAAAAAGAAAGACCACATGTAGACCTGGAACGCTGCATTATGTCCATCCGTTTTTCCAGAGAATTTGTGGGCACGCAATTCCATCCGGAAGCCGACCCGGTTGGCATGAAAATGTACTTACTGCAGGATGAAAAAAAAGCCGCAATTACAGAGAACCATGGAGAAGAAAAATACCTGGATATGCTCAACAGCCTGGACGATCCGGAACGTATTAGCCTTACCCAGCGGATTATTTTGCCCAATTTTTTAAACGAAGCCATTCAACTATTACAGGAGAAGGAACATGATCAGCAAGTATAGAAAACAATTCAACAGCAATTTTACGCATCAGAAATATAGCTTGTTCCTCCAAAACCTAACAAAGGATCTTCTTCCAATTTCCTTCAGGGTTGCAGAAACACCTATATTTATCCCCCCCGAACTGAAGGAGAAACTTATTTCCGCCGGCGAAGAGATCATTAACCTGATCCGTCAGCCGGATTTTAAGGAGCTGACCAGCAAATCCATTCCGGATCAATGGAAAGTCCCGGGAGAAGAAAAACATCCACATTTTTTAACTTTTGATTTTGGGATATGTAAAGATCAAAATGGGGAACTGATCCCCAAACTGATAGAGATGCAGGGGTTTCCATCACTCTATGGTTTTCAGGCACACCTGGCCGAACGATACATCGACAGCTATGAACTGGATGAAATGGCTTCGTTCAGCCCGTTCTTCAACCAGCTGAACAAGGAGCAATACGTCAATCTGCTAAAAGAAGTCCTGATCGGAGCACATGAGCCACACGAAGTTGCCCTCATGGACATTGATGCGCCTGATCAAAAAACCGCGATCGACTTTTACCTCACCCAGAAATATACCGGACTGAAAATACTCAGCCTCACCGATATTTTCAGAGAAGGCAATCAGTTATTCTATGAAGAAAACGGAAAGAAAATCCGTTTAAAACGCATTTATAACCGCTTAATCTTTGATGAGATAGAAAACAAAACGCATTTGTTTGAGCAGAGTTTTGACCCCAGGACAACCCTGGATATTGAATGGATCACCCACCCCAATTGGTTTTACAGGATCAGCAAGTATACCATGCCTTTCCTGAAAAGTGATTTTGTACCCGAAACCCGGTTCCTGAACCAAATCGATCCCCTTCCGTCAGACCTGGAGAACTATGTGCTGAAACCGCTGTTTTCTTTTGCCGGCCTGGGTGTAATCATTGATGTAAAACTTCAGGACATTAAAAATGTAAAAGATCCGCATAACTGGATCCTGCAACGAAAAGTGCAGTACGAACCTGTAGTGCAGGCCCTGGATGGCGGGGTAAAAGCAGAAATCCGCCTTATGTATCTGTGGCCTGAAAACGGCGAACCACAGCTTTGCATTAATCTGGCAAGGCTGAGCCGGGGAAAAATGATCGGCGTACGTTATAATAAAGATTTTGACTGGGTGGGTGGAACTGTTGGATTAATGGAGAAGTAAATTTACATTTGAAAGACGGCATCGCTTCAATTCTTTTTTATTTTTGTGTTATGGATATTCAGACCATATTAGTGATCATTCTTTTTGCAGGCGCACTGTTCTACGTTGGCCGCATGGTGTACAAATCTATCAGTCCCAAAAAAGGTGGCTGCGGATCCAACTGCAAGTGTGGTGTAGATTTTTCCAATATCGGACCAGAAAAAAAATAGACTTTATCTATATCCCCTATGCTTGAACCTTTCAAGGAATATCTGCAAAAGAAAGTAGCGATAACTGATGAACAATTTGATCTTATTTCACATAAACTGAAGGTAAAAACTTTCAGTAAAAATGAAATGATCCTGATGAAAGGTGATTTTTCGACACAAGGCTTTTTCGTGCTTAGCGGATTGCTGCGCAGTTACTCCATCGATGCCAAAGGAAAAACCCACATCATCCAGTTTGCACCTGAACAATGGTGGCTTTCTGAACGCAACGGCCATTTCAATGAACCATCTGATTTCTTTATAGATGCCATTGAGTCCACTCAGGCCATCCTGATGCCAAAAGACTTCATCAATGAGGCGGCAGAAATTGTGCCCTGTATGAATCCGCTCAACAGTACTATGCTGAATAATGCCATTCGTTTTATGCAGAAACGCATCAATATGCTCTTAAGCGCCACGGCAGAAGAGCGGTACCTTGACTTTATAAAGCTCTATCCCAATCTCACTTTAAGGGTTCCCCAATGGATGATTGCCTCTTATTTGGGCATCACACCTGAATCGTTAAGCCGGGTACGTAAAGACCTTGCACACAAACATTTCCACCCATAAGCATTTCTTATCCTAGATCAATGCGGAGCTGATGACTTGGCTGTAATTTTGTGCTGTATTATTAATCAATCTAATAATTAAAATATTATGGCAACAACTAAATGGTCTTTAGACCCAACCCACAGCGAACTGGAATTCAAGGTAAAACATTTAATGATCACTACGGTGACCGGAAAATTAAACGAATTCACTTCCGAACTCGTTTCTGAAGGTGACGATTTCAATCATGCAAAAGTTTCTTTCGAAGCGAAACTTTCCTCGGTAGACACCGGTAACACAGATCGAGACAACCATTTGAAAAGTCCTGACTTCTTTGATGCAGACCAGTTCCCTTTACTAACGTTCGACTCTGGTGTATTGTCTGAAGACGGAGATGACTATGCATTAAAAGGAAATCTAACGATTAAAGGCATTACCAAACCCGTTCAACTGACCGTTGAATTTGGTGGTATTGCAACAGATCCCTGGGGAAATACCAAAGCCGGTTTTACACTGAGCGGCAAGATAAAAAGAACCGACTTTGGACTAAACTGGAATGCAGCTCTGGAAACAGGTGGTGTAATGGTGAGTGAAGAAGTCCGCATACTGGGTGAATTGCAATTTGTAAAACAAGCCTAATTGCAACATCCTTTTTCAACAGAAAGGAAACAAATGAAAACAACAATAAAGTCGGTTGCTGCCGTTTTAAATGCGCCGGCACCTCATATGGTGGGCGACGGTTTCAGGGTCCACAATTTTTTCCCTGGAGGCTATAAAATAAATATGAGCCCGTTCTACCTGCTCGATTACAATGCGAAAATTGATTTTTCAGCACGAAATGAACCAAGAGGGGTCGGAGTGCATCCCCACAGAGGGTTTGAAACGGTGACCATCGCTTATCATGGTGCCGTAGCGCATCATGACAGCGCCGGAAACAGCGGTGTTATTTACCCGGGAGATGTGCAATGGATGACCGCTGCAAGCGGAATTCTGCATAAAGAATACCATGAAGAAACCTATAGCAAAAGCGGAGGTCCTTTTCAAATGGTCCAGCTCTGGGTAAACCTGCCGTCGCAATACAAAATGACCAGGCCCAAATATCAGGCCCTGAAACATGATGAAATCAACCGGGTCAATCTACCAGACCATAGCGGACAAATTGAAGTCATTGCAGGCAACTATCAAGGTATAAAAGGTTCCGCCAGTACCTTTACTCCAGTTCACGTATATAATGCCAGGCTGAATACTGGAGCAAAAGCCTCCTTTGACTTTCCTGCAGCGTACAACACAGGTTTTGTGGTTATTGAAGGAAAGATCAGGATCAATCAAACAGAGACTGCCCTGGCCAATCAGTTCATTCACTTCGGCCCTGAGGGCGAGGAAATTGAAATAGAAGCTTTAGAACCTAGCGTAGTGCTGATTCTAAGCGGGGAACCTATTGATGAACCTGTTACTGCCTATGGTCCGTTCTTAATGAATACGCCCGAAGAAATACAACAGGCGATCAGCGATTACAACCAGGGGAAATTTGGTTTCCTGGAAGACTAGTTTTCCAGGAAAATTGATAAAAAAGGCTTTAACCAGATAGTGGTTAAAGCCTTTTTTATGGCTTTTTGCTTTTTGCCGTACTATCTGTTTTTACCGTATCTTTCATAATGGTCCCTCTTCCGGTATTCACTGCTGGTGCTTCATTAATACCCGTACCAGTTGATCCCGCATTTGGATCAGAATGTTTTGAAGTATCTACCTTTAAAGTATCTGTTCTGTTCTCACTTCCCTTATCGCCAATACAGCCAACGGCGAGCAGCACCGGCAAAGCAACTAAAAAGCTATATTTCTTTAAATTTCTCATAACAAAAGGATTTCAACTAAAAACCCTTACCTCTTGCAATTGTTTGCTGGGAGCGCTTAATTTTTCTCGATCAGACAAACCGCATAAGCCACAACCCCCTCTTCCCTACCAATAAAACCCATTTGCTCATTTGTAGTGGCCTTAATAGAAATATCTTCTTCAGAAAGGCCAATGGCCTCCGCAATATTTTTCTGCATTGCAGGAATATGCGGGTTGATCTTAGGCGCTTCCAGGCAAAGCATCGCATCTATGTTTCCAATAGACCAGCCCTTTTCCTGCAACATTCTGGCGGTTTCCTGCAACAGGATCACACTGCTGATTCCCTTCCATCTTGGATCTGTATTCTTAAAATGAAAGCCGATATCTCTTAAATTTGCAGCCCCTAGCAAGGCATCACAAATAGCATGTAACAATACATCTGCATCAGAATGGCCAAAAGCACCTTTATGGTGTTCCAAATGAACACCCCCTACTACAAATGGATGCTGATCCTTTAACTGGTGCACATCAAATCCAAATCCTACTTTAATCTTCATATGTATTCTCTATAAATTATTTGCTGCCGCCTCCAAAATTGAACAGCAGGGTGAACCGGAGTGTATTCGCCATCGGACTTTTTTGAGGAGAAGCCACCAGATAAGCGAAATCTATATTTAAAACATCATATTTAAAACCAGTCCCAAGGGTAAGGTAACGACGGTTTCCCTTATCCGGACTTTCATAAAAATATCCCCCGCGCAATGCGAATTTACCTGCATACAAGTATTCAAGACCCGCGGCTATATTAATTTCTTTAAGTTCTTCACTAAACCCACCAGGTGCATCCCCAAAAGAACCAAAAATCCCGGCAGGAACCGAAACATTTGGATCCCTTCCCTTAATGATATGGCCATTTCCATCATACTGCGGCTGCGTAGGGACCAACAGCTTGTTAAAATCAATAGCCAGGGTAAACTGGTTCATATCATCCAGCAAAAAGGTAGACGCCCCCCCAATTCTAAGATTGGTTGGCAAAAAATAGGCATTACCCGCATCTGTATAGCTCATCTTTGTCCCAATATTAGAGATATTGGCACCGGCAGCCAGGATGGCATCAGCGCCAAGGAAATAGGTTTGCTTTTTAAAATAAGCAGAAACATCCACAGCAACCGACTGTCCTGCCTTTACCTGCTGCCCGGCGCTAAACTGTCCGGTAGACAAAGCTGAACGGATATACCTTAAAGAAGTTCCTAAAGAAAAGGAGTCGCCAAAACGTCTTGAAAAGGTACCGTCTATGGCAAATTCATTGGGACTGTAGGTCCCCAGATCCTGCTTATTGGCATCTGTAAGCTGTATTTTCCCATAGGAGAAATACCGCAAAGAGCCCCCTACTATATTCCGGTCGTCAATTTTATAAAAACCACTTAAATAACCCAGGTTAATATCCGAAACCAGGTTTCTCAACCATGGGCTATAAGACAGGGACAAGCCATAACGTTGATCCAGAAAAGCAAGCTTAGATGGGTTATTGCTCATCGCATTCGCGTCCGGAAGTACCGCAACCCCTGCCTCTCCCATACCTCCAGCTCTCGCATCGGGGGAAATCAGCAGGAACGGGACTGCAGTTATGATATTACTTCCCCCACTTCCATTGCTCTGTGCACCTGACGGAAGTCCCTGAGCCTTCAAATCGCCGGAAAGAATAAGCAATCCCAACAAGCCAATACCTGCGATCAGAAAACACTTAAAACCCATATGTTATAATTCTGTTACGCAAGTTAGCACTGCGTTTCCGATTTTCAAATTATTATTCAGGTTTAAGACTGTTTTAATTCATCTCCGCCCGGATCTGTGGTTTTATAAGCTTAAACAGCCTTTATAATAAATATTTTGGCGCATAAACCTTTTTTTATGTAATTTTATCAAGTGGGTGCGATTTACCAGCACCTGCAAGAAAAAAACACTCGGTTCCGATGAACCCAAGAGGATTAAAAGAATGATTCCGTGCACAGGGCAATAGTTATTTTAATCATCAAAGGCTTCATCTGACAAAAAACAAAATAAAACAATAGATGAAAAGAATCCCCCTATATTCATTTAGTTTCTTAACGATCATAATCTTGTTTACTTCATGTTCCTCCAAAAAAAACGGCACTTCCGATAAAACAGGAATGGCTTACAATAAAAAGGAGTACGGGGGATTTCAAGTTAACAATAAGTTTAAAAGAGGTCCGGGCCCCGGGCTCGTAGAAATTGAGGGTGGTGTTTTCGTGATGAGCGGCAGCGCTATAGAAGCACCCGGTCAGGAACTCGGAAATTACAACCAGAAAAGAGAAACTACAGTTTCTTCCTTCTATATGGACGAGACAGAAGTCTCCAACACCAACTGGCTCGAGTATCTGGACTGGATCAGAAGAACTTACCCGAATGACCATGAATACTATTATGATGAAATTCCGGACACCCTGGTTTGGCGCAGACCGCTTTCCTATAATGAGCCTTATGTAGACAATTACCTGAGACATCCGGCCTATCAGGACTATCCTGTAGTTGGTGTAACCTGGGAGCAGGCCAATCGTTATTGCGCCTGGAGAACAGATCGGGTCAATGAACTTCTGCTTCGCGACCGCGGTTATATGACTTCCTTTAAAGATTTAAACGGTGGTGGAAAAGGTGCTGCTATCGCCTCCTCTCCAAAACCAACAGAGCCCTTTAATACAGACATGTACCTGAATGGCCAGATTGATGACAAAGGGAAAAAAGCAATGAAAGACCTGAGTCCTTCAGCCACCCAAACCACCAACAACACCAGGAATGCACCAACCCGTACTGTAAGGCTCGAAGATGGTATTCTAAAACAACCTTACCGCCTACCTACAGAGGCCGAATGGGAATATGCTGCCTTGGGTCTGATTGGAAATACCCAATACGAAAATATCAACACCAATAAAATCTATCCATGGAACGGCCTTGGTCTGAGTTCTGCAAAGAAAAAGACAAGAGGTATGATCCTGGCCAATTTTAAACGCACAAAGGGCGATTATATGGGTGTAGGTGGAGCGTTAAACGATAAGGGAGGAATTACAGCTCCGGTAAGATCTTACACGCCAAACGATTTTGGGCTGTATAACATGGCAGGAAACGTAAATGAATGGGTTGCCGACGTTTATCGTCCAACCACATTTGAAGCCGTGGACCCGCTGAACCCTTACCGCGGAAACTTCTACCAGGATAAAAAGACAATGGATCCCATCACAGGAAAAATTGCCAAAGATAAATACGGAAAACCGATTCTGTTGCCTGCAGTAAATGCTAAAAAGCAAACCTGGGCAGAGCGTCAGGCAGGAATCCCTGCGGGAAGTGCCCCGGTTACTGCTCCTGCAGTTACAGATACGGCAGCTAAAGCAAAACCTGCTGCTGCAGCCCCTTCTAACACCTATGCAGATCAAAGAGGCTACAGGGACCGCGAAAACGGCCTTTACGGAGAAACTACACTGGTCAACAATAAATCAAGAGTGTATAAAGGAGGCTCCTGGAATGACCAGGCCATCTGGTTAAATCCGGCAGCAAGACGGTTCCTACAACAGGATGAATCCTCTGCAGATATCGGTTTCCGATGTGCAATGACTATGCTGGGTGCTTCAGAAATCAGTACCGCAGGGAAACGCGAATTCAAAGTAAAACCTCAAAAGAAATTCAGTTCAAACAAGTTCTAAATAGAACAAGCTTCCTGACTTATATAGAAAAAGCCCTCCAGACAAAAGAGGGCTTTTTCATGTTTATTCCCACGGAGCGGTATTACGAAAACTGCAGCAATACTGCATTCTTATCCACCTTTTCCCCGTGTTTAACAGCAATCTTTTTCACT
The DNA here is from genome assembly GCF_035566355.1 of Pedobacter sp. Taxonomy (GTDB): domain Bacteria; phylum Bacteroidota; class Bacteroidia; order Sphingobacteriales; family Sphingobacteriaceae; genus Pedobacter. Next base: position 28,101 of record NZ_DATMRL010000661.1, read on the forward strand.
ATACCATCTGTACTGGATTTTATAATATTTTCCATCTTCATAGCCTCCAGCACCAATAAACTATCTCCTTTCTTCACTTCCTGCCCCTCAGTAACCAGGACATTTAACACCAGGCCAGGCATTGGCGCTTTGATCTCCTGCACCTTGTTTGCCGACAAATTATCCATTCCAAGTTGCTTCAGCAACTGATCAAACTGGTCCTCCACGTTAACAACGTACATTCTTCCGTTCACTTTAACCTCCAGCTGCTTTGCATCCCGGTCTTCAGAAACCATTTCTATACGATAGGAACGGTCCTTATAAATCATATGGGCATGGCCACCTGTCAACACAGCTCTATCTACATTCAACATTTCCCCGTTCACTTTCAAGCCCTCTTGTTCTGCTTCAATTTCGAAGCTGTACCGATCGTTTACTTTTACTTTGTACATAATTATTGTGTTAAAGCATATTGTATTAGATTTGCGCCCATTTTAAGCGCCTCTGTTCTCTTTTCTTGTGTATCGCCAGGATAAGTCCCATAGTCTTCCCATCCATTCCCCAGATCGCATTCATAGGTATAAAAACACACCACCCGGCCCTTCCAGATCAAAGCAAAGCCCTGTGCCCGCTTTCCATCATGCTCATGAATCTTTGGAAGTCCATTGGGAAACTTAAAGTGCTGCTGGTAGAGCGGATGGCTGACCGGCAGTTCCACGAAAGACAATTCGGGAAATACCTTTTTCATTTCCTTGCGGATAAACTTATCCAGCCCATAATTATCATCGATGTGGAGAAAACCACCACCAACCAGGTATTTTCTGAGGTTTGCCGCCTCCGCATCACTGAATACCACATTGCCATGTCCTGTCAGGTACACGAACGGATAATCAAAGATTTCAGCACTTCCAACCTCAACCGTTGCCTCATCAGTTGAAAAATTTGTAAAAATGTTTTGGTTGCAAAATTTCACCAGGTTAGGTAAGGCAGTACGGTTACCATACCAGTCACCTCCACCACTATACTTCAGTTTAGCAATTTTATAGGTAGGCGGGCTGAAACTGCTCAGCAGCAAGATCAGTCCGGCAAAGAAAACAAGCTGTCTGGTGTTCATCGATTTAAGTAATTCACCTCAAAACAGACTGCAAGTGCTGCAGTTTCGGTTCTGAGCCGGGTATTACCTAAAGTTAAAGGTTTAAAACCATTTTCCAAAGTCAGGGCAATTTCATTTGGACTGAAATCTCCCTCGGGGCCAATTAAAATGGTATACTGTTCTTGCGGCCGGATCAGCTCGCTGATGTATTGTCTGGGTTCACCATCCACGCAATGTGCAACCATTTTAGTTCCGGCATGACTTTGCTTTACAAAATCAGTTAAGGATACAGCTGCGTTAAGTACCGGATGATAGGCCTGCAATGATTGTTTAACGGCAGAGGTGATCACTTTGAACAAGCGATCCTCTTTAACCACTTTACGTTCTGAACGCTCACAGATAATTGGCGTAATCTCGTCAATTCCAATCTCTGTAGCCTTTTCCAGAAACCACTCTATCCGGTCGATATTTTTAGTAGGTGCTACAGCAATGTGCAGATGATGGTTTCTCTTTTGATATTCCTGCTGCACATTCAGTACATGAAGGGAAACATTTCTTTTGGTTTCCCGGATAATTTCCGCCTCATAAAATCCACCCTTTCCATCAATCAGAAAAACGTGGTCACCAAGTGTCAGACGTAATACTTTTGTACAATGCCTGCTTTCCTCTTCATTTAAAGTATACTGATCAGCATTGATATCCGGCGTATAGAAAACATGCATGTGCAGAAGGTTTAATGATTATCGACCTGATCTTCTTTAGCAATCACCAGTTCCAGTTTAATGGTCTCAATATTCTGCTCCGTCTTTTTCAAAATGGTAAACAGATAACCATAACATTCCTCGCTGTCTCCAACTTCCGGAATTCTTCCAAAAGCATGAGAAACCAAACCTCCAACGGTGTCAAAATCTTCATCTTCCGGAAGGTCATGCGGCAAATGCTCATTCACATCGTAAACAGTTGCATAGGCATTGATGATAAATTCCGTATCGGAGATCTTCTCCACATTCGGTTTTTCCTCATCATACTCATCCTGGATTTCCCCCACAATCTCTTCCACAATATCCTCCAGGGTCACCATACCTGCAGTTCCGCCAAATTCATCAATCACAATAGCAATCTGGATCCTTTTCTGCTGAAGTTCACTCAGCAGATCATTGATCTTTTTGGTTTCAGGAACGAAATAAGGTTTACGGATAATGTCCTTTAAAGTCCAGTCTTTATGACTCGCCAGTAAAGGCAATACATCCTTGGCGTGAATGATCCCTATGATCTTGTCAATAATATCATCATAAACAGGCAAACGCGAATACCCTTCAGCAATGATCTTTTCAATCACCTCTTCTTTAGGGGTAGATAATTCTATACCTGAAATCTTGGTTCTCGGAACCATGATGTTCTTCACCACACGCTCATTAAAATCAAAAACGTTCCGGATCAGTTCATGTTCATTAGTATCCAAAGCACCACTTTCCTTTCCCTGGTCCAGCAGGTAGTACAGTTCTTCGGTACTGTGTACGGCTTCATGACCGCCTACTGTATTGATGCCAAATGCCTTCAGGATAATATTGGCAAAGCCATTGAGCAACCAGATAAATGGCCTGAACACCACATAAAAAACCTGCAGGGGTAAAGACACAAATAATGTAGTTGCAACCGGCCTTTGTATGGCAACAGATTTTGGGGCAAGTTCACCAAATACAATGTGCATAACGGTGATGAAACAAAAAGCAATAATAGGCGCAGCAGTCTTTGAAAACGAATCTATAAACTCCGGAGAAGACCCCAGTACCGTTAACAGATTGTGTAAAAGATGCTCCATAACAGATTCTCCAACCCAGCCCAAACCAAGAGACGCCAGTGTAATACCCAGCTGCGTTGCAGCCAGGTATCCATCCAAATGTTGGGTAATGTATTTGGCAATATTAGCTACTCTACTACCTGATTTAGCTTTAATCTCTATTTGTGAAGCACGGACCTTTACAATTGCAAACTCTGCTGCAACAAAGAAACCGTTCAACACAACCAGGAAAAAGGTTAAAAATATCTGAAAGCCCATTTAAGAATTATTTCTGAATGTTTTATCGTAAAGCTCTATGCTTTCATGGATCACTTTGTGTGCAAATTTTACACCCAGTAAATCCTCAATAGTTACATTTTTATTCTCCAGCGCCTTATAATCCTGGAAGAAACGCACAATTTCTTTCATAGTATGCGGAGGAAGCTCTGAAATGTCGTTGATGTAATTTACAGACATATCATTTTTAGCTACTGCAATGATCTTATCATCCTGTTCGCCATTGTCTACCATATGCATTACCCCAATCACTTTCGCTTCGATAATAGAAAGCGGGTACACATCTACAGAACAAAGAACCAGGATGTCCAAAGGGTCATTATCGTCGCAATACGTTTGAGGAATAAAGCCATAATTGGCCGGATACATTACTGAAGAGAAAAGAACACGATCTAATTTAATTAAATTGGATTCTTTATCTATCTCATACTTTGCTTTGGATCCTTTAGGAATTTCGATAATTGCATTTACAAATTCAGGCAGTTTAGCGCCGGGAGAAACATTATGCCACGGATGGTGATCGTCTTTAGTCATTTTTTATTAATCAGTGTTTGTTGTTTTATCATTATCGCTGCTCAGCACCTTCCCTTTAACAAAGGTATAAATCAAGGGGATCGATGTGATCACAATAAATCCAGTAATTATATATAATAAATAAGCATTAATCTCTTTTTCAAATCTTTTACCCAAAAAATAGCCCAGTAAAGTTAAGGATGAAATCCATAATAATCCACCGGCTATGTTATAAAATGCGAACCTTTTAAATTCCAGTTTAACCACACCAGCAAAAATCGGTGCAAAAGTTCGAACAATCGGTACAAATCTACCCATAATCAATGCAAATGCGCCCTGTTTATTGTAATATTCTTCCGCTGCCTTTAAATACTTCTTTTTAAAAAAGAAGGTGTCTTTTCTATGGTACAACACAGGCCCGGTTTTTCGCCCAAACCAGTAACCTGTAAAATTACCCAGCACTGCAGCTATAAAAAGCCCCAGAACCAGCACATAAATACTAACGTCTAATTTACCTGTAGCAACGAACATGCCAGCCAGGAACAACAGATAATCTCCGGGTAAAAAGAATCCGAAAAACAAGCCCGTTTCTGCAAAAATCACGAACAACACCACATAAAAACCACCTTCTTTTAGTAATTTCTCAGGATCGATGAAGTGCTGTAATGAATTCCAGAATTCGTGCATAGTTCAATTATTCGTAAAACTACAAATAATTATCAAGAGAAGCCCGTTATATCAAATTTAAAATTATGGACGGAAATATGCCCAAAAGGACAGTAACAGCTACCGAAAGAACCAGTACAACTTTGTATTGCACAGGTGTATCCAGACTGACTTCATTGCCTTCTTTAAAGTACATGGCCACAATGACTCTGAAGTAATAATAGAAGCCAACCAAGGCATTTAAAATTGCAAAAGCAACCAGGAAGATTCTATAATCATTCATCACATTCAGGAACATGACATATTTACCGATAAAGCCCGCTGTTAAAGGAATACCTGCCAGAGACAACATAGCAACAGTCAGGACCAATGCGGCAAGCGGGTTCTTCTTAGCCAGGCCATTAAAGCTTTCAAAGTTATCGCTGCCTGTCTTTTGTTTCACCAGGATCAATACGCCAAAAGCCACAATACTGGCAAAAGTATAAGCAGAAGCATAAACAAGCACATCACCTGCTGATCTTGAAGTCAACGCCACCAGAGAGAATAATAAATAACCAGCATGAGAGATACTTGAATAAGCCAGCATTCTTTTGAAGCTTTTCTGGAACAGTGCCGTTACGTTACCAATCAGTAAAGTCAAACAAACAATGACCATCAGCGGTGGCAACCAAAAATCATGCAACGGAGCAAACGTATCGGCGAACAAGCGCAAAAAGGCTGCAAATCCCGCAGTTTTAACTACTGTAGACATAAAAGCTGTTACCAGGCTTGGAGATCCTTCATACACGTCCGGAGTCCAGAAATGAAAAGGCGCAGCACCTACCTTAAAACTCAGGCCGATCATCATTAAAATGATGCCCGGATAGAACAAAGGAGAAACCGCCGTATAATTTCCAACCAGGTATTTATTGATCACTTCTAAATCGAAAGATCCGGTAGCACCATAGATCAGTGTAATTCCAAACAACAGGAAACCTGTAGAGAAGGCACCCATTAAGAAATATTTCAGCGAAGCTTCATTGGAAGCAAAATTGTTTTTACGGATACCCGCCAGGATGTATAAACTCACCGACATAATTTCAAGGCCAATGAACAACATCGACATGTTTTTATAAGAAACCATGATCACAATCCCAGCAAGGGCAAAAAGAATCAAAGTCAGATATTCTGCAATATTTTCACTGTCTTTGGAGAAGTAGTTCTGTGTCAGTAATAAGATCAGAAGGGTACCCAAAATGGTCAGGCCAGAAAAAGCAAGCGCAAAATTGTCCATTTGCATCATGCCGTAAAACACCTGATTGGTATTCCATGAGGTAACAACAAAAGCCAGTGAGGTAAGCAGACCAATAATGGAAATAGGTAATAACGCTTTTTTAGCTTTAAACAAACCTGCATAAAGAACTACTAAAGCTGTAACCGCAATTGTTATAATGATATTCATTTCCTTAGTTTACCGATGTTAATTTTTGATTTACCTGTTCTATTAATTGTTGTACAGCCGCTTCAGATAAGTGAAGGACAGGCTTTGGATATACACCCAATACAATGATCAACGCACAAATGATATATAATACTAATTTTTCAGATCCTTTAATGTCTGTAAAGCCAATGGTCAGCTCGTTGGTTTTACCCAGCATAATGCCCTGATACATTCTCAGCATGTATACTGCACCGAAAATGATGGTCAGTCCGGCAAATACCGCTGCCCACAGATTAAACTGATAAACGCCCATCAGCAGCAGGAACTCCCCGATAAACCCGTTGGTTCCAGGTAAAGCAACCGTACCAAACACGATGATCAGAAAAGCAATCGCCAAATGCGGTGCCTGGCTCGCAATACCACCCAGATCTGCAATTTTATTGGTCTTCATCCGGTTAAAAATGATGTCCAGAACAAAGAACAGACCGATCACATTGATACCATGGCTCAACATCTGGATCATCGCCCCTTGCATACCTTGAGTATTCAAAGCAAAGATACCTGCAGAGATCAGCCCAACGTGTGCAATAGAAGAATAGGCCACCAGCCTTTTTGCATTCTTTTGTGTAAAAGCAATAACAGAGGCATAAACAATACCAATAATGGATAATATAATAGCTGTAGTACCCCAATCCTGAACACCTGCAGGAACGATTGGTAATAACCATCTGATCACCCCATAAATACCCATTTTCAGCATAATACCTGCCAGGAGCATCGTTCCCGTTGCAGGCGCCTCCGTATAAGTATCCGGTTGCCAGGTATGGAATGGAAATACCGGCATTTTAATCGCAAAAGCTATAAAGAAAGACCAGAAAATCCAACCTTGTTGTGTAGCATCCAGGTTCAGCTTATAAAAAGCCTGAATATCAAAATTGTGCGCCGGGTTTTGTAAGTACAGATAGATAATACCCAAAAGCATAAATAAAGAACCTGCGATGGTATACACAAAAAATTTCATGTTTACTTTAATACGGTCCTTACCTCCCCAAACCGCGCAGATAAAATACACAGGAATCAATGCCGCTTCCCAGCCAATATAAAATAGAAAAGCATCTAAAGCGGTAAATACCACTAATAAACCAGCCTGCATAAATAAGATCAGGGCATAAAAAGCATTTGCTCTTTTGTAATCATGCTGATAACTGGCCAGGACAATGATCGGAATCAAAACATTGGTCAAAAGGACAGTGATCAGGCTAATGCCGTCAATCCCCGCATGAAAATTAATGCCCAGTTCCTGGATCCACGGGCAGTTCACCACAAACTGAGTGCTGGCATCCGGAATAAAATTAACCGCTACAACAGCTGTAACAGCCAAAGATACGATTGCAGAGATTAAAGCTACATATTTTGCTGCTTTGCCGGCAAACGCCGTCACTAAAGCACCAGCCAGAGGTAGAAATATAAGAAGTATTAAAAGTTGTTCCATTATGCTTGTTTGAACGATCTTTTAGATAGATAAATAAGTATACAATAACAAAGAGATGATTCCGGCCACCATCATGAAAATATAGAACCCTACATTTCCAGTCTGCAATAAACGCAAACCTTTACTGGTTTCCGAAGTACCCCAGCCCAAACCATTCACAATTCCGTCTATGATCTTACGGTCAACGATTTTGTAGAAGAACGTAGAAAACGCATCCAGCGGCCTCCTGATGATCAGATCGTAAAGTTCATCAATATAAAATTTATGGTAGGAAAGATTTGCAAAAGCAGATCTCTTTGCTTCATCAGGAACAGGTACATGACCTTGTTTATTGTATTTGTTGTAAGCTATAGCGATCGAGATCAATACCCCGACTACAGAAACCCCCATCAGCATATATTCTGTAGCATGATCAGGCCCTTCTGCATGATGAGCGATCACCGGTGTCAGCCAATGCGCCAGCCATTGATTTCCCCCTAAAGATTCAGGGATGTTCAACGCACCGCCGATCACAGATAAAACCGCCAGCACAATCAATGGCAATGTCATGGTCGAAGGCGATTCATGAATATGCTCTTCTGCATGATGTGTTCCCCGGTATTTACCATAAAAAGTTAAATACAACATTCTGAACATATAGAAGGCCGTCAGGAAAGCGGTAAATACACCAATCGCCCAAACGACTTTATTGTATTGATAAGCATGCGCCAGGATTTCGTCTTTAGAAAAGAAACCAGAAAAAGGCGGTAAACCTGCAATAGCAATAGTACCAATCAGCATCGTAATAAAAGTAACCGGTAATTTCTTACGTAAACCACCCATATGTCTCATATCCTGTTCATGGTGCATTGCATGGATCACAGAACCTGCACACAGGAATAATAAAGCTTTAAAGAAAGCATGGGTAATTACATGGAAGAAGGCCCCATCATAAGCACCAACACCAAGACCAAGGAACATATAGCCCAATTGAGATACGGTAGAATAAGCCAGTACCTTTTTAATATCCGTTTGTGTAATCGCAATCAGTGCACCCAGTACAGCCGTAGCCAAACCGATGATGGCAATCAAATGCTGGATCACAGGGGCCAGGTCGAACAGCACATTAGATCTTGCAATCATATAGATACCTGCCGTTACCATCGTCGCTGCGTGGATCAAAGCCGAAACCGGCGTTGGGCCTGCCATCGCATCCGGCAACCAGGTAAACAATGGAATTTGTGCAGATTTACCGCAGGCACCGATAAACAGCAACAGGGTAATCAATACCACAGTAGAATGACCTGGCATTAAATTCGCTGCCTGAGGAAATACCTTTGAAAACTCTACACTTCCAAAAGTGGTAAAGATCAGGAACACGGCCAGTAAAAAACCAAGGTCACCGATTCTGTTCATCACGAAAGCCTTTTTGGCTGCCGAAGCGTAACTGCTGTTGGTGAACCAGAAGCCGATCAGCAGGTAAGAACATAAACCTACGCCCTCCCAGCCAATGAACATGACAATATAATTTGATCCAAGGACCAGTAATAACATGAAGAAGATAAACAGGTTCAGGTAGCTGAAAAACTTACCAAAACCCTCATCGCTGTGCATATATCCAATAGAATATACATGGATCAGGAAACCTACCCCTGTTATGATCAGCAGCATAATACTGCTTAAAGGATCAACTAAAAAAGACAGGGGAATGTGTAAACTACCTGCATTGATCCAGTCGAAAAGGAAGATCTCATGCGATTTGTTCGCATCAGCACCCAATGCAAAAAAGATCCCCACGCTAATGGCAAATGAAATGAAAATCACTCCGCTTCCAATAAACCCGATCAGGTTTTTAGATAATGTATTTCTTCCAAGGCCATTAATTACAAAGCCTAAAAGAGGAATCAACGGAACCAGCCAAACTAAATCTATCATTTTATAATTCTATTCTTAATAATTACCACTTAAGGCGATTCAATACATTAACATCAGTAGACTGGGTATTCCTGTAGACCATTACAATAATACTCAGGCCCACAGCAACCTCGGCGGCTGCAAGTGCCATAATAAAAAACACGAATACCTGTCCTGAGGGATCGTTACTGTGTACCGAAAAAGCGGTCAGCAGTAAATTAACTGCATTCAGCATCAACTCCACCGACATAAAAATCACAATGGCATTTCTGCGGGTCAATACCCCAACAACACCAATCGTGAAAATAATAGCGCTCAGCCAGATGTAATGGTTAAGCGGCACTCCCTGCAATGTTTGCGTTAGATTTCCCACTATACTTTTTCTTTTTTAGTTAACAATACCGCTCCTACCATCGCTGTCAGCAATAAAATGGAAGACAATTCAAATGGAAGCATAAACGGACCAAATAATTCTTTACCCAGGTTTTTCACCAGACCCAGGTCCGGGTTCTGCAAAACCAGCGGATTAGAAAGTGTCGTTGCTTTGAAAGAACCAATCAGCGTCACCACCAGGCAGCAGCCGGCAATGATCCCCACCACCTTGATCAGGTTGGATTTGGATGGTTCGTTTTCCTTATTGAGGTTCAATAGCATCAGCACAAAGAGGAAAAGTACCATAATAGCCCCCATGTACACGATAAAATTCACTACCGCAAGAAACTGCGCATTTAATAAAACGTAATGAACCGTGAAGGTGAAAAAAGTAACGATCAGGTAAAGCACACTGTGCACCGGGTTCTTCGAAAAGATCACCATCAGTGAAAAGAAGATGCTTAAAGCTGCGACTACATAGAATACAGATGTACCCATTTATTATTTTGTTTTAAAGCCGTTTAAAAGCGACAAATGTATTAAACTATTTATTTTTTCTCTAATGGTGCCTCTACCAGTTTATCTTTTCCGTAAATGAAATCCTTACGCAGGTAATCAGCCGGAACAATAGGTCCGTCTAAGTAAATGGCCTCTTTAGGACAAGCTTCTTCACATAAACCACAGAAAATACAACGCAGCATATTGATTTCATACACTGCAGCATATTTTTCCTCTCTGTACAGTTCTTTCTCTTCCGGTTTGCGTTCAGCAGCAATCATAGTGATGGCCTCTGCCGGGCAGGACAATGCACATAAACCACAGGCCGTGCAGCGCTCCCTTCCGTCTTCGTCTCTTTTTAAGGAGTGCATTCCCCTGAAGTTGGTCGAAAATTCTCTTTCTACCTCAGGATAGCGTATCGTAGCTTCCTTTTTAAAGAAGTGACTGATGGTGATAGACATCCCCTTCATAATCGCCGGCAGATACATACGCTCTGCAAACGTTAAGGGCTTTTGTTCTAATACTTTCTTTTTACTGGTTAATGGTTCCATTAAACCTCCTTTTATTTTTACCGCTGCGCGGGAGTTAAAACTTTTCTATATAAGCAATCACAAGTCCTGTGACAATAATATTCGCAATAGCCAGTGGAATTAACATCTTCCAGCCCAAATGCATCAACTGATCATAACGGAAACGCGGAATGGTCCAGCGCACCCACATAAAGAAGAATATAAATGCAAAGATCTTAATGAAGAATACCCCAGTGCCAATCAATGGTCCGATCACCGATCCTGTATGAGCGAGTACCCAGTCCATACCCGGATAGTTATAACCTCCAAAATAAAGCGTAGCCATTACCGCCGAAGACACAAACATATTGATGTACTCTGCAAACAGGTAAAAGCCCAGTTTCATGGAAGAATACTCTGTATGGTATCCACCGATCAGTTCCGTTTCACATTCCGGTAAATCGAAAGGTGCACGGTTGGTTTCTGCAAAAGCACAAACCATAAACAGAATGAAGCCAACCGGTTGATACAACACATTCCAGTGCCAGCCATGCTGTTGTTCCGTAATTTCTTTTAAACTCATGGTACCCGTTACCAGCAATAAAGCGATAATGGATAAACCCATGGCAATTTCATAACTGATGTTTTGAGAAGCGGCACGGATCGCAGACAATAATGAATATTTATTGTTGGATGCCCAGCCTCCGATCATTACACCGTAAACCCCTAAAGAAACCACACCAAAAATGTATAAAAGACCTACATTGATGTCTGTTACCTGCAAAGGAATGACACGGCCACCTATCGTGATCGGTGAGCCCCAAGGAATTACTGCTGTACCGATACAAGCCGTCAGCATGGCCAGACCAGGTCCAACCATAAACAACCATTTACTCGAATTTGCAGGTACGATCTCTTCTTTCATGAACATCTTTACCCCATCCGCAAGCGGCTGTAAAATCCCGAAGGGACCTGCTCTGTCTGGACCTAAACGGTCTTGTAAAAATGCCGCCACTTTTCTTTCAGCATACGTGGAATACATCGCAATCAGTAAGCTGATCCCGAAAATGATCGCCACCAGTATAAATTTTTCTATAACAAACGAGATATCCATTAGAATTTAGTGGTTTTTTCTAGTTCTATTTTATTTGCAAGCTGCAATTTAGGATTGTCCTGAATTACAGGTAAAGGTTTCATGGTTTCATAGTGATTAGAAGAAATCACTGAAGTATCACTGATGTGCGTAGGATGTTCAATAACCCAGTCTGCAGTCTTTTTCTTATCAAAACGACAAGTATTGCAGATGAACTCTTCCACCTCACCATACACATCCTTACGGGCAGTTACCCTCAGTACATCTTCTCCCTTATACCACAGCGTTACTTTACCGCTGCAGGTCGGGCAGTCACGGTGTGCATCAATCGGTTTAGTAAACCAAACCCGGTTTTTAAACCTGAACGTTTTATCTGTTAATGCACCTACAGGGCAAACATCAATTACGTTTCCGGAGAAATCATTGTCTACAGCCGTTTGGATATAGGTAGAAATCTCTGAATGATCACCCCTGTTTAAGATACCATGAACACGTTTATTGGTGATCTGATCTGCAGTAAACACACAACGATAGCATAAAATGCAACGGTTCATGTGCAGCTGGATCTTATCGCCAATATCTATGCGCTCAAAAGTACGGCGCTCAAATTCATATCTTGTTTTCTGCAAACCGTGCTCATAGCCCAGGTTCTGCAAATCGCATTCTCCTGCCTGATCGCATACCGGGCAATCCAGCGGGTGGTTGATCAATAACATCTCTACAACCCCGCTGCGGGCTTCCAAAACCTCCGGAGAAGTAATGTTCTGCACTTCCATACCATCCATTACCGTTGTACGGCAGGAAGCCACCAGTTTAGGCATCGGTCTCGGGTCTTTTTCAGAGCCCTTGCTTACCTTAACAATACAGGTACGGCATTTACCTCCGCTGCCTTCCAGCTTGGAATAATAGCACATTGCCGGAGGTACAATATCCCCCCCAATTTGCCTTGCAGCATTCAGGATCGTCGTACCAGGATCTACTTCAACAGTTATCCCGTCTATGGTTACCTTAACTTTATCACTCATTGTTGCAGCTATTCTTTAATTTTCAGTAGTCACTTCTGCTTTCGCAATCGGGTTGGCATAATTAGCCAAACCATAATTTGTATCCAGACATTTAACCGGTTCTTTTACATGCCATTCAAATTCATCTCTGAAATGTCTGATGGCACTCGCTACCGGCCATGCTGCTGCATCTCCCAACGGACAGATGGTATTTCCTTCTATCTTCCTGGATACATCCACCAACAGGTCAATATCACTCATTTTACCATGTCCGTATTCCAGGCGGTGCAATACCTTTTCCATCCATCCTGTACCTTCACGGCAAGGGGAGCATTGTCCGCAGCTTTCATGGTGATAGAACCTTGCAAAGTTCCAGGTATTTCTAACGATACACTGATCCTCATCAAAAGCAATAAAGCCACCAGATCCCATCATGGTCCCTGTAGCAAAACCGCCCTCAGATAAAGATTCATAGCTCATCAGCCTTGGATCACCATTCGCTAACTTTAAAGTTAAATTAGCCGGCAATACAGGAACAGAAGAACCTCCGGCCACGGTGGCTTTCAGTCTCTTTCCATTGGCAATACCACCACAATATTCATCAGAATAAATAAACTCTTCTACGGGTAAACCCAGCTCTATTTCATAAACACCCGGTCTCACGAGGTTACCTGAAGCAGAAATCAGTTTGGTTCCGGTACTGCGGCCGATACCGATTTTAGCGTACTCATCGCCACCATCGTTGATGATCGGAACAGTAGCCGCAATAGATTCAACGTTATTCACTACCGTAGGGCAGCCATATAATCCGGCAATCGCAGGAAAAGGAGGTTTAATCCTCGGGTTTCCCCTCTTGCCTTCCAAAGATTCCAATAAAGCCGTCTCTTCACCGCAAATATAAGCACCGCCCCCAGGTTGAACATACAGTTCCAGGTCATAACCCGAACCTAAAATATTCTTGCCTAAAAAGCCTGCATTCTTTGCTTCAGCAATCGCTCTTTCCAAAATACGGATCTGCGGCATCATTTCACCCCTTACATAGATGTAAGACGTTTTGGCCCCAAGCGCAAAACTGGATACGATCATTCCCTCAATCAAAGCATGAGGAATATAGGTCATCAGGTACCTGTCCTTAAAGGTTCCAGGTTCAGATTCATCCGCATTACAAACCAGGTAACGTGGCACACCTTCCGGCTTAGCCAGAAAGCTCCATTTCATTCCTGTAGGGAATCCTGCACCACCACGACCGCGTAATCCTGATTTCTTTACTTCTTCCACAACCTCGTCCGGGGTCATTTTCAAAGCTTTTTCCACAGCGCGGTAACCACCTTTCTGGCGGTACACATCAAAAGTATTGATGCCGGGTACGTTGATATGTTCTAATAATAGTTTACGGGCCATTATTTCTTACGTAAGTCCTCTATTAAATCGTCTACCTTTTGTTCATTCAGGTTCTCATAGAATGTATATTCAGGGCCGATCTGTAAGACAGGTCCATAACCGCATGCGGCCAGACATTCTACACCTCTCCAGCTGAACAAGCCATCAGGCGTTACT
>NZ_DATMRL010000662.1:0-6409 GCF_035566355.1 Pedobacter sp.
AAAGTTGTTGGTATTATTGATTTGATCTCTCCTGAAGTTGCTAAGGAATTCTACGTGATCAGTAAATATCCGTATTTCATAGAGTTTTATCTAAGCAGCGGTGCCACCGGATGCTATATTATGACACAAATCCTGCCTCCAATTGTTGATGAAATATTAGCACAGGGAATACCAAGTATCGGTGCAGTGGTTAACCGCAAAAATACAGCTGCAAAGCGTGTTTTGGAAAAGGCTAATTTTGCCCGCAAAGGGGAATTCGATATACTCCAGGATTTTTATGAAACAAAGTCTTAGTTTTCATTAGTATATAATTAATTTTAAAGGTTATGACGCTATCATAAGCATATTCATTGCTGTTTGTAAGCGGTATGCTTATAATGGTTTCAAACCAATAAATCAACCGCATTTTTCAAAGCAGGGTTTCTATTGGTATCCTTCCAGATGGCAAATAATTCCGTCCGTTGCCCTATATTTTCAATTTCAATAAACTTCACCTCCAGATCATAACCATATTTTAGAGAACTGGGTACAATGGCCACCCCTAAGCCTTCTTCTACCAATTTAAAGATCGTAAGCGCATGAACTGATTTATGAAAAACCTTTGGACGAAATCCCTGGTCTTCGCAAATGCTCATGATCAGTTCATAATAAAATGGACTGTCATCGCTGGAGAAGAATATAAATGGTTCATTACTCAACTGCCGCACATTCTTAAAACTTTCTTTATCTAAGGGATAGTTTTTTGGAAGAACAACAGAGAAGGAGTCTGTAAAGACCAGATGTTTACTCATCCCATCAGGAACACGAGGCAAACGTACAAAGCCCAAATCCAGTTTATCTTTTTCCAGAAGTTCTACCTGAAGTTTATTAGACATCTCCTCCAGCGTAGTCTGAATTCCAGGATAACTTGCGTTCAATTTCAATAACAATTCCGGTAGTACCTTTTGCGCAGCAGAGCCTAAAAAGCCAATCCTTAATTCAGCTTCTTTACCCTGACCAATATTTTCCAACTGGCGCTTCACCGTTTCCAGATGATTAAACATAAAGTCTACCTCTCCTTTCAGGTAAAGTCCGGCCGCGGTCAATTCCACCTTTCTCTTGGTCCGGTCAAACAGAGTCACATTAAAGATCTCTTCCATCTGTTGAATCTGCCGCGTCAAACCGGGCTGGGAGATAAATAGTTTTTCTGCGGCCACCCGAAACTTCAGTTCCTGTGCCAGCACCTGGAAGTATTTAAGGTGTCTAAGTTCTATTTGATAACCCATAGTTATTAATCAATGATGTAAATGGTATTTATAAGCATCAAAACTATGAAATATATTTGTGTTAAATAAAAACATATCATCTTGGAACAGATCTTTAAATACGGCACCGACTTTCTGACTGCTAAAATAGCTTTAGCCATTAGCGAAGGAAAAACAAAAGGCATATTAAGCCCGGAAACAAGGAAAAAAGTAAAACAAAGCAGTACAATTGTCGAAAATATTGCAGTCTCAGACAAAGCTGTTTATGGCATTAACACTGGTTTTGGCCCTTTATGTACAACCATGATTTCTGCAGAAGACACCAAGACGCTTCAGGAAAACATATTGAAAAGCCATGCTGTTGGTACAGGAGCGCCAATTCCAGAAGACATATCCCGTTTAATGCTGGTTCTGAAAGTACAAGCTCTTGCACAAGGCTATTCCGGTATTCAGGAAAGCACGCTCGACCGGATCATTTGGCATTTAGAAACCGGAGCAATTCCAGTAGTACCGATGCAAGGGTCTGTAGGGGCCTCCGGAGATCTGGCTCCACTCTCCCACCTTTTCCTTCCCTTAATCGGATTTGGACAGGTGCATTACAAAGGAAATATCGTCTCTACCGCAGAACTGTTTGAAGAGCATGGCATTACAGCAATACACCTTGGTCCAAAAGAAGGCCTTGCGTTAATTAACGGAACGCAGTTTATAGCAGCCCATGGTGTTAAAGTAATTGAAAAATTGCATAATTTACTGGCCACAGCAGACCTCACTGCAGCGATGATGCTGGAAGGACTGCTGGGCTCCATTAAACCTTTCAGTACTGAACTGCATAAACTAAGGCCTTTTAAAGGAAATATGCATGTAGCTGCCACCATGAGAAACCTGCTTCAAGACTCGGAAATTGTGGTTTCACATGCCAACTGCACCCGCGTTCAGGACCCTTATTCCCTGCGCTGCATTCCTCAGGTACATGGCGCCTCAAGAAATGCCTGGTTACACCTGAAAGAACTTTTAGAAATAGAATTGAACTCTGTAACAGATAATCCGGTAATTTTTAGTGAGGATCTGACCATCAGCGGAGGAAACTTCCATGGACAACCCTTAGCTATGGCATTAGACTATGCTTGTCTGGCTGCATCTGAACTTGGAAACATTGCTGATCGTAGAATTTATCTATCCCTGGAAGGCATTACTCCTGCCGTACCTAAATTGTTATTAAAAGAAACCGGGCTTAATTCTGGTTTCATGATCCTGCAATATACTTCTGCAGCTCTGGCCAGTGAAAACAAAGGCCTGTGCTTTCCTGCAAGTGCAGACAGCATTCCAACTTCATTAGGTCAGGAAGATCATGTAAGTATGGGTTCCATCAGCGGACGTAAAGCCTTACAGGTCATCTATAATGTAGAAAAAATATTAGGCATAGAATTGTTCTGCGCCGCCCAGGCCCTGGATTTTCATGCGCCACTTCAATCGGGAAAAATTCCGGTTGCGATACACAAACGGGTTCGTCAGCAAGTTCCGCATATTGAACAAGACCAGATCATGTACGACTTGATGCAGAATTGCATTGACCTGGTGAGTAAAGGCACTTTACTACAAATTGCCAGAGAAACTGCAGCCCAGGAAAACATACCTTATACCACAGAATACAGTAGTTACTTTGACGAATTTTAAGTTATGGATACAGTATATAAACTCATAGGTCCATTTACCCAGCTCATTACTCTGGCTGGCCTGCCCCTTAAAGGAGCCATTGCAGATGAACAAATTGTACCTCTTGCCCAGGCAGGTATCCTGTTAAAAGGGAACAAGATCTATAAAACAGGCACCTACGAAAACCTGGAAAAAGAAGCCGCGCTGCTTGGAGCAATGACAATTAGTCTTGAGGGAGAATATGTTTGTATTCCGGCCTTTACTGATGCGCATACCCATATTTGTTTTGCCGGTTCCAGGGCCCAGGACTATGCCATGCGCAACTCTGGAAAAACCTATCTGGAAATTTCTGAAGCAGGAGGTGGAATTTGGGATACGGTACAACATACCCGTAAAGCATCTCTTGAAGAACTTACTGCATCAACGATTCGACGGGCCAATCGTCATCTATCGGAAGGGGTAACCACAATAGAGGTTAAAAGTGGTTATGGCCTGTCTGTAAATGAAGAATTAAAAATGCTCCGCGCTATAACAGCTGCAGATCAGGAAACGTCTGCAGAACTGATCAGTACTTGCCTGGCCGCACACACCCTCCCAAGAGATTTTGAAGGCAGCCACAGCGAATACCTGGAGAAAATTAGCCGGGAATTATTCCCTGTACTCCTTGAAGAAAACCTATGCAACCGGATAGATGCATTTGTGGAAAAAGGTGCCTTTTCTCCCGAAAATATCCTTCCCTATTTTAAAGAAGCAATTGAACAAGGTTTCCAAATTACAGTTCATGCAGATCAGTTTAGTACAGGCGGTACAGCAGTGGCGGTACAGATAAATGCGTTAAGTGCAGACCACCTGGAAGCCAGTACCGATAAGGAAGTCCAGCTGCTTGCCCAAAGCGATACTATAGCCATGGCCTTACCCGGAGCTACAATAGGTTTGGGATGCGCGTTTACACCGGCCAGAAAATTGCTGGATGCTGGTGCCTGCCTGGCCATTGCCAGTGACTGGAACCCAGGTTCAGCACCTATGGGCGACCTGCTTTTGCAGGCATCTGTACTTGGTACTTTTGAGAAATTATCCAATGCCGAAATCCTGGCTGGTATTACTTACAGAGCAGCCCGTGCCCTAAACTTAACAGACCGCGGATGCATAGAACAAAACATGCTTGCAGACTTTCTGTTATTCCAGATCAATGATTACAAAGAAATTCTATATCAGCAAGGAAAACTGAAACCTGCGCAAGTCTGGAAAAATGGTGAATGTGTATTGACTTCAAATTTTGATTAAGAACATGAACTTTCAAGAAGAAATCCTACAGGGCATCCCGAAAAACTTACCCCCTGCAAAACCTTACGATACTAAGGCCAATCACGCGCCGAAAAGAAAAGATATACTCAACCAGGAAGAAAAGAAACTCAGTCTGCGTAATGCTTTGAGGTATTTTCCTGAAGAATGGCATGAAGAATTGGCTGCGGAATTTCTGGAAGAATTAAATACCTATGGCCGCATCTATATGTACCGGTTTCGGCCAGATTACGAGATGTATGCCCGTCCCCTTTCCGCTTATCCGGCAAAACACCAACATGCAGCCTGTATAATGCTGATGATTCAGAACAACCTGGACCCTGCTGTTGCGCAACACCCGCAGGAACTGATTACCTACGGGGGCAACGGTGCCGTATTTCAAAACTGGGCACAATACCTGCTTACCATGCAGTACCTGAGCAAAATGACAGGTGAACAAACTTTACATATGTACAGCGGACACCCAATGGGCTTATTTCCTTCATCGGCAAATGCACCTCGTGTGGTGGTAACCAACGGAATGATGGTTCCAAATTATTCAAAACCCGATGATCTGGAAAAATACAATGCACTGGGTGTTACTCAGTATGGACAGATGACCGCAGGTTCCTATATGTATATTGGCCCGCAGGGTATTGTTCATGGAACAGCTATTACCGTGATGAATGCTTTCCGCAAACAGTTAAAAACGAATGAATCGCCGGCAGGAAAAATCTTTCTGACAGCTGGATTAGGTGGTATGAGCGGTGCACAAACCAAAGCTGGCAATATTGCTGGCTGTATTACAGTGTGTGCCGAGGTTAACCCAAATGCCGCAAGAAAACGCCATGAACAAGGCTGGGTAGATGAGATCCTGGAAAACCTTCCGGAACTTATAGAAAGAGTCAACCTTGCCAAAACCAAACAAGAAACGGTTTCACTGGCTTATATTGGTAATGTGGTAGATGTTTGGGAAGGTTTTGCCGCAGCAGATCTTTATGTAGAACTGGGTTCTGATCAAACATCCCTCCATAACCCATGGTCCGGGGGTTATTATCCTGTTGGCCTTAGCTTTGAAGAAGCCAACAGAATGATGGCAGAAGAGCCGCAAAACTTCAAAGAGCAAGTTCAAAATTCCCTTCGCCGTCATGCGGCTGCCATTAACAAACACACCGCTAAAGGCACCTATTTCTTCGATTATGGCAATGCTTTCCTGTTGGAATGCAGTCGTGCCGGTGCAGATATAATGGCTGCAGATGGCATTAATTTCAGGTATCCGTCTTATGTGCAAGATATTCTCGGACCTATGTGTTTTGACTACGGATTTGGCCCTTTCCGTTGGGTATGTTCTTCCGGAAAAGAGGCCGATCTGGACCTAACCGACCAGATTGCGCAACAGGTGATGGAAGAAATTAAAGAGACCGCCCCGGCAGAAATCCAGCAACAACTGCAAGACAATATTACCTGGATCAGAGAAGCCTCCAAAAACAAGCTTGTGGTGGGTTCTCAGGCCAGGATCCTGTATGCAGATGCAGAAGGCCGGGCAAAAATCGCAGAACGGTTTAATCAACTGGTTAAAAGCGGTGACCTCACTGCCCCGGTTGTTCTTGGCCGTGACCATCACGATGTAAGCGGTACAGATTCTCCTTTCAGGGAAACCAGCAACATTTATGATGGAAGCCGGTACACCGCAGATATGGCTATACAGAATGTCATCGGTGATAGCTTTCGCGGAGCGACCTGGGTTTCCATACACAATGGAGGTGGTGTAGGCTGGGGAGAAGTGATCAATGGCGGTTTCGGAATGGTCCTTGACGGTTCCCATGAAGCTGATGCTAAATTAAAAAGCATGTTATTTTTTGATGTAAACAATGGCATTGCCAGACGCAGCTGGGCAAGAAATTCAGAAGCCAATTTTGCCATCAAAAGAGAGATGGAAAGGACACCTTCACTTGAAGTTACTCTGGCTAACCAGGTAGAAGACCATATCCTGGACAGGTTATTTTAAAATAAAAAGCTTCATTCAGCCTTAAAAAAGCTGAATGAAGAAAAAAATCAGAACGGACATAGGGGTAAAACCACTATTGGGCGTAACAACTTACAAAGAACAAAAAGCTTCACGTAAGTTAAACCCAATAACCTATGAATCACATTGTAGACCTCAAAAATCCACTTAAAAACCTATTTTTCGCACCTGAAATTGCCTTTACCGAAATCAGTAATCTGGAAAA
>NZ_DATMRL010000663.1:0-12016 GCF_035566355.1 Pedobacter sp.
TTTCCGGATTAAATTTAATCAATCCTTTGGATGTAGAGATCCAGAAGTTTCCTTGTTTGTCTTCTGCAATACCTTTAATGAAAAGGTTGCCCAGATCGGCTTTTTCGGTATACAGAGAAAAAATGTTTTTGACAGGATTGAATAGGTATAGTCCTTTTTGACCTAGCCAGAGCCTGTTTTTATGGTCCATAAACAGCACCCTGAGGTCGGGTTTCTTTTCCTCGTTTAAAAAATAATGAGAGATGCGTTTGGTTAGCAGGTTGTAACAGTTCAATCCACCGTCATCTGTGCCGATCCAAAGGTTTTTTCTGCTGTCCTCTAGCAGGGAAATAATGTTGTTACCTGTCAATTGGGTGCCCTGGCTGCCATTTGTCAAACGACTGAACTTGCTGGTTTTTCTGTCAAGGAGGTTTAATCCACCGTAATAAGTTCCCACCCAAAGGTTACCTTCTGTGTCTTCATATGATTTCTGGACATAATCTGAAGAGATGGAGCCTGGTAAATTGTTGTGGTAAGTGTATCTCCTAAAAGTTCCGGTATTGCGGTTCATCAGATTTAGTCCGCCACCCCAGGTGCCAACGTACAAGGTCTTGTTCCGGTCTGCCATGACATCCAGAACTGCATCTGAGCCAAGGCTTGCAGGATCAAATGGATTGTTTTTATAATGAATGAATGTTTTATTTTTGGGGTTGAATTTGTTTAAGCCCCCGCCATCTGTTCCAATCCATATGTGGCCATCGGGATCTGCATAAAAGGCTTTCACGTCATTGTAACTTAGGCTATTTTTATTCAATTCCTTTTGTACCAGGTTGAACTTTTCAGAACCAGGGCAATACAAGTTGATCCCTCCTCTGTGTGTACCTACCCATAGATTTCCTTGTTTGTCTTCATAAATGGCAGAAACAGTCCTTTGCGACAGACTGGATGGATCGCCGGGTTCATTCTGATAATGGCGGAAAGTATTGGTCTGGGGGTTAAAAAGATCGAGTCCACCATTGATTCCTCCAATCCAGATTTCTTTTTTGTTGCGGAAAACAACAGCCCTGACCAGGTCACTGCTCAGCGTATTGACGTTTTTATCTTCGTGGCGATATTGTTTTAAAGCACCGGTGGCGGGGGTATAGCAAAACAGTCCTCTCTCTTCTGTAGCCAGCCACAGATTTCCTTCGGGAGAAGCTGTAATGCTACGGATTATATACTTTTCCAAGGCTTGTATCGTCTTGAGTTCCCCAGTCTTCGGATTAAAATATTTGAGTCCATGGTCGGTAGCTAGCCATAAATTACCGGATTGGTCTGGGGAGATGTTGTTTATCGGATGACCGGTTAGTGTCGAGATATTTTTGGATGAATTTAATAAATTCAGATCTCCGCCGTATGTACCTACCCACAGTCCTTTAGCTGTTTCAGTAATAGAGGTAATTGTATTGTTGTTTCCTGTTACCCTATTTGGATAATAAGGATATCTGATGAATTTGTTTTTTTCAGGATCAAACCTGTTCAGACCATTTGATGTGCCGATCCATAAAGTTTTTTTGTGGTCTTCGTAAATGCATCTGATGTAATTGTCGCTGATGCTGCCCTCTTCTTTACTGTGCTGGTAAACGGTTATCTGGTTGCCATCATATTTATTTAGTCCGTCGCGTGTACCAAACCACATAAAGCCGCGGTGGTCTTGAAAAATGCATTCAATTGTACTATTGGACAACCCGTTTTCAATACCAATATGCCTGAATTTTAAGGTCTGCCCAGAAACAACTGAAACAACAGAGCAACATAGAATGAAAATCAGGCCTTTTAAAAAAGAAATCATGAAATGGTAAAAGAAACAAACAGGTTTATATTTTATAAAGATAGGAGAATTAGGGGTTTAAACGTCTATATGGCGCTTATATTTGTTGAGTATACAATTAATATGTCGGATAGGACAAAAAATATGAACGATAGAACAAGCCGAAATGGGGCAGAAGACCTTCATTTGTAGCTGTAAACCTAACCAAATATTGTATGCACAATTCTACTTTTTATCTGAAGGGCAGCTGGCTTCTTTTACTGCTCTTTATCTCTAGTATAAATCTTTATGCCCAGAAAGCGGTTATGGTAACCGGGACTGTAAGGTCGGCTGCTGATGGGCTTGGGCTTCCCGGCGTAAGTGTACGTTTAAAGGGAACTACTACGGCAACAGTGACGGGGCCGGAAGGTAAATTTTCTATCGGTATCCCATCCAGGCAGGGTGTGCTGGAATTTACCTCTATCGGCTTTCTAAAACAGGAAGTTATTGCTTCTTCCTCAATTTTGAACGTGACCTTGCAGGAAGACAACGCTTCTTTAAGTGAAGTTGTGGTGGTAGGGTATGGTACCACACGGAAGCAGGACCTGACGGGCTCTGTTGCTGTGGTGAGTTCAAAGGACTTTCAAAAGGGGAATATTACTACGCCGGAGCAGATGCTTTCGGGTAAGGTGGCTGGTGTTTCGATCACTTCCAATAGTGGACAGCCTGGAAGTGGAAGTACCATTCGCATTCGCGGAGGATCTTCCTTAAACGCCAGTAATGATCCCCTGATTGTTATTGATGGTGTTCCACTTGAAAATGGCGGTGTATCGGGAGCATCCAATCCTCTGAGTTTTATCAATCCAAATGATATTGAATCTTTTACGGTTCTGAAAGATGCCTCAGCATCTGCTATTTATGGTGCGAGAGCAGCGAATGGCGTTATTATTATTACCACTAAGAAAGGATTGGGAGGAGAATTAAAATTAGGTTTCAATTCGGTAAATTCTTTGTCCAAGATTATAAAAAAAGTAGACGTGCTTAGTGCTGATCAAATTCGGAGCATTGTTAATGCTAACGGAACCCAGAAACAGAAAGATATGCTGGGTGCTTTCAATACCAACTGGCAGGATTTGATTTACCAGGATGGCCTGGCTACGGACAATAACCTGAATATTAGCGGTGGTATTAAAAATCTGCCTTACAGACTTTCTGTAGGCTATCAGAACCAAAGGGGAATTTTACAGACAGACGAACTGCAAAAGACATCTCTTGCTTTTGTATTGAACCCTACTTTTTTTGATCACCATTTAAAGGTGGATCTTAATTTGAAAGGAAGTGCATTGAAAACCCGGTTTGCGAACACAGCGGCTATAGGTGGGGCTGTGAGCTTTGATCCAACTCAGGCAGTGTATACGAATAGAACGGATTATAATGGCTATTGGGAATGGCTTGATCCAAGTACACCTAGTGGATTGGTGAACCTGGTTGGGAGAAATCCGGTTGGTCTGCTGGAACAGCGCCAGGATAGATCTGATCCGTACCGGAGCATCGGTAATTTGCAATTGGACTATAAATTCCATTTCTTGCCAGATTTGCATGCCAATTTAAATGCGGGTTATGATGTGGCTACAGGAAAAGGAACTGTCTTTGTAGACCAGAATGCGGCAGAAACCATCAATCGTGCAGGAATTAACACTCAATACAAACAGACACGGATGAATACAGTGCTTGACTTTTACCTGAATTATGTTAAAGAGTTTAAGTCGATCAAAAGCAGGGTGGATGCTACCGCAGGATATTCTTATAACGACTACCTGACTAAAATCTATAACTTTGCAGACTTTGATGCCAATGGCAATAAAATTGCCAACTCTGATCCAACATTTCCCTTTAACAAACCACAAAACAGGCTTATTTCCTATTTTGGACGTTTAAATTACAATTACGACGAACGTTATCTTTTAACTGCAACTCTTCGCCGGGATGGTTCTTCGCGTTTTGCGCCGAAATATAAATATGCTTTGTTCCCGTCAATTGCCCTGGCCTGGACTTTAAAGAATGAAGATTTTTTAAAAAACAGCAAAGACTTGTCTACCCTAAAGCTCCGTGCAAGCTACGGTATCACAGGCCAGCAGGATGGCATTGATAACTATGGTTATCTATCTACCTATAATCTGAGTACACCTAATGCCTCTTATCAGTTTGGAAATGCTTTTTATCAAATGTACAGACCAAGTGCTTATATCTCCAATATCAAATGGGAACAAACAGCGACTACTAATATCGGCGTGGATGCAGGCTTTTTAGACAATCGCATTACCGGTAGTCTGGACTGGTACTATAAAAAAACAAGTGATCTTTTAAATAAAGTTCCACAACCGGCTGGCACCAATTTCTCGGCTACGGCAGTGGTTAATGTAGGGAATATGGAGAATAAAGGTTTGGAGTTAACTCTTGGTTTTGTGCCTGTTAGGACAAGATATCTCAACTGGGACTTTAGTTTTAATGCTACGTATAATAAGAATACCATTACCAATCTTACCGTGGTACCCAACGATCCAAATTATAAGGGGTTCCCGGCTGGCAGTATTGCCGGAGGGGTAAGCGGACAATATGCATTGATCAATGCCGTTGGTGGGAGTAAAAATACATTCTATCTGTTAGAACAGACCTATGATCAATCTGGAAAGCCCATTGAAGGGGTTTATGTAGATCAAAATGGAGATGGCCTGGTGAATGAAAATGATTTTCATAAAGGCAAACCTGCAGATCCTAAGGTCTTTCTTGGTTTTAGTAACAACATGAGTTATAAGCAATGGAACTTGAGTTTTACGCTAAGGGCCAATCTGGGTAATTATGTTTACAATAACATTAAGAGTCAAACCGGTAACCTGGCCCAGATCACAGGTTCAGCGATTCTGGCTAACGCATCGCCTAATTATCTGGTTACCAATTTTAAAACCCAGCAGGTGTTGAGTGATTATTACATTGAAAATGCTTCTTTTTTAAAAATGGACAACATTAATCTGGGTTACAGGTTTGACAAAATCTTTCAAAGCAAGGCGAGTCTTCAGTTAAGTGCTACTGTTCAGAATGTATTTACCATTACCAAATATAGTGGTTTGGATCCTGAAGTTCCTTTTGGGGTGGATAACAATCTGTACCCAAGACCAAGGGTAATGTCCTTAGGTATAAATGTTAATTTTTAACCTTTTCAAAGATTCCAATGATGAATACTTTACATAAAAAATATGGCCGTGTTAACTTTTTAAGAATGATTTCACTGGCCTGCCTCGCCATCACTGTACTTGGCGCTTGTAAAAAATTAGACCTTTCGCCAACCAATGACCTTACCGCAGATAAGGTTTATGCTACCCCTGCAGGCTATAAACAGGCACTGGCGAAGGTATATGGCGCTTTTGCACTTACGGGCAATGCAACTACCGGTCAGCAGGATATTCCAGTGGAAATCATTAAAGATGAAGGGAATTCTGACTTTTTGCGGCTGTACTGGAACCTGCAGGAACTGACGACCGATGAAGCTGCATGGTCATGGCAGAGTGATGCGGGTATCCAGGGGCTTCATGAGCTCAGCTGGTCTTCCATCAATTCTATTATTAATGGCTTGTATTACAGATCTTTTTTTCAGATTACCTTATGTAATGATTTCATCAGGCAATCTTCAGACGATAACATCGCTAAAAGAGGAATTACTGGGACTGATGCGGATGATATCAGAAAATACAGAGCAGAATCTCGTTTTCTCCGGGCCTATCAATATTGGGTATTGATGGATATTTATGGCAATCCGCCTATGGTTACTGAAGCAATAGAGATTGGGGGAAAAGATTTTCCTAAACAGATTCAGCGCAAAGATTTATTTACTTATATAGAATCAGAGTTAAAGGCTATTGAAAATGATCTTGCTGCACCTAAAACCAATGAATACGGAAGGGCAGACAGGGCTGCTGCCTGGGCTTTATTATCGAGAATGTATCTCAATGCTGAAGTTTACACGGGTAGCCCGAAGTATACAGAAGCCATTACCTATTGCAATAAAATTACACAGGCCGGTTATACTTTGCACAATAACTACCGTGAGCTGACCATTGCAGACAATTACCTGAATACGGATGAGTTTATTCTGGCTATCAATTATGATGGAACGAGTACCCAGAATTATGGTGGTACTACTTATCTGATGCACGGGCCTGCCCATGTACCAGCAGAGGTTTCCGGGTCTAACGGAGATTGGGGCGGACTGCGTTTTACAGAGAATTTTGTAAACCTTTTTGCAGATGAAACGGGTAATACAGATTCCAGAGCACAGTTTTATAGGACGGGTCAGAATCTGGAAATGACGGAACTGTATGTTTCTACAGATGGATATTCGAGCACGAAGTTCAGGAATAAAACCCGGTCAGGGGGACCTGCGCCTCATCAGGATGCCGCTAAAGATTTTTCTGATATTGATTTTCCGTTGTTCAGACTTGGCGAAACTTATTTGATTTATGCAGAAGCTGTATTAAGAGGTGGATCAGGTGGAAGTTTAAGCACCGCGCTAGATTATATCAACAAGCTTCGTACAAGAGCTTATAATGGCAGTACTGCGGGGAATATCAGTTCCACAGCCTTGACCACAGATTTTATCCTGGATGAAAGGGGCCGTGAATTGTATTACGAAGCTTTCAGAAGAACAGATCTGATCCGCTACAATAAGTTCACCACCAACGCATACTTATGGGCCTGGAAAGGTGGTGTAAGGGCAGGTACTTCTGTGGCTGCTAAGTTTAACCTATTTCCTTTGCCGCCAACGGACCTTTCTGCCAACCCTAATTTAACTCAAAACACAGGTTATTAATCTAGTTCTGCAATCATGAAGAATTTAATGAATCGGTTTTTACTGATGATCTCTTTACCTCTTCTTTTTACGGCTTGTAAAAAGGAGCAAAGCCAAAATATCGTTGTTCCACCAGCTGCAGGTACGCAAGTCTTCAGCAGCACAGCCAGTAGTGTGGTCCTT
This sequence comes from Pedobacter sp., assembly GCF_035566355.1. Lineage (GTDB taxonomy): Bacteria > Bacteroidota > Bacteroidia > Sphingobacteriales > Sphingobacteriaceae > Pedobacter. The sequence goes on from NZ_DATMRL010000663.1 coordinate 6,795, forward strand.
TCAGAAACTACAGATGCTGTAAAGGTGGTTACTTTTAGTTTCAAGGCCGCTGATTATGGTATTAAGGTAGTACCCACTTATACTTTGCAATTTGATGTACCCTCTGATACGAGCGGAACGAATGCCTGGGCTAATGCAATCAATGTAAAACTTGCTGCAGATAGTCTTAAAAAGACCTATCTTGGTGCAGATTTCAATGCTTTACTCGCGGTACAGATGATGTTGCCTGTGGATGTAAGCAGCATTATTGTTGTTCGTTTAAAAACAGAACTGAACCAAAATACAGGGGTGCCATCTACGGTTAAACCGAGCTATTCTGTGCTCAAAATGAATGTAACCCCGTATAAGTCTATGGTGGAATATCCAGCCTTACTGGTCAAAGGTGGAAATTCATGGAAAACCCCAGCCGAAAGAACAAATGGTTTTATTTTAACCTCGGCTAAGTTTAACACTAAGTATGAGGGGTATATAGACCTGCCAAATGCAGATGGATGGGGCGGGGATGCCTTTCAGTTGATATCCAGTAAAGATGCAAAGACCTATGGTTGGGGAACAGATGCAAATACCTTAAGTCTTGGGGGCGGCAATTTGTGGTTAACTCCATCACCTGCCTATACCAAAGTTAATGTAGACCTGGACGCCCTGACGATCAAATACACCGCAGTGAAATTCTTCATTTCCGGAGATGATAATGGCTGGAGTACTTCTGCAACTCCAATGATATATAATGCGGCTACGAAGAAATGGACAGCTGCAAATGTTAGCCTTACCGAAGGAAAGGGATTTGCATTTACCTCTAACGGGGGTTACGACATCAGCTATAAGGTAGACGATAAAGGAACATTGGTTTTTGCTGGTGCACCAACCTGGGGTGGCATCAATATTCCTGTTCCTAAAACTGGTGTGTTTACGGTAACTTTAGATTTAAGTGCCGGTGATGGAAATTATACTTATTCAATTAAATAAGAAGAAAATGAAACTCAATTCTATATACGGCGCTAAGAATTTAAGCATCTTGTTCATGGCCATTGTTTTTGCAGCGGGTTGCAAAAAAACTCCAAAAGGAGATACTCAGATTTATCCTTTGCCAGATCCTCCGGGTACCTATGCAAAAGGGGCAGATGTAAGCTGGGTAAGTGAAATGGAAGCTGGGGGTAAGAAATTTTACAATAGTGCTGGCGTACAGCAGGATCTGTTTAAGATTTTAAGTGATAAAGGTATTAATTCTATCAGACTGAGGGTATGGGTAAACCCATCCTCGGGCTGGTGTAATACTGCCGATGTATTGGCTAAAGCCAAACGCGGCAAGGCTATGAACATGCGTATACTGGTTGATTTTCACTATAGCGATACCTGGGCAGATCCTGGCCAGCAGACCAAACCTGCCGCCTGGATGTCACAAGACATTACTGCTTTGAAAACATCGGTCTATAACCATACTGTTGATGTATTGACGACATTGAAGAACAACAAGATTATACCGGAATGGGTGCAAGTGGGTAATGAAACGAATAATGGCATGCTTTGGGAAGAAGGAAAAGCCTCGCTTAGCATGAAAAATTTTGCAGATCTGGTCCTTTCGGGCTATAACGCAGTTAAATCGGTGAGCCCAAGTTCAAAAGTGATTGTACATTTGTCTAACGGATATGATAATTCCTTATTCAGATGGATGTTTGATGGCTTGAAAAGCAATGGGGCTAAATGGGATGTAATCGGCATGTCTCTATATCCCTCGGCAACAGATTGGGCAACAAAAAATACACAATGTCTGGCAAACATGACCGATATGATTTCCCGTTATGGTTCGGAGATTATGATTTGTGAGGTTGGAATGCCTGTGGCCGAGGCTGCAGCATCTAAATCTTTTATTGCCGACTTGCTGGCTAAAACGAAAGCGCTTCCTAATCAAAAAGGGCTTGGTGTATTTTATTGGGAGCCAGAATCTTATAACAGCTGGAATGGCTATAAACTAGGTGCATTTGACGACACAGGTAAACCAACTGTGGCACTTGATGCTTTTTTACCATAATTAAAACCGCAATGACAGAAAAAAAGATCTTATTACTTGCCGTAGCTTCCTTATTTGCATTATCTGCGGTAGCACAGTCTCCTAAAACAACAGCTGCAAAACGAGGTGTTTATATAGATGCGCTGGGAATTATGCGCTGGGAAAAAGATAAAAAAGAAGCCTCCTTTTTCGGGGTTAACTATACGGTACCTTTTGCTTATGGTTACCGGTCCATTAATCGGCTTGGTCTTTCTGTGGAACAGGCTATAAAGGATGATGTATACCATTTTTCCCGTCTTGGGCTCGATGCTTTCAGGGTTCATGTCTGGGATACCGAAATTTCTGATGCTGCAGGCAATCTGATCTCTAATGAACATCTGAGGTTATTGGATTTTCTGATTGCAGAGCTTAAAAAAAGAAATATTAAAACCATTATTACCCCGATCGCTTTCTGGGGTAATGGTTATCCTGAAAAAGACGAAAGCACGGGGAGTTTTTCTGCTAAATACGGAAAAAAAACGGCTTTGGTAGAAGAAGAAGCCTTTAAGGCACAGGAAAGATACCTTAGTCAGTTTTTTAAGCATAAAAACCAATATACGGGGTTTACTTATGAACAGGACCCTGACATTATCGCAACAGAGATTAACAATGAACCACAGCACAGTGGTCCAAAAGAACGAACAACAGAGTATATCAACCGCATGGTTAAGGCCATTCGAAATACAGGTTGGACCAAACCTGTGTTTTACAACATTAGTGAATCTCCAAAATATGCTGATGCGATAGTGAAAGCCGATGTTCAGGGGCATAGTTTCCAGTGGTATCCAACCGGACTGGTGGCTGGACATACTCAGAAGGGGAATTATTTGCCAAATGTGTCTAAATATACAATCCCTTTTGACAGTATTCCGGGTTTTAACAAAAGGGCCAGGATGGTGTATGAATTTGATGCTGCAGATGTTTTGGCTGCGTATATGTATCCCGCTATGGCGCGCAGTTTCAGAACTGCCGGATTTCAATGGGCAACCCAATTTGCCTATGATCCAATGGCTACAGCCTCTACGAATGTAGAATATCAAACTCACTACTTAAATTTAGCTTATACCCCGGCTAAGGCCATTAGTCTGCTCATCGCTTCAAGGGCTTTTCACCAATTGCCAAGACAAAAAAAGTATGCTACCGATACACTATTCGATGCTTTTCGTTTAGATCCTCAAACTTCTCTGAGTGAAATGAACACGGCCGAGGAGTTCTATTATTCCAATACAACAACTTCAAAACCTGTAAACAGCACCTTCTTGCGTCATATTGCTGGCGTTGGCAATTCTGGAGTAATCCAGTATGAAGGCACAGGAGCTTATTTTGTAGACCAGGTTGCTGAGGGGATCTGGAGGTTGGAGGTGATGCCTGATGCTGCTTTTATCCGTGATCCTTTTGAAAGAAATGTTCCTGAAAAGGAGGTCACCAGGATCAGGTGGCAAAATCACCTCATGAAATTGAACCTTACAGACTTAGGGCCGGGTTTTGAGATTAGTGGGATTAACGGCTCTGCAGGAGCTCGTTCGGGAGCTGTGGGGTATCAATTTAGGGTGTCGCCAGGGGTATACTGGCTGGTAAAAAAAGGAAAGCAAAACACTTTTACTGCCCAAAGCCGTATTGGTCAGATTAAGGCGGGGGAGTTTGTGGCGCCGAAAGCATCGAGCATTCATTTGTTGAGCCCCTTTGCTGACAAAGACAGAGTCACTGTGTACAATCCTGACTGGAACAACAAGGCACTGGAATATGTGCATGGAGAAATCCCCGTTCCAACCTTATTGAGGTTGAAACTGGATACAACAGAGACGAGCCCGCTGATTGGTATCCAGAGTTTTGTGGAAGATCAGCTTGGACTCAGTCCTGAAGAAAGCACGGCCTTGAAAACCATAGTTATCCGCGGCAGAACGGGAAATACGACACCTTTGAAGATTAAATTTGGTTTCATCACCAAACAAGGTGATTTCTTTTCTGCGGAAGCTATGGCAGGCCATGAGTTTTCTGATATAGAAATTCCCCTGAGCAGTTTGCAGAAAGATGCCCAACTGCTGTTGCCCAGACCTTATCCCGGATTTTTACCCTTATACTACAGATCTGAAAATGATCATGCTTTTAATTTACAAGATGTACAGAAGCTGGAGCTCACCTTTGGTTACGGCCTCAAAACTAAGGGGAATGCAGAACCTAATACCTTGGAAATTACATCTATTTATCTTAAATAACACTGACTACAGAATATGCGCCGATTTACAGGATTTTTTCTGCTGATGCTGATTGCTCAGCTATTTGTCCCTAAACCCTTAGCTGCCCAGCAGCATAGCCTTCCACGAAGAATTAATTTTGATGAAGACTGGAGGTTCAGTTTTGGCCATGCGGCTGATCCATCTAAAGATTTTAATTATAAGGTAGCCAATCTTTTTGCAAAATCAGGGAAAGCGGAAAACACGGCAATTGATCCAAAATTTAATGATGCTGGCTGGAGGAAATTGAATGTTCCTCATGACTGGGCGCCAGAACTGCCTTTTGTTCAATCTGCAAATGCAGATGTTCTGGCCCATGGCTACAAGCCCATAGGTGGTTTATTTCCAGAAACCAGTATTGGTTGGTACCGTAAACATTTCCTGGTTTCGAAAGCAGATTCCGGGCAACGTTTTCAGATTCAGTTTGATGGAATTTTCAGGGATGCAGAAATCTGGATCAATGGATTTTACCTGGGTAATCATCAAAGCGGCTATCTTGGTGTTCAGTATGATCTAACAGATTACCTGAATTTTGGAAAAGAGAATGTATTGGTAGTACGGGTAAATGCTACTCAGTATGAGGGCTGGTTTTACGAGGGGGCTGGTATTTACCGTCATGTCTGGTTAAATCAGTACCATAATCTGCATATTCCGAAAGAGGATGTTTTTGTACATGCGGCCGTAGTACAGAAGAAAGCCAAAATCACTGTTGAAACCGGACTGAAAAACCTGGGACTTGAGCCAGGTCAGGTCAAACTGTATACCTATCTCGCCGATCCGAATGGAAAAAAGCTAGCCGAAAGTCAGGCCCAGGCGCTGAGTTTGGCCATAAACGGACAAGGTTCCGTTCAACAAGTTATAGAGTTGAATAAACCGCGGCTATGGTCTTTGGAAGATCCTTATTTATATAAAGTTGTTTCTGTATTAAAATCAGGAGGTCA
>NZ_DATMRL010000664.1:0-8847 GCF_035566355.1 Pedobacter sp.
AAAATATATTTAACGAAGAAGGCCCTGCAAAATTTGCAGGGCCTTCTTCGTTAAATATTAAAGTTGTAAATTATTAAACTGTTTTCACATCCCCTTCGCTGTAATCTCTGATATCGGTAATATATCCATTAATGATCAGGAAATCAAACAAAGGTTTTGCATCTGGTGTAACCGGCATATTTGCACTAGTAATTACTTCGCTGGTTTTCTTATCGAGGAAAGGATAAGCGAAAAGCTTTACATTTTTACTGAACATATCACTTACATAACTCAACAACATGCTGGAATAATTATCTCCGAAATTGCTCGAGTTGAATACAAATTTCAAGTTATTGATATTGGTCGAGATCCCTACACTTTTAGGTTTGCACCTGTCCAGATATTTTGCCAGCTTATTGTGCCTTGCAAAGTTCGACACGATCACCAGGTTACCGGTATTGCACATCTCCTCCGCCCTTTTAGCCACAGCACGCAGATCAAGGTTCTCTGTCCAGTTTTCGTCTTCAGACAAAACATTGGAAAGCAATACTTCAATCAGTACACTCAAATTATCTTTTTTTACATTTTCTGTACGTACAAACTGGTCTACAGCCTTATTTAACATACTAAAGTTCGGATTTGATTTCTGCGCATATTTTGTACGCAAAATCATAATATCCTTTTTATACAGGAGGTCCTTGGGTAAACAAGGCCTTCCAAGAGAGTCAAAAATGGCCGCACTGGAAAAATCTTTAACAATCAGATATAAGTTCAGCAGAATATTGTTTACCTCTTTAAATGCAGGACCGTTCACAGAAATCAGGTCAATTTCTACAGAGCCCACAGTTAAATTGTCTGCTAAAGATTCAATCATCGTTTTAGGATCATGATGGAAATAAAACGCAGCATATACTAAGTTCACACCAATAATTCCCAGAACGTTCTGCTGCAAGGCCGAATCTGTATCCAATAACCTCACATGGAATACAATTTCATTGGATTCACCACCAGGTTCAGACTGGAACTTAATTCCAATCCAGCCATGCGGATCATTCGATTTATTATAATTTAAGGTTGTAACGGTATCTGCAAAAGCAAAAAAGGTTCTGTCGTCGTATTTTTCACCACTTAACCTCTCATTCAATAAACCATATTCATGGTTTAACATTTTACTTAGTCGCGACTGGCTTACATATCTGCCCGACTCCTCAGCGCCATAAATCGCATCACTAAATGTCATATCATATGCCGACATGGTTTTAGCAACCGTGCCTGAAGCCGCTCCAGCGGTAAAAAAATTACGTGCCACTTCCTGGCCTGCTCCAATTTCTGCAAAAGTTCCGTAAATTTTTGGATCTAAATTGATCTTTAAGGCTTTACGCTTAGTATCCAGAATTTCTCTTTCCATGGCACAAAAATAGAAGAAACTGACGGAATTTGAGGGATAAATTTCCTTATCTTGGTAATCTGATGCTAAACGTAAAAAATCTCGCCGTCCAGTTTCTGAATGAAGAGGACAAATCCTGGACTCCGGCTGTAAACCAGATCAATTTCACCCTTGAAAAAGGAAGAGTTCTCGGAATTGTGGGTGAATCTGGTTCAGGAAAATCGGTAACCTCATTCTCCATCATGCGGCTTCACAATCCCCGGAGCACCAGAGTTGAAGGAGACATTGAGTTTGAGACCATCAATTTGCTTAATCTTTCGGAAGAAGAGATCAGAAAATACCGTGGCAATAAGATATCTATGATCTTTCAGGAACCCATGACCTCACTCAATCCCGTTTTTACTTGTGGAGATCAGGTCATGGAGGCCGTTATCCTACATCAGAAACTAAATAAAGAAGTAGCTAAGCAGCATACTCTTCAGTTGTTTGAAGAAGTACAGCTGCCCCAGCCCGAACGCATTTTTAACAGTTACCCGCATCAGTTATCGGGTGGACAAAAACAAAGGGTGATGATCGCCATGGCGCTAAGCTGCAATCCAGACCTTCTTATTGCGGATGAACCAACCACAGCTTTAGATGTTACGGTACAGAAAACTATATTGCAATTGCTGGCCAAGCTCAAAGAAGAAAGAGATATGGCGATGATCTTCATCTCTCATGATCTCGGTGTAGTGAGTGAAATTGCAGATGAAGTTGCAGTGATGTTCAAAGGAAAAATAGTAGAACAGGGTGCAGTAGAACAAATTTTCAAAAATCCGAAGCACCCTTATACCAAAGGTCTACTGGCTTGCAGACCCAGCCCCTGCAGAGTACTCAAAGTTTTGCCAACCATAGCCGATTTTCTTGAAGGCAATCAGGATCAACCTATCCAGCATCTGCTGGAAGCCAATACCTATACCACAGCCGAAATAGCAGCACGAAGAGCGCAACTCTACGCCCAGCCCCCACTCCTCCAGGTTCGGAACCTCTGCACCTGGTACCCCGTTAACCCGGGATGGTTTGGCAAGGTCAGCAATTATGTGAAAGCGGTGGATGATATCACTTTTAATGTTTATCCTGGCGAAACCCTGGGGTTGGTGGGTGAATCCGGTTGTGGAAAAACCACCCTCGGAAGAAGCATTTTAAGGTTAACTGATCCTACATCGGGCACAGTGATCTTTAATGAAACAGATCTTTGCAGTCTGCGGAAAAACGACTTAAAAAGAATAAGGAAAGACATACAGATTATCTTTCAAGACCCCTATTCTTCTTTAAATCCCAGGATGACGGCCGGCAATGCAATTATGGAACCCCTCCAAGTTCACCATTTACACCACAATGATCAGCAACGCAAAGCGCATGTGATCAGCTTACTGGAGAAAGTGGGTTTGAATGCAATGCATTTTGACAGATATCCACACGAGTTTTCAGGCGGGCAACGTCAACGCATTGTGATTGCCAGGGCCCTGGCTCTTGAACCTAAGTTCATCATATGTGACGAATCTGTTTCCGCGCTAGATGTTTCCGTTCAGGCCCAGGTACTAAACCTGTTAAGACAATTGCAGCAGGAATTAGGTTTAACCTATATCTTTATCTCCCACGATCTCGCCGTTGTGAAGCACATCTCAGACAGGATGATTGTAATGAACAAAGGTAAAATTGAAGAACAAGGTTTTCCGGAAGATATCTATAGCCATCCCAAAGCAGACTATACCAAAAAACTGATTGCCGCTATCCCGGGTACACAAACACTGTATTTATAATTTCTGGTCCGGAACAGCCAGCTTCATAACTGCGGTATTTAATGCCCGTCTGATCTCTCTTTCTTTGACCTTGTCGTATTTGTTCAATAAGACCTGAACTTTGAACCTAGCTTCATCTTTATTGATGGCCATCGTTTTTACGGTCAGGCCATCTAACATGATAAAGCCCGAATATGGCATAACTACTTGTCTTAAATGATTTTCCAGGTATTCTGGCGTATAGCCAAAATGAAGCAGCATCTGAAATTCCACACTAAGCTTTTTGATGTTTTGTTTAGATTGATTTACAATTACGGAGCTAAAAACCACGGAGTTGGGAATGATCACCATATCATTATCTTCATTTTGCAAGATCATATTGATCAAGGTAATATCTATGATCTTACCTTCAATGTCATGTACCCGGATATGATCTCCAAGAGAAAGCCGGTCAGAGAACATAATGATTAGCCCATTGATCATATTGGTAATATAATCTTTAAAAGTCAGCGCAATTGCTGCCGCTACTATGGTGATACTCGTCAGAAATTTAATTGGGTCAACCCCCAGGAAAACCATAAAGGCCAGGGCAAAAAAGACTGTATTTAGAATGGATACGATCCGGTTAATACCCAGGATAAAATTGTCTTTTATATTGCTCTTGAACTTATGTTTTTTGATGTACCAGAAAATGATCACCAGCCGGATCGCAGAAACGGCTAAGCTGGGGCCAAGGAATACAAAAAGAGCCTCTGCAGCTTGTGCGATCACAGGGTAATGTTTGTATACCGGAGGAACATTGATCTTGAAATAGACAAGCGCGATATATACAATTGCCTTAATTACGATCATAACAATTTCATTCCTGGTCTTTCTCTCTTGTTCTTCTATCATCAGTACGATTAATTGCTTTGAAAAGCTAAAATACAATTTATTCTTTTGGCCGTAGTGGTAAAATGAGGATTGGTTGTCACACCTTAAAAAAACATGAAAATCACTCAGCAACATCTCGTAATAACCGCCTTATCGTTTCTGGTTATATTTCTAATGGGGAAGCCAGCACAGGTATTTGCCCAGATTAAACTTACAGACATCCGTGCAAGTGGCACTTACTTTCCGGAGTCAAGATTCATCAGGCCCAATGAAACCGATAAATCCACCGCAAAAACCAGTATGAGCCGGGCAGAACTTGGACTTAAATTCGACCTGTCCAATAAAGTTGATACACTGAAAGGGAGCTATAGCAAATGGACAGCTACACTGAGTGGATCGTATACAGATCTTCAAAATAAAAATTACGAACAGCAGGTTTTCCCTTCCAGATTGGTTACTGCAGACTTCGGCGTTCAGTACCTGCACAGCATAAACAGAAGCTGGAGCATACTATATGCGCTGTCTGCAGGTGTTTATTCTGACATGGAAAAAGTGAACGAAAAAGATGTCTTCCTGAATGGAGGTGTGGCTTTTATCAAACGATACAATCCAAACTTCACCTTTGGTTTTGGGGCTTTTCTAAACAATGCTTATGGCACACCAATGGTATGGCCGGTACTTATTGTGCAATGGAAAACCGGAGATAAATTTAAACTGGACGTTAGCCTGCCCGATGGAGATGGAGGCTCTGGCTTTGTGAATAAAATCAGTTATGCCTATCAAATCAATAAAAAAACAGACCTGGCACTGGTATTCAAACCACGGCTGATGTCTTATGATACAGAAACGCTTGGCGACAAAAGAAGAATGCTCAGTTCATGGGAACTACCTGCCGGACTGGAAAACAGATGGCATTTTAAACACCTTGATTTTGTAGTTGGAGGCGGTATGGTCATTTTGCGCACCTATCAGTTTGGAGAAAAGAAACTCTCTAAAATGTTTGACCAGGGTCCCACCTCTAAACTGGCCTCCAATTATTACCTGAATATGGGAATACACTGGCACTTTTAAGGGGCTTTATACCCCTTTTAAACAGATACAGATTTATTTTTCGCTTCAAATTGCTACCTTCGGGGTGATTCATAAATTAATTATGGCAAAGAATAAATCATCTCACCTAACAAAAGTGCTCACACAGCTGATCAGCGATGTGCTCACCAAGAGCAAAGAAGCTCTGAATTACAAACAAGTATCTGCAAAACTCAACATAACTGATGCAGCTTCCAGGGAAACCATCCTGGAAGTGCTCAAAGATCAAGCCCATAAAGGCACCTTCATTGAAGCTGAAAAAGGCAAGTTCCGTTTAAAGGATCTAAAAACCTTTATCATTGGAAAAGTAGACATTACAACCGATGGTTCTGGTTATGTTGTTCCCGACGACGAATTTGAAAAAGACATATATGTATCTGCACGCAAGCTGCATAACGCACTACATGGAGATAAAGTAAAAGTTTACATCTATGCAAAGAAAAGCGGCCGCAAAAATGAAGGCGAAGTTGTAGAGATCCTGGAACGAGCGAAAACAGACTTTATCGGGGTGATCAGAATTTCCGAACGTTTCGCTTTTGTGGCGATAGACGACCGGAAAATGCTTCATGACATCTTTGTACCTTTAAGCGATCTAAATGGTGCTAAAAACGGTCAGAAAGTACAGGTTACCATCACAGACTGGCCGGAAGAAGCCAAAAACCCTATCGGAAAGATTACCCATATATTAGGAGAACAAGGCGAGAATGACACAGAAATGAACGCCATTCTTGCGCAATACGGCTTCCCGCTCACTTTCCCTGCCGAAGTTGAAAAAGAAGCCAATGCCATTCCTGAACAGGTTACAAAAGCAGAACTCAAAGGCCGCAAAGATTTTCGGGCAACCACCACTTTTACCATAGATCCCGCAGATGCCAAAGATTTTGATGATGCCATCTCTTTCAAAAAACTGGAGAATGGACATTATGAAATTGGTGTACATATTGCAGATGTTTCGCATTATGTAATCCCTAACAGTGCATTAGATAAAGAAGCTTATGCCAGGGCAACATCAGTATATCTGGTAGACCGGGTGATCCCGATGCTGCCTGAACGCTTAAGTAATGGGGTATGTTCTTTACGCCCGCATGAAGACAAGCTTTGCTTTGCTGCTGTATTTGAACTCGATGACAAAGCCAATATTCACAACGAATGGTTTGGCAGAACAGTGATCCATTCCGATAGAAGATTCAGCTATGAAGAGGCCCAGGAAGTCATCGAATCCAAAGCGGGCGATTTTGCTGAAGAAATCCTCAAGCTGAACGAACTCGCTTATATCCTGCGCGATAAAAAATTTAAAGCCGGCGCCATTAGTTTTGAAAGTACGGAAGTTAAATTTAAACTGGACGACACTGGTAAGCCGATTGGTGTTTATGCGAAAGAACGTAAAGATGCTCATAAACTCATTGAAGATTTCATGTTGCTGGCGAATAAAAAAGTAGCAGAATTCGTTGCCAAAAAGGGAAAAGGAAAACAAAAATACACTTTTGTGTACCGCTCCCACGACTCTCCTAACCTCGAGACGCTGAATAATTTTGCCCTCTTTGCTTCTCGTTTTGGGTATAAGATCAATATGAAATCCGATAAAGAGATCGCCAAATCCCTGAACTTCCTGATGGAAGATGTAGAAGGTAAAAAAGAACAGAATGTGCTTACCCAACTGGCCATCCGCTCTATGGCGAAAGCTGTATATACCACTAAAAAGACCAGCCATTATGGACTTGCCTTTGACCATTATACACACTTTACCTCCCCGATCAGAAGGTATCCCGATGTAATGGTTCACCGTTTACTGGCCTCTTACCTCAACGGAGAAAAGTCGGCGAACGAGGAACAGTATGAAATTGCATCTTCTCATTCTTCAGCTATGGAAAAACGTGCTGCAGATGCAGAACGCGCCTCCATCAAATACAAGCAGGTAGAATATCTGGAAGAGAATATTGGAAATATTTTCACGGGCATTATATCCGGAGTAACAGAATGGGGTATGTATGTGGAACTGATCGACAACAAATGTGAAGGTATGATCAGGCTCAGAGACATTGCTGATGATTTTTACGTACTTGATGAAAAGAACTATTGCATTATCGGTCAGCGCAAAAAGAAAAAATACCAATTGGGTGATGAAGTACAAGTTAAAGTAAAAAAAGTAGACCTCTCTAAACGTCAAATCGATTTTACACTCCTTCAAAATCCTTAATCAATACATAACAACATACACGGCAATAAAGACGAATGCACACGACTTCTGAATTACAGGAAATTATAGAAAAAGCAATTAAAGGGCTCAGCTATTCCAATCACCCCAAAAACCTTTACGATCCGATCTCCTATATTATGAACCTGGGCGGTAAAAGATTACGCCCGGCACTGGTCCTGCTCGCTGCAGATCTGTTTAACGGCTCTTTAGACGAGGCACTTCCAGCGGCTCTTGCTATTGAAACCTTCCATAATTTCACCCTCATCCATGACGATATTATGGACAATGCCCCCTTACGCCGTGGGCAGCAAACCGTTCATGAAAAATGGGGAACCAACAACGCTATCCTTAGCGGAGACGTAATGATGGTGGAATCTAACAAACTACTAACCAAAGTGAAAGTTAGTGTCTTAAAAGAAGTCCTGGACACCTTTAACGCAACAGCCCAGGGCGTATGTGAAGGACAACAGCTGGACATGGAGTTTGAGAGTCGTAATGACGTCAGTATTGAAGAATACATTGATATGATCAGGCTAAAGACGGCAGTATTGGTTGGGGGCGCTATGAAAATTGGTGCTATTGTAGGTGGGGCCAATGAGGCAGACGCAAATCTGATCTATGATTTTGGTGAAAATCTTGGAATTGCTTTCCAGCTTCAGGATGATATTCTTGATGTATATGGTGATCCGGAGAAATTTGGTAAACAAGTAGGTGGAGACATCATTGCAAACAAAAAGACTTATCTGCTGCTTAAACTTCAGGAAATTGTAAACACTGAAGATGCAGTGCTCCTGGATCAGCAGGCAGGCAATAAAGATACCTTACTTAAAATAGAACGCGTTACCGCACTATACAACCAGTATGATGTAAAGGATCTTGCTGTAGAGCAAATGAGGAATTACCTCGATAAAGCTTTTGCTGCTTTATCGGCCATCAATGTACCACAACATCAAAAAGAGGAAATCAGCGGCCTGGCCAATGAGCTGATGAACAGAGAAAGCTAATTGTCAAAAATCAGTTTTACTTTATCATAGGTTAAGGGCTTGGTCAAAAAGTCCTTAACACAGATAAACTGCTGTGCACGGGTTCTTTCTACAGGATCAATCGAAGAAGAGACAATAATCACATCTGTTTCAATATGATGCTCTTCCAGCAACTGTAAAAATTTCCAGCCGTCTATCTCCGGCATGTGTAAGTCCAGCAAAATTAAGTCCGGTGTATTTTCCAGTACATACTGAAGCGCCTGCTCAGGCTTATCAAACAAAACCACATGCTTATCCATTTGTAATTTACTGATCAGCATCTGATGGATCTTATTGGTGATCACATCATCATCCACCAACACGATATGTTTACTTTTCAGCCCTTCTATTCCAGGTCCATAATCCTCCTGGCCCCCTTCATGAAGCAGAGAATTCAGCATTCGGATGATATTATCTAATTTACCCGCCTGTGTATTGATATCACTTAGCAACTGGTTGATTTTCAAAGTATCATAAGATTCCAAAGAAACATGATTTTTTGCATTGGACAGGCTTAGA
>NZ_DATMRL010000665.1:0-3568 GCF_035566355.1 Pedobacter sp.
CAAAAGCAGCCTCATTAAGTTGTTGTACAGTATTAAAATATTCACTTCTAATTTGGATAGCCTGATTAATTAGTATCACCCAATCCAAATAGCCAATCTCACCCGCATTCAGCTTGAGTGTTGCGGTCTGAATAATAGAGTTTGCATTAGGTAACATGGTGGTCTGGTAAGATTTTACCAACCTGTCACTTTGCTGGTATATACTTACAGCTGTCTGAAGATCTGACTGAAGTTGTTGCATAACCATATCTGCTTCAAGTTTGCGCTGGCGGATCAAGACATTTGAAGCCTGAATCCTGGAATGCTGAGCACCCCAAAATACAGGAATACCTATCCCAACATTGACCGAGGAAAAGCGATTTCCACTACCAAAATATTTTTCCAGATTTTGATTTGTTGTCTGCCACCCGATAATAGTTGAACTATTGTAGCCCGCATTAAAAGACGGCATAAGCTTGCTTTTTTCCAATTTATATTGTTGTTGAGAAAGTAGAATTTGCTGCTTTTGCAATTGAACCACAGGACTGCGTTCAACATAATCCCTGTCAGGTAAAGCGGCCAGGTGGTAAATGGCTTCAGCTGAGGAAGGCTCAACCTCATTGTTAATATTCAACAACACCTTAAAGCGATCCAGAAGTATCCGGTAATCAGTTTCTAAAAACTCCAATTGGTTAAAAATCTGTAAACGTTGATTTTCTGCCGTCGTCTTTTCCAGCACATCTACATCACCAACCTTAAAACGTTGTTTTGTCTTTTGGAGGAAATGAGCATAAATGCTATCCGTTTCTATTAACAGAGTTCGTTTTTGTTGTAAAACCACTATACGGTAAAAAGTCTGTTTAACCAGATTCTTAATATCCAATTCCTTTTGTGTCGCGTTGGTTTCACTAATCTTAATGTTGGTCTGATTGATGCTGCCCTGGTGCTTATAGACACCAGGGAATTGAATAGCCTGAGATAATGAGAATCTATTATCATTTATCGTACTATTAAACTTCCCATATTCAAAAGTAGTATTGGTTTTTTCCAGATCAAGGTTACTCTTTTTTAATGCCTGGTAATAGCCAACTTCTGTTTTGGAAACCCGTATAGAAATATTGTGTTTTAATGCACTGTCCAAAGCGGCCGTTAAAGAAATTTTTTCCTGAGCATGGCTTTCAACAATTCCACATCCAAGAATTATAAGTAGTGATACGACGAGTTTACGTGGCTTAAAATAACCAAAGCCCTTTTCAAAGAGGATATATAGCATAGGTAAAACAAATAAGGTAAGCAGAGTAGAAATAATTAGTCCACCAATCACCACAGTGGCCAGAGGTTTCTGTACTTCGCCTCCCGCACCCGTACTGATAGCCATAGGAATAAATCCTAATGAAGGCACAAGCGCTGTCATCATTACAGCTCTTAGTTTAGATTTAGTGGCATGAATCACAATCCTTTTAACATCTGTCCAACCCTCGTTTTTTAAACGGTTGAACTCAGAAACCAGTAAAATGCCATTCAGAACCGCCACACCAAACAAAGCAATAAAGCCAACTCCTGCAGAGATACTAAAAGGAATATCCCTGATCCATAAAGCCAGAACACCGCCAATTGCAGATAAGGGAATAGCAGTATAGATCAAGAGACCTTGTTTTACTGAGCTAAACGCGAAATAAAGCAATAAGAAAATGAGCAGTAGTGCAATTGGAACCACAATACTTAAGCGGGCTTTTGCAGCGGTCATATTTTCAAATGAGCCACCGTATTCTATTGCATACCCCTTTTGCAACTTCAGTTGTTGTTCGACTTTTTGCTTGAGTTCAGTTACAATAGACTGCACGTCACGCCCGCTCACATTAAAACCCACAATGATCCGCCTCCTGGTATTCTCTCTTTGTATTTGATTAACACCCTCTACTTCCTCAATACCAGCTACCAAAGACAGCGGGATTTGTGTGCCTTGTTTGGTGGGAACAAGTAAATTCTGAACATCCGATATGCTTTTTCTGGCATCACCTGCCAGGCGAACCACCATGTCAAAACGTTTCTCCCCTTCGTAAACTTGTCCGGCTACCTGGCCGGCAAATGCAGTATTCACAATACGATTGATATCACTTACGTTTAAACCATATTTGGCCATGCCATCTCTGTTATACTTAATCACAACTTGAGGCATACCTGTTACCCGTTCTTCGTAAATGTTAACTGCTCCCTGTACGGTCTGGATAATATCATTGAGCTTATGAGCATAATTAGCCAGAGAATCGAGATCTTCTCCAAATATTTTGCAAACAACATCCTGTCTGGCGCCCGTCATTAATTCATTAAATCGCATTTGAACGGGAAACTGAAACCCGACTGTAATTCCAGGGATTTCCTCCAGAGCCTTGGTCATTTTCGTGCTTAATTCACTAAATGAGCTTGCAGACACCCAATCCTTCTTATCCTTAAGGATCACCATCATGTCAGCGGCTTCAAAAGGCATAGGATCTGTTGGCACCTCAGCGCTTCCAACTTTGGTTACTACTTTTTCTACTTCTGGAAATCTGCTTAACAAAATTTTGGATGCTTGTTGAGTGGAACTGATCGTGTTGTTCAGGTTACTTCCTGTCAGCAACCGGGTCTCCACAGCAAAATCCCCCTCTTCCAGTTGTGGGATGAACTCTCCTCCCATACGGCTCAAAATCAATATTGCGACAACAAAAAGAGTAAGGGTAAGCGCAATAATAGTTTTAGGAAAAGACAGTACTTTATTTAAAATGGGTTGATATTTTCTTTCCAACCAGATCATGAGTTTATCTGTAAAGGTTAGATCATGCTTTAACTTCTTATTTAAGCACAAGGCTGCCATCATAGGCACATAAGTGACAGATAGTATAAAAGCACCCAGAATGGCGAAAGCAATTGTAAAAGCCATAGGTTTAAACATCTTACCTTCAATGCCCTCCAGGGAGAGAATTGGTAAATAAACGATCAGAATAATGATCTGGCTGAATACAGCAGATTTGATCATAGATCCTGTAGATTTACTTACTTCAGCATCCATCTGTTGCTGGTCAATGCTGGTCATCCCCCTAAAATGTTTTGAATGCGAAAAGCGATGTAGAATGGCCTCCACCACAATTACAGAACCATCTACAATCAATCCAAAATCTATTGCTCCAAGACTCATCAAATTTCCCCCAACACCAAACATATTCATTAGGATGATGGCGAAAAGCATAGAAAGAGGAATTACAGAAGAAACAATAAGTCCGGCACGAAGGTTACCTAAAAAAAACACCAATACAAAGATTACAATAAGTGCCCCCTCCATTAAATTAGTTTCAACTGTTTTAATCGCATTGTTTACCATTTTCGTTCTGTCTAGAAATGGTTCAATAACTACACCTTCAGGTAACATTTTTTGAATTTCTGCTACTTTGTCTTTTACTCGTCTAATCACAACAGAGGCGTTTTCGCCTTTTAGCATCATAACAACTGCCCCAGCTACCTCACCTTTGTCGTTATAAGTCATTGCTCCATAGCGAATTGCAGAACCATATTGAACATCAGCTACATCTCCCATTAAAACTGGCATTCCGTT
>NZ_DATMRL010000666.1:0-8490 GCF_035566355.1 Pedobacter sp.
CCAACTGCAAGAACAGACCGCTGATGGTGATTTGCAACCGCCTCGATTTCTTTATAATCCTGATCAGACAATCCGGAAGTTCCGACAACCACATCCACCTGATGTTTAAGCGCTGCCATGATCTGATGCCTGGCGGCATCCGCTTTAGTATAATCCACCAAAACATCATAATTAAGCTTTAGAGAGTCTTCAATAGTTCCAAAAACAGGTATAGATTCCCCGTCCGGCAAATCCAGCAAGTCACGAAGCTCCTTATTTGCACCGGAACGGGAAATCCCACAAACCAGCTCCAGGTCTTCCGTTAAAACAATACCCTTGCAAAGCGCAGAGCCTGCCCAGCCGGTTGCACCTGCAACACAAACCCGGATTTTTCTTTTTGTAGCCATATTTTTTTGAAGATATAATTTAAAATGAAACCGGCGTGAAACCCGCAAAGTTTAAGCCAGCAATCATCACCTTAGCCATATGCACCATGCCTGGATACCCGCCGCCTATCCATTAAGCCAGGAAAATTTCGAATAACCCGAAAAAATGTAGCCGCAGAGGAGCTATTTGAAATTTTCATATATTTAATAAATTCAATAACTTGTATTCATTATGGTCAACTACAGTACCTGTCCCGACAATGAACTCATTCTCTTACTAAAAGAAGGGAATGATGCTGCATTTAGGGAAATTTACCTTCGGTACGATAAATTACTGTATTTGTACGCCTATAAAAAACTCAGAAACAGGGAAGAAGCAAAAGATGTTGTACAGGATGTTTTTACCTGGTTGCTGAACAACCGGACTGAAATCTATCTGACGGGGAGCTTATCAGGTTATCTTTACAAAGCTGTATTGCATAAGATCTTCGATATTTTTAAACACAAAGGCATCATTAGGAAATATGCCGAAAGCGGAGAATATCATATCGAAATCAATCCTACAGAAACAGACTATTTAATCCGGGAGAAAGATATTGCCGCTTTAATCGAGCGTGAAATAGCCGCTATGCCTTCAAAAATGAGGGAGATCTATATTTTAAAAAGAAAGAACTTCCTGAGCACCAAAGAAATTGCCGAACAATTAAGAATTTCCGAGCATACCGTATCTACCCAACTCAAACGCGCCTTGAAGCATCTCCGGGTAAAACTAGGCATACTGGTCTATATTTTATGGATCATGAAAATGTAAGTTGGTTAATTATTTATCTGTATATCAGGTGTCTGTGATTTTTATTTTATTTTTTTAAAACCCGTGTACCTAATGCGGTCCTGTGAATCGTCTATATCTTTTGTTAAGCAATAACAGAATGAAAAAAGATGTAAAAGAAGTATTGGAAAAGGTAAATTCAGGTAATTACAGCCCGGAAGAAGAAGCCATTGCCAAACTTTGGCTGCATCAACTCCATCAGCACGATGATGCCGGCCTTTCTGAACAGGACCTGACTGAAATCTCTGATGACATGTGGAACAAATTGCAAAAAGATAAAAAGAAAAAATGGTTCAGACAGCGCACAACGTGGATCACCGTAGCGGCTGCGGCCAGTATTGTTCTGGCAGTCGGTGCTGGCTTGTATATGTACCGGGGCCAGACCCTGGGTCAAACAAATACCCTTAAAGCTTACCTGAATGACGTTCCCGCCGGAAGTAATAAAGCCTACCTTACACTGGCCAGTGGGAAAAAGATCTTGCTCAACAATTCCTCAACGGGCACCCTTGCTGTAGAAGCGGGAGTGAAAATCACCAAAACCAGCGATGGACAACTGGTGTACACGGTTTCCGATCAGGGAAAAAAGGCAGGGAGAGCCTATAACCGGATTGAAACCCCAAGAGGAGGACAATACCAGCTGCATTTGCCCGATGGAACCAAAGTTTGGTTGAATGCAGCCTCTTCTTTAAGATATCCAGCCTCTTTTGCCGCTTTAAAAGAGCGCAGGATAGAGTTGGTTGGGGAAGCTTATTTTGAAGTCGCGAAAGACAAATCCCATCCCTTCATTGTGAGCAGTGGAACACAGGAAGTGGAGGTATTGGGCACCCATTTTGACATTAATGCCTATCCTGATGAGCAGGTTGTGAAAACAACTTTATTGGAGGGATCTGTAAAATTGAACCGGCAGGTGGTTTTAAAGCCGGGAGAGCAATCTGCCTGGGCAGGGAAAAAGTTTAATGTCAGAGAGGTGAACGTTAACGATGTCATTGACTGGAAAAACGGCGAATTTGCGTTTACTAATGAATCCCTGTCTGATATTTTAAAGAAAGTTTCCCGATGGTATGACGTCGAGATCATCTACACCCATCCACCCGAACATATGCCAACATTTACAGGATCGATTTCCCGTTTCGAAAACGTATCCAGTGTTTTAAATATGCTCGAAGAAACCAGTACGACACGTTTTACCATTGAGGGCAGGCGAATAACCGTAGTCACCAGATAAACATCACTTCAGTTCACAACTCACCAAAACATATCAACTAAAAACCAAACAAAATGAAAAGAATCAAAGGCAAAGCAAGTTAATATCTCCAGTGGTTTTAAGAAAACGGTGTAGTCCCCTTGATAACAGATAAAAAGCAAGAAACTATATCGAAAAAAGCCATGAAAGTGTATCAGCACCTTCATGGCAATATCTGAGTTAACCCTAAAAACAAATTTGAGATCCGTTCATGTATTAACCCAAGCTTACAAAAGTATGAAAATAAATGCTTTTAACCTAGGTGTGCTGCGTTGGTGGCTACTGCCTAAACTTTTATTATTTATGAATTTTGTGGTTCAGCAAGTTCTGAACACCAATAAAAGAAAATTACTAATGAGAGTTAACCTGATCATCATCATTCTCACCACGTGCTTACTGCAAGTCAGTGCAGCAGGTTTTGCTCAAAAGATCAGTTATACAAAACAGAATGCCACGCTGCAGCAGGTTTTTCTGGAGATCAGAAAGCAAACAGGTTTCAGAATACTCTATTCTGATCAATATGTAAACAGTCAGCTGAAAATTCATGCAGACTTTAAAAATTCGGAACTGGACCAGGTAATGGAAATCTTGCTTAAAGGCCAGAACCTGATGTATAAAGTGGACAGGAAAACTATTTTGATCAAGCCCCGTCCTGTTGATCCGCTACAACCTGGCAATACAAATTTTAAAAATATCGATGTAAAAGGAAAGGTATTGGATAAACAGGGTAACCCTCTACCAGGCGCATCCGTGAGCATTAAAGGACAACTTAAAGTAGTCAGTACTGATGTAAACGGGAATTTTTCCCTGAAGAATGTTGATGAGCATGCGGTATTGGTCGTGTCCTTCATCGGATATATAAAGAAGGAGGTACCCGTTAATGGAGAAGCCTCCCTGAGCATTGTACTGGCCGAAGATGTCGGTTTACTCAACGATATCGTTGTGGTAGGATATGATTCCAGGAAACAAAGTGAACTGACAAGTGCCGTTTCTGTGGTCTCATCTGAAAAGCTAAAAGACGTAACCTCTAATGATATTGGCTCTATGTTGCAGGGTAAAGTGGCCGGGTTACAGGTTGTAAACAGCTCCGGCGCACCTGGCGCCATCGCAGAAATCAGGTTACGCGGTGTGTCCTCTGTGAATGCAAACCAAAGCCCGCTATTTGTGGTAGATGGTATTATTGGAGGTAATTATGATCCCAATGATGTAGAAAGCGTGACCATATTAAAAGACGCAGGTGCTACAGCTTTATATGGCTCACAGGCAAATGCAGGGGTGATCATCATCACCACTAAAAGAGCCAAACAAAACGAAACCAGATTTGAAGCCAAGGTGTCAACTGGTTTTAGAACAGCCGATTTTGGTAAAATGAAGCTCATGAACAGTAACGAGCTTTACGATTACCAGAAAGAATTCTACCGGGATTATATTGTAGGCGCACCTGATAATTCGTATAAAATAGACTTGATAAAATTCTATGCGGAGCGTCCTTTATCCTTACGGAACCAGGATTATAACTGGTCTAATGAGTCATTTAAAAGTGCCCCTTTATATAATGTCTATTTATCCGCCAGCGGTAAAACAGAAAAGAACGATTATTATGTAGGCGCATCCTATTATAAAGAAAAAGGAACCTTTATCAACACCAATTTTGAACGTGTCAATTTACGCGGAAACTCCACCTACCACTTTTCAAAAAAGTTAGATGTCAGCAACAATATTAATCTTAGTGCATCGCAAGGAAGGAGTTATGATTACATGGACATGTACTATTCCTTCCTCAACATGCCCTGGGACAATCCCTACGATGCCAATGGTAATCCAATATATGTAGATGGTAATTCTACTTTTAAATGGTGGTCAAGAGATAAAATCAATCCGATTAATACCGTGCAAAATTCTGATCACACCTATAAAGGATTTAATGTAAACTACGACCTGGGGATCAACTACCGCATCGCAGACTGGTTAACTTTTGCCAGTACCAACAGGGTATCTGCCTCATTCGATAAAGGCAGCAATTATGTATCGCCATTAGCCGCAGGTACCTATCATGGTACGGGTTATATTGACGAGCTCAACACCTTGAATTATGGTGTCATCAGTAACCAGTTGTTCAAGTTCGATTTCAAGTTCGGTGACCACAGTTTGAGCGGTTTTGCAGGGGGAGCCTTTGAAAGTAGTAAAAATGAGTACTCTGGTGCCTCCGGTAAAGGATTACCAGAAGGTTTGAAAGTGCTGAATGTGGTATCCAACAACCAGCTGGTCAATGGCGCCAACAACAAATATATTTTACAGTCTTTGTTGTCACAGGTCAACTACAATTACAAAAACAGATATTTCCTGTCGGGATCGTTCAGATATGACGGTTCTTCCAATTTTGCACCAAGCAAACAGTATGGTGGTTTCCCATCTGTTTCGGCAGCATGGTCGGCCAGTAATGAAGATTTCCTGTCGGGCAACGAGACCATCAGTAACTTGAAATTACGAGCCAGCTACGGTGTTACCGGTACGCAGGATATTGGTGCATCGCGCTACCTGGGCCTGTTCTCTCTGACTACCCAATACAACTCATTGGTAGGTGCAGTGCCTTATCAACTGGCAAGTCCTAATTTAACCTGGGAAAGTAAACACCAGCTCAATGCAGGCATGGACATCAGTCTGTTTAAAAGGGTGAATCTGACGTTGGATTTTTACCGCAACGATACTAAAAATCTGTTATTGCAGGTTTCACAACCCTTATCTGTTGGTTTCGAAACCAAGTGGGATAATGCAGGTACGGTAACCAATAAAGGTATTGAACTTGGAATCAACTCCACCAATGTCAGAACCAGGAACTTTGAGTGGACTACAGATTTTACCATTAATTTTAACAACAACAAATTATCAGGTTTCCCATCAGATATTATCAAAACCGGTTCATGGAGTATTTCACAGATCTATCGGAATGGAGGTAACCTGTTTGAGTTTTACATGCCAAAGTGGTTAGGTGTAGATGCGCAAACCGGTGCACCAGTTTGGGAGAAGATCATTTATAACACAGAAGGTAAAGCAGTAGCCAGCGAGAAAACATCAGATTATGCACAGGCCACCAATCAGGAAGTCGGTTCAGCGTTGCCTAAGTACCAGGGTGGTTTTAACAACAGTCTTAAGTATAAGAACTTTAATTTAAGAGTAAGCACTTACTTTAACTATGGCAACAAGGTGTTCAGTAATAACCTGAGGTTTATGATGAACGATGGCCATGAGCCTTATTATAACCAGATTAAATTGCCTGACGGCTCAAAGATATGGAGTGGGCCAGGCGATACCCAGGCAACCGAGCCAAGTCCGCAAAATTCAGCCAACTCTACAGAAACCTCTACACGTTACTTGAAAAACGGAAGCTACTTCACCATCAGGAACATTGCTTTCTCGTACACCTTGCCGGTAGCCTGGGCGAAGAAGATCAGTATGGATAATATCACTGTTGGTGTAACTGCCGATAATGTGGCTACGTTCTCTAACTTTTTAGGTCAGGATCCTCAGACCACCATTACGCCAGGCAGTTATTCTACTCCGGGTGTATCTGATTTTAAATATCCAAACAACAGGCAATATTTGTTCACTGTCAATTTTAATTTTTAAGGAAATGAAGAAAATTGTATCCACTTTATTTGTTCTGTTTTTCATCGCCATAAGCAGCTGTAAAAAGCTGGAAGTTAGTCCAAGTGACGCGATGAGCACAACTTCCCTGGTCACTACAACAGATGGTCTGACCAATGCATTGAATGGAGCATATGCCTTGTTTAAGGATCATATCCTTTTTAACGGAGTTACAGATCAGAATAACATGTATCTCCGTCAGTTTTATCAACTGACAGACTTTGCCAGCGATGATATTGTTTGCGGTCAGGTCACAACCGATCCGTTATACTACAGCTTCAGTCTTGACCACTCCCCATCGCAGAGTAATACCCGTTATTACTGGTATGTATCGTACAAGATGATCAACGGTGTAAATACGGTTATTGATGCAGTCGAAAAATCAGGTAAAACAGATGCAACAACTAATCAGTTATTGGGCGAGTGCTATTTTTTACGCGCCTTTTGTCACTTTAACTTAGTCAGGTTATTTGGTAAACCTTATAGCGTTGATCCTAATTCTCCAGGTGTCATCCTGCGGACAAATCTGACCGACCCATCAAAAAAGGCAAGATCAACCGTTAAAGAAGTCTACGATGCTGTTATTGCGGATTCTGAAAAAGCTGCGGATCTGATGACCCTGTCACGCGGCGTTCAGTATGCATCGAAAGAAGCTGCATGGTCCTTACTCGCACGTGTTAACCTTTACAAAGAAGACAATGCAAAAGCTATTGAATATGCAGGCAAAGTGATCAGCTCCGGTAAGTTTACTTTAGCCACAAAGGCCACTTACCCAACCTTATTTGCCAACGCAGCAACTGGTAGTGAGACCATTTTTTGTGTAGCGTTTACCGATGTTGATGATTATGGAAAATTTGGTTCTATTGCTTCCATGATCTATTCAGATGGCAACTCCGGCTGGGGTGAAGAATATGCTTCTTCTTCACTGCGTTCGGTTATGTCTGCACATCCGGAAGATGTTCGCTGGTCGTATATTGTTCCGTTAAAAGATGCTGCTGGTGTTGTACAAAAGAAAAATGGTATCGAAGTTTATTATATCAGTAAGTTTTCTTTTCAGAACAGCCGGCCAAATTTAAGCTCGCCGATCATGTTCAGAATAGCTGAAATGTATCTGATCCGCGCTGAAGCTGAAGCAAAAACAGGCGCTACGGCCGCAGCACTGGATGATGTGGATATGATCCGTAAGAACCGTGGTTTGGAAGGCTCTCTTTATAATAAAGCTTTGCCTGCAGGCAGTACTATTCTAGACGTCGTTTTAGCAGAGAAACGAATAGAAATGGCCTTTGAAGGGCATCGTACCTATGATGTATACCGCAATAAGCGGACCTTGAACAAGGCTTACTGGGGATACCATTTAACCGGATTAAAAGAGACCGATATCGATCTTTCAAAAACACCGGCAGGCTATCCCAATCTGACAGTACCTTACACCAGTCCCCGCATCATCTATTATTTGCCGATAGACGAGGTGTTGAGTAATCCGCTGGCTACACAAAATCCATAGTTTAATGATCACATTGTAATATACAAATTGATATGAAAAATTTTAAAGCTTACATGCTCATGCTGTTGGTAGCTATGGCAAGCTCGATATTCAACTCCTGTAAAAAAGATAAAACCGAGATCAAAACCGATTTATTATACGAAGTTGTTGTGGATGGAGCCAGTGCAACCTTTACCGTAAAAACTGCCGGTGTAACCAATTACAAATGGGATTTTGGCGATGGCAAAACTTCCTCTGACGCCAACCCAACGCACGTTTATCCGGGCAAAGGCAAATACGTGCCCACCCTGGTGGCCTCTGTAAATGGACAAAGTGCAGAAGCATCTACGGTGTTGCGGATTGCCAAAACATCTCCCGTAAAAATCAATGATAATTCTCTCGACGACTGGGCAGCAGTTACCCAAAATGTGATTCCGCTGGGTACACACAAAGGTGTTTTCAATATGGTAAAACTCGATTACGATGGTAACTATGTATACCTGTACGGCGAAATGACCGGTAAAAAAGCGGATGCAGTGATTTTTGATATGTACATAGATTCAGACAACAATCCGGCTACAGGTTTATTGACGGGTACATTTACCGATGGTGGCTATGATATATTGCTGGAGGGGCAGCTCCTCACGGCGACCTTAGACGTTTTTTACCACAACAGTACCAACCAGAATGCCTTTTCATTTGCGCAACAATCCATAGCCGAGGCCTATACCCTGGGAACCGTGAAAGAAGAAGGGGGCCTGGTCAAATTTGAAATGCGTTTAGCACGCGGTAAACTTAAAGGCTTATCGGGTTCAGGATTGCGGATCGGTTTACAGGCCATAAAAAATGACTGGTCGGTCACCTTAGGTAGTGCCCCTGACGACGGGACTTCGAGTTTCTTCTTAGATATGAGCGAATAGTTTTT
>NZ_DATMRL010000667.1:0-4726 GCF_035566355.1 Pedobacter sp.
GTAAAACTGGTTTCTAAGCTGGAGTTCAGGGAGCAATTTGGAATTTCTGACGATACAGAACTCAATCCTGCCTACGTCACTGTTTCGGGGCCGGAAAAAGATCTGGAAGAGATCAGCTCCTGGAAAACCGATACACTTAAAATGCAAGCGGTTCAGAACTCGGTGAGTACAAGAGTTTCCATGAAACAAAGCAGCTATAAGAATGTGAGCATTTTTCCTGCCAGCGTTGAAGTGAAGATACCTGTAGATGAGTTCACCGAAAAGACCATAGACGTACCTGTAAAGGTCATTAACAACAAACAGTATTTGAATGTTAAATTGTTTCCTAAGAAAATAAGACTGACTTTTCTCGTAGCCTTATCTTTCTATCAGCAGGTCAATGAAGACTTTATTGATGCAGTAGTAGATCTGGATGAGTGGAAATTAGAGGGGCATCATAAACTGAGGGTTAAGCTGTCCCGCTTTCCTGATTATTGTAAAGTGATTAAAATTGAGCCTTCCAAATTGGATTTTATAATAGAAAAATAATGTTAAAGATTGGTATTACAGGAGGAATTGGAAGTGGTAAGACCACCATCTGTCATATTTTTGAAGCGCTTGGCACATCCGTTTTTTATGCAGATGACGTAGCCAAGCAGATCATGGTTACCGATCCTGTTTTGGTTGCAGGCATTAAAGGAACTTTTGGAGAAGAAAGTTACCAGCAAAATGGCGTGCTGAATAATAAATACATTGCCGGCATTGTGTTTAATGATGCTGCACAGCTGGCTAAATTGAATGCACTGGTGCATCCAGCCGTATTCAGAGCCTTTGATACCTGGGTAGCACAGGTGCCTGAAACTTGTCCTTATATCTTAAAAGAGGCTGCTTTGCTGTTTGAAAGCGGTTCCTACCAGATGTGTGATAAGAACATCCTGGTCACCGCCCCGGTAGAAGTCAGAATGGCTAGGGTAATGGCACGAGATCAGGTTAGCCAGGCACAGGTGAAAGCCAGGATGGATAAACAGTATACAGATGAACAGAAACTGAAGATGGCAGATTTTTTTATTGTAAATGATGAAAGCAGCTCTGTTATAGAACAGGTGCTGAGCCTGCACCAACAGTTTCTGCAGATAAAGGATTAAATGATAGCAGAGGATTTTTTAGTACAAACCAAAATCGGTTTGTACTGTGTTTACGGGGATTTTTATTTAGATCCAAAAGAACCTGTTCGCCATGCAGTGATATCCCATGCCCATGGGGATCACGCCGTGCCAGGTAATGCAAAAGTATACTGTGGCAGGGCCACCTCTTTATTTATGAAGCACAGGTACCGGGAAGAGGCAGCAGTTGAATTCTATATTAAGGCCTATCACGAAATTTTTGAGATCAACGGAGTTATCATTCAATTTATTCCTGCCGGACATATTCTGGGCTCCGCACAGATCCTGATGGAGTATCAGGGAACCAGATACCTTTATACAGGAGATTTTAAACTGCAAAAAGACCCGACCTGCGAGCCTTTTGAATTTGTGGAGGCAGACGTACTGATTACAGAAACTACTTTTGCAAACCCGGAAACACAACATCCTGACCCGGGAGAAGAGATTAAAAAGCTGAACTCAACCGATCTGAATATTATGCTGGGCGCTTATGTCCTTGGAAAAAGTCAAAGACTACTGGAATTGATGAACCAGCATTGTAAAGGGAAAAAGATATTGGTACACCATAGTATCCTTCCATTCATAAAAATCTATGAACAGGAGGGGAGGTCTCTGGGTGCATATGAGATTTTTGATAAGCGCCTATTAAAAGCCAATGTAAAGAATGTTGTTTATCTGGTGCCTCCAATGGTTTTCAACAGCAATGTAAAGACACTCAACGTTATTAAAGTATTTGCAACTGGTTGGAAAGATCTGCAGAAAATGAACCATATGCAGTTATATCTTTCAGATCATGCAGACTGGAAAGATATTTTGTATACCATCAGTCAGGTCAAACCGAGGGAAGTTTGGACCACCCATGGCAGCGGTCACCAGTTAAAATTTCACTACCAGGAAAGTTTGGTCGTTAAATTGCTTAATTAAATGGAAGAAGGCGTAGATTTCTATTTCAATGAGGAAGGACTTATGGTATTTACTGAAGCTTACCACCTCAAAAGAGGATACTGCTGTAAAAATAAATGCAGACATTGTCCTTGGAAATATGGAAAGAAAAAAGGCGGTTCTCCAGATAAGAAAGAAAAATAGTGCACATGGAATTGCAGAAAGAAATTAAGACATCCCGGTTTGAAAGTGTTTTCCAGCAGGCCGTAGTCAACGTATTTTATACGTATAGCTGGTGTACCGAGCAGATGAAACAGATCGTTGCACCTTATGAAATTACCACCCAGCAATTTAATGTGCTGCGGATCCTAAGAGGACAGCATCCCAAGCCCTCTACAATTAACCTGATCAAATCGAGGATGATGGATAAAATGTCTGATGCCTCCAGGATTGTAGATCGGCTGGTGCAGAAAGGACTTGTAGAAAAGGAAATCAATACCACAGATAAGCGAGCCGTAGACATACGCATCAGCAGGAAAGGGCTGTCGCTTTTAAAAAGAATGGACGAAGAAGTGGATCTGTCGGCCATGGTTTCTTCCAACCTTACCGAAGAGGAAGCCTTGCAATTGAACCTCCTGCTGGATAAGTTGCGGGGTTAGTGCCCGGAGCTGTAAAAGCCGATCAGAGCAATGCTGATCCCCAACAATACCGCTACCATTTTGCGCTTGCTGACTTTATGGTCTACACTTGATTCAAACAGGATGGTGGTAGAGATGTGCAGGAAGATTCCGATCACAATGCCCATCATCTTATTAAAATAAGCTTCTACGCCACCTATGGTGCCATTGCTCAGGCCTATACTGACATAAAATCCCAGTGGAGCCATCAACGCGAAAATAATAATGTAAAAAAGGATCTTTCCGGCTTTGTAATGATTTTGCATCAGGATGCTGGCCAGTGCAAAAGCAGCAGGAATATGGTGCAGGGCAATCCCAAAAATCAACTCATTGTGGTGGTCTTTGGCCAAAGGCATGCCCTCTAAAAAAGCATGAAGGCATAAACTGATCATAATTCCGTAAGGGAAAATATGATTTTCGTTGTGTTTGTGTATATGTCCATGTTCCACACCCTCTGAAAACTGTTCCAGAAATACCTGCAGCAAAAAGCCGATCAGAATAAAGATCCCAATCTCATGGGCATCCGCGCCACTGTAGGCATCAGGAATGAGGTGTAAAACCGTGATGGCAAAGAGGTAAGCTCCGCTGAAAGAAAGGATCAGCTTAAGCAATTGTGATTTATCACTTTTAACCAGAAAAATTGCTGCTCCGCCAAAAAAGGCACAAAAGAATAATACAAATAATTTCCAGATCTCCATTTATATACGATTTTGCAGTTTTTTATAGATAGTTGAGGTAAGCAGGCCAAGTAAGGTGCCCAGAACAGCACCGGCCAGCGTATCTATAGGGTAATGTACACCAACATAGATTTGTGCGAAGGATATAATAAATGCCCAGGCCAGACCTATGGGCAATATGGGTTTCCAGCGGTCATAAAAAATAAGGATCAGAAATACAGCTATTCCAAAATGATTGGTGGCATGGGCAGAAGGGAAGCTGTAGCCACTTCCGCAGGGCACCCTATGAATGAGTTCTGTAGAGAGAACAATGTCGTTGCACGGCCTTGGCCGCGCTACAAATGGTTTGATACATCTGGATGAAAAGGCATCGCCAATAGCAAAGGTAAGCAAGATCATTCCTATGATGAGAAATCCTTTCTTTTTATACTCCTTGATACAGAAAATGATAATGAACAAATACAATGGTGACCAAAAGAATCGGTTGCGCATCAAAGGCATCAGCCAGTCAAAGAAGCCATTGGAAAGGCCCCTGTTGATCCGCAAAAAAAGATCATGATCAAATTGCAGGAGTGTTTCTATCATGCTTTTTTGCAGACTAAAATTAATCGGTCTGATTGTGTTTCATGGTATTCACCCAGAGAATAATCTCCAAATTTGGCAATGATCTGCAGGCCGCTTTTCAGGAACATCCTTTCAAAATCTTCCAGTGTAAAAGCCTGTACTCTTTCTTCAAAAGCGAATGCCTTACCTCTGTGTTCGAAATTAATATGTTTGATGATCTTACCCTCAGAAACAAACTTATGCAGGTGAAATTCTATACCTTCCAGTGTTTTGGTTTCCTGTCGGGTCAGATTTTTGACGATCTTTATCGTATTGAAATAATCGATCACCAGGGTGCCATCTGCTTTTAAACCTTTCCTGAACGACTTTAAAGCGTTGACATGGTCTTTCTCTGTTTCGAAATAACCAAAACTGGTAAACAGATTTAACGCGATGTCGAAATAATTGATAAAAGACAATCGGCGCATATCATGCACAAAGAAATGCAGGTTCTTCTGCTCAAATTGCTGTGCATACCGGATGCTTTGTTCAGAAAGATCAATTCCGGTTACATCATAACCCTTTTTATTCAGGTAAATGGCATGCCTTCCTCTTCCGCAGGCAATATCCAGGATCCGTGAATCTGCAGATGGTTTCAGATAAGCAGAAAGATTATCGATTAAAAATTCTGCTTCCTCATCATTGCGCTGACTGTAAAGTATATGATAATAAGGAGAGTTGAACCAATATTGAAACCATTTGCGCTGCATAGAGCTTTGTTTAAATTTTTTATTACTCCGCAAAT
>NZ_DATMRL010000668.1:0-7978 GCF_035566355.1 Pedobacter sp.
AGAAGATCTGTAGTTTTTTTATCATATACATCAAAGCTGAAAGCCAGGCGATTCTTCAATACTGAAACGTCAAGACCAAGATTTTTCGTTCTGGTAACCTCCCACAACAACCGATTATTTGCAGGGCTACTGATACTCAAACTTGTCCCAGCTGGATTTGTCCCAAAATCTGCATTAAGGATATTAAAATTGGATCCGGCAGCTGAATAGGGTGAATTACCAGCAATGCCATACGTCGCGCGGACAGAAAGCTCATTCAGCCAGCTCAAGGAATTCATGAAACCTTCTTTTGCCACCAGCCATTTTCCACCGATACTCCAAACTGGCTTTCCCTGCGTAGATTTATCCTGCCCGAACAAATTACTTTGGTCTACACGCCAGCTGGCATCCAGATTATACTTTCCGGCGAAACTATAACTAAAGAGCCCGAACCAGGAGACAAAACGCTGCAAGTTTTCTATCGGTGTAGCTACTGGCTCTAAGGGCCTATTGCCATACACAATTGCATTGATTCCACGGTTCAAAGTGGCATAGTCAGGTAATATCGAAGTCATCAGTGCTTGATCATAGCCATAAACTGTAGTGCCGGTAGTTCGGCTAAACTGTTCCTGAATATCATGTCCGCCCTCCAGCAGCAAACGGTCTTGTCCTCCTCTCAACGTACGCTGGAAAGACAACATATTCCTTACTGTCCAGTTTTTTTGCTCCATCTGAGAGTTTGAATACCGACCTCCTGTGTTAGGTAAATAATATATGGGCACGGAATTCACTGTTGGCGATACTGTTGCTGAAAGTAATTCTCTTCTTGAACTATAAGCGGCAATATCATTGTAGGCACTGCTACTTGAAGGTGATTTTAAATAGCCATAAGTTCCTCTGAAACTTAACCCTTCCCAGATATCAACCTTTACATTGGCATTTAGGCTCACAACCAGACTATTGCTTTTACTGTTCCCAAATTTAGGTTCATCTAGTGGAACGTAGTTCAGTCCAATACGGCTTCTTTGCTCATAATCTCTTCTAACAGCATCAGACCAACCACTTAAATAAGGCATAGAAATTGAGTTGCCAGCTGCATCCTTAAATAACTGATAGGGCAGAAATTGATTGCTAATATTAAGATTAGGGACACTGCTTGAGCTGGTGTTGGTTAGCATTGTATTTAGTGAGATCTTGATACCTTTTGTTGGGTTGATGTCTTGCGAAAGGGTCAATCTGTAAAGTTCGTTCTTCTCCCCAGGTCTGTTGCTTTTATTGTTATTGTAAGACAAAGAGCTGTAAAAAGCATATGCCTCCCCGCCAGAAGAAACGGATAGGGTCTGGTTGGAACTCATTGCATTCCGATAAAAAAGTTCATTGATTTGATCTTGATTATTTATACTGGCAAGGCTATCCAATTTGGCATTAACCTGTTCCTGTGGCAGGTTGGCTTGATTATAAAGAATAAGTTCATGTGGGGCAATTACAGAATTAGCAAGTGAGCTGAGAGGGTAATTAGTGGCACTAAACGTTTCGCGCGCCGCCTTTATAAAATCACTGCTGCTCAGCACAGGTCTGTAATTGAAATCCGGTTTGCCTTGAAAATTGAAATAACTATTATAATTAAATTTAAGTTTCTTTTGCTTTCCGCCAGTCTTAGTCGTAATGACAATCACACCATTGGCTGCCCGAGAACCCCATATCGCAGCTGCTGCTGCGTCTTTAAGCACCGTAATATCGGCTACATCATCAGGGTTAATTGAACTGATATCATCTACCATAACATTATTTACCACGAATAATGGATCGGGATTTAACTGGATGCTGCTAACCCCCCTTATAATACTTTGATTGGGAGATGAGCTTCCATTACGGCTGCCTATGGTCACCCTCGGCCCCGGGACAATGGTCATGCCCGGAATGAGCCCTTCTAACCTGGTAATGATATTAGTTGTTCCCGTCCTGTTCTTAAAGACCTCCATATCTGGTTTGGCATAGCTCCCCGTTACCCTCTCTTTATCCAATTCCTGGTAGCCGGTCCTGACAATGGACACTTCATCCAATTCACCTATCCCCTGCTTCAAAACAATGCTCATCACTCTCTGAGCGGGGACCTCTTGAGTGACATAGCCAACATAACTGACTAATAACATTTTATTTTCCTCAACGTTACTTAAGAAAAACTCTCCGTTAGTATTAGTTGAAAAAGCCATAAAAGACCCCTTAGGTCTTACAATGGCACCCCCGAGTGTTTTGCCTGATTCATCCCGAACTACACCGCGAACATCGATAGGTATGGAGAACATATTTTTTATTTTATCCATGAATGACTTCTCCTTTGCCTTAAGCACAATATCTTTACCGATGAGCTCATAAACAATAGGCTGGTTCTTAAAAACCTCTTTCAGCACTTGTGTAATCGTTGCATTTTTGAGATTTATACTGACTTTTACATTTGCAACCAGCTTATCATCATAAATAAATACATAGTCTGTTTGGCTCTTTATAGCTTCCAGAACCTGTACAATGGCTACATTTTTTTTGTTCAGATTAATCTGTCCGAAACTATTTGCGGCAGCATGTGTAAATGCTAAAATTAAGAGAATTGAGGTGAGGTTGATGCGCATGATGATCTTCTGATGGATACGCTTGCACGTACCTTCTCTAATTGAAATAAAATTCATTACTTTTGGTTATGTCTAGGTTAATTCATTGAAAAGTGAACAATAATTTATTCTCTCGGGCCTCGCCCGAGGAAAGGGTTAATCCAGATATCTGCGTATTCCGATGGCCATCGGAATACGTTTTTATTTGAATTTACCGCCTGCTGTTTAGTTTGTGTTTTTATTATTTCTTTGCATAGTTGGTTTGGTTTGTTGATTTATTTTTGTTGTTTATTATTTATATATAGTAAGCTTCCTTTGGTCAAGTTTAAATTTAACTCCCAAGTTTTCAAGTACCCTTAAGGCTTCAGATAAATTGAGATTACGATGCAGGTTACCACTGAAGCTGGCTTTCGGAACTTCACCTTCATAAACCACCGTTATATCATACCATCTCTGGAATTGCCTCATCATCGTTTTGACATCGGCTTTTTCAAACCTGAACAATCCTTCTTTCCACGCGGTGGCATCGCCAGGAACCATTTCTTCAACTTTGATCTCAGACTGCGACACTACTGCCTGCTCTCCTGGAACAAGAAGTTTACTAATGGCTCTTACACCGCTATTTGTAAAAAGCTGAATCCTAATAGAACCTTCAAGAAGTGCTGTTTTCGTACTGGGTTCATTCGCATAACTATTGATGTTAAAATGAGTTCCTAAAACCTGTACCTGCTGTCCTGGACTCTTAACAATAAAGGGTTGGCGTTTATTCTTCACAACCTCAAAATATGCTTCTCCATTCAATACCACCTCTCTATTCTCTAAACCTCTAAATGAAGTCGGAAATTTAAGTTGTGTCCCTGCATTTAACCAAACTTTGGTTCCATCCGGTAAACGCAACGTATATTGCTCCCCGTTTGCGGTCATAAGCGTATGATAGCTAGCTTTACTTTCACCTTTTCCTTGCGGTTCATATACCAATTCTCCATTTCTGGTTTTTTCAATTATCGCACCGTCCCGTTCTGCGACCATTCCAACTGCGGCATCTGATAGTCTGATTTTCGACCCGTTTGATAATAAAAGGGTAGCCGAATTTCTTCCAGGGGCTATATCTTCTGAACTTGGAATTCTATATGGCTGCTGTGTTAAATAAGCAAAAATCCCGGCTCCTAAGATTAGTAAAAACACTGCTGCGGCTGCAATACGATACAGAAAAAATGTTCTTTTTATCGGTCGGACTTCTTGTAACAACAGCCTTCGTACTGCATCAGCATCTTCTAGTCTCTCAGTTAAAGTATACTCACTAAAATACCGACCAGCTCTATTAAGATACCAGCTTTCCATAATCTGCCTATCACTTTCAGTTTCCCTGCCTTCCCGATACCTGTCAAATAATGCTTCGATGTCTTTTTGTTGCATACCGTTATTTACCTTTTATAACTGTATAACAAGATACGCAGGTACAACAGGTAAAGGAATATGAAAAATAAATTATTGTTGTTGAATAAACCAGATCAGCACACCAATTACCCCAAATTTATCACGAAGAATCTTAAGAGCGTTACTGATGTGCTTACTTACTGTTTGTTCGGAAAGATTAAGTTGTTCTGCAATCTCTTTATGACTCAGGTTTCCCTTTCTGCTCAGTTCAAAAACTTCCCTCATTTTTGGGGGTAGCAAAGCAATTTCTTTATTAATTATTTCCGCTAGTTGTTTTTCACGAATCAGATGATCAGTAACAACAGTCTCCTGAGACACAAAATGTCGCACACTTTCTAAGTACTTATTCTGAACTTTTTGCCTAACCACCTGATTTACAACTATATTACGGACAGAAGTGAACAATACCCCTGGCAAATTTGGGCTTAATTTTATCGTTGCACGTTTGTGCCACAGCATCGTAAAAACCTGATGGATGATATCCTTCGCCTCTTCACGCCTTCTAACCTGATTATAAGCATGATTGAGTAATTCCTGAACATAACGATTATAGATTTCTGTAAAAGCAGCATGATTCCCTTCCCTTAAAAGGTCTACAAGTTGCTGGTCAGAAAGGCCTTCCAAATGATTCATGATCAAGATATGCTAATAGAATTAAGGAGACGTTCCACAAGTTTAAGCAAATTATATGAATTCCAATAGCCATAAAATATGATATGTTCACAACGCAAGATCGTAATCCATTTTGGTTAATTTCGCTCAACAGCTCGGACTAGGTCCTGATCTTTCTGCCAAATCTTCGAATAGCCTAAGGTAAAAACCCGATAAAATTTTTATCAAAAAAATTAAACTCCTCATCCACCAATTTCAATATCCTAACCAATAACACCCGAACCCGCATGGCCGTACTCTGTACCACTTGCTTATACTTCGTTGTTAAACTATTAGGTGAGATATACCCATCTCCTATTCCTGGGGTAACAAAGTTCTTTGAAACCGCCAAAATCAATTGCGTAACAGGCCCTGCGTCCAAGCCCCCACCCTTATTCAATAGCTTAAAGAAGTAAGCCAGAGCATCCACGGAAAACAATACCCGAATCCTGGGATTACTTTCCCGTTTAGGCAAAGCAACAGCAGACTCTTTTGCCCAGTTAAAGAAACCTGCATACCGATTATCGATGTGCTCCAGCAATTGCTGCAGGCAATCCCCAACTGCAGAGTATAATTGCAGTTCAGGACGGCAATCTGATCACCGGACAAAACCCTGCATCAGCAGATCTTGTTGCAAAGAAAATATTAAAGGCTTTATCTAAATAAACATTTAAGTCTTCTTCTAAAAAGAACTGATAGGCAGTATAGATCCGGTATTGATTTTTGCCGGATCTACTCAGGGCTTAAAATTCAACCGGAATAACACGTTATCACTGTTTAACACGCATCGTTACTACTTTTTTTCTCTATCCTCCCCGGCCTGCACCCAGGAATAATATGTTTTACTGATCAAGCCTCAGAACCTGGAAGGTTCAGCGAGACCAGAAAACATATTTTTCAAACAAAATTCTTGTCGTCAAAATAATGTTAGGTTATGAACTTATATTCTTATTTTATGTAGATTACCTCAATTTTACATTACTTTATGAAATCAATACCGTTGGTTATTCTAGGGCTATTACCCCTTACCATATTCGCTCAGAAACAACAAACAACACCCTACCAGTTAAAAGGCGAAGTTAATTTTCCAAAAGGCGACGAAACCGGCCGCAAAATATATTTTGTTTACCAGCAAAATGGACAACTAAAAACAGACAGTGCTCTAATTAACAATAACAAATTTAGCTTTAACGGAACAGCAGATATCGCTATTAAAACCATCCTGCAGTTTACAAAACCCAATACCACACCCGAGCCAGACACCGATCCAAACACCCTGATACTTTACCTAAACAGCGGCCTGACAGATGTTAAAGCCACAGGTTTTTTAAGCCGGGCACAAGTAACCGGATCTCCTGTACAAGAAGAATATACAGCTTTTACGCGAAAATACAGCAAGTGGGACAGACTTCTAAGATCAACAGATCGACGCAGAAGAAATCTGGATAAAAAAGACTTATTAAAATTGCAATCCCTCAACAAGAGCATTGATTCTCTTCAAAACTTAAAGATGAATGATCTTTCTGCCTATCTAAACGAAAACACATCTAAACCCTTTGCTATTGAAGCGATTTTAATGTATCTAAAATCCAAAGGATCATCATTAGATGAACACAAGATCGAGCAATATTTTATCCAGTTACCCGAAGATCAAAAACGATCAGTTTACGGGCAGGAAGCTCAAAAAATGATTGCCGATTTAAAGAAACATAAATAAGAACCATTAGAGCAAGGCCATTCATGAAGATATTTTTTTCTATACTCCTTTTACTTTCCCTGAATTTTAAATTCACCAACGCACAATCGAAACACGAAACCACTATTTCGGTCATAAAAGAGGTGAATTTTTATGATGGTTACGCAAAACCCGTTAATGAACCGGTTAAACCAGGAATAATACGCATCAGCAACACCCAATATATCCGAAAGCTGAGTAACCAGGAAAAACAAAGCATTGGCGATTCAATAACCCTTAAAGTAGTGGTTAAAGCAGGTTGCGATAATTATGACAGGATAGGCAGGGTTACACTTTTTTCCGTACCAAAGGATAAAAATTACGATAGTCCCGAAGCAAAGCAATTTGAATTGCTTAGAATAATGACCCCCTTTAACTATAAAACCCGCGAACCAGATCACACCCCTTATACAACAACCATCAATCAATTAGCAGGTTTATTTAAAAACAAAGAAACAGATGTATGGATAATGACCGAAATCTTTGGTACCACGAGCGCCGGCCAAAAAGAAACCATAGGCTGTGACGGATCATTATTAACCTATACAGCTTCGGTAAATCTAACCAGCTCTAAAACAAAAAAGAATAACCTTGTACAGCCAATTGCCTTATTAAGCTATTTCCCTTTAAACGGAGAAGACAGCACTGCAGGACACAACACCAAGGAGGTCGCATTTCATGTAGACAACAATATCAAAACAGCCGTATTGTATTTGATCACATCAGGACATGGAGCAGGAGAAGGTGGAGAAGAATACAACTGGCGCGAGCATGTTATTTATGTAGATGGAAAAGAATACACACGTATAGCTGTAAACCAAAACTGTGTACCTTATGAAATTTATAATACCCGCAACAATGGAATTTACGGCCCCGATATTGCACAAGAACGCCGCAGCTGGTGCCCCGGTGCGCCCGTACCAACCAGAGCTATAAATTTGGGCAAATTGACCCCAGGTAATCACAATATAAAAATTGCAGTCCCGGAAGCCAAATTGTTAAACAACCAAAGTACCTATTACCTATCGGCCTATATCGCTGCAGAATAGGTAGGAATATAACTAAAAAAAATGTTTTACTGATCAAGCCTCAGAATCTGTAAGATTCAGCGAGATCAGAAAACATATTTTTCAAAAAAACAATTAAAGCTTAGCTAAATATTGATGAACCTGACTTACAGCCATAGCACCCTCACCTACCGCTGACGCTACCCTTTTTACGGAACTAAACCGAACATCACCCGCGGCAAAAGAACCGGGAACACTAGTCTCCAGGTGATAAGGAGGTCTGTCTAAGTTCCAGCAGTCTCTATATTTATCCAAACCGATCACATCATTACCAGTATAAAGATAACCGTTTCTATCTCTGCAAATTGCCGTCTCTAAAGCCCAATCGGTATTGGGTTTACCTCCAATACAAATAAATAATTTAGAAGTTTCGCACCAGTTTTCCGAACCGTCCTGACTATTTACGATTTTGATCTTTTGCAAATAATCGTCACCGTCAAGTTCAGTTACCTGCGAATTATAAAGCACCAAAATATTGTCAATACTGTCAATTCTTTGGATCA
>NZ_DATMRL010000669.1:0-6624 GCF_035566355.1 Pedobacter sp.
AATTGTATCCTGGTCCTGTACAAAATCTTGTTGGCATTGATCATCAGCGATCTGTTGATGTTAAACCAGCCACCCCAGCTCTCGTCTATGTTTTTGACAATCCATATAAGGATGTACAGCAGAACAGCGAAGACAATGAAGACCAAAAAGAAAAAGGATAAAATAGCCAGACGGGTTACATAGGATACTTTTTCCTTACTAATGACGATGGTTTTAAAGGTACTGGGCATATACACCATATGGCTATAGCCAAGTACATCATCATTAATATATACGGGTTCATCTTTATGTCCTTTAAAATCAATACTAGTGAGTTTGTAGGTAAATTTACCAGACTGCTTAATGAGCTTGCCATTATTGTAGAAAGCAAAAGAGTAGTCTTTATAATCCTCATCGCCTTTTACTTTCCCATCCACCAGCAGTTCAGGAAACTGGCTGTTGTAATCATATAGCTGATATTTAAGCTCTAGAACCAATGTCCCGAGAATATGCTTGTTATAAAAAACCGGAATAATTCCGAAATAACTTTGGTAGCCAAAAGTATCATTGAGCCGGTAAAAAAAATTGGAAACCTTAACTGATCCGGACCTGACCAGATTTTTATAATGCGCCAGCGGAATGCTTTCTTCCTGGCTCAAAGAAGAATCCGCATAATTGAAGGTATACAAATTGTACTCAAACTGGGCAAGGTAACGATCCAGGTATTTTTTATCAATCAGTTTCTCCAGCTTAATCTGCTTATATAGTGCTGGTGTCTTAAAATAGTTCAGAACAAAGTGGTCAGATGAGACACCGTTCTCCAGGCTTTCAATAGAACTAATCACCAATGGATTATCCATCGATTGCAATTTTTGCGCAATGGCGTATCTTTTGGTACGTTCTTTTATATCCTTATACTTGACATACTTTATGGAAGAGATCATGGCCAGACAGAAAAAGAGAACAGCATAAATCCCAATAGAGAATTTATTTTTCTGGACATAGATATTCCATCCCATAATAAACAGGAAGAATGCATATATAATAAAAAATGCAGTAAACTCAACTTCTGCCCTATAGATAAAATAAGCAAAAAACAAACCCAGAAACAGCGTCAGACGCTCTTTATTAGACACATTCAATTTCCTGCTCAGCTGCATGGAAACACTTACCGTGAGGTAAACATTAAACCAGACCAGACATAAAATTACGATACTGATCCAGCTTGTCCAGCCAAGATTTATAATATTGGTGATGTCAAAATTAATCTTCGAGTTATAGATTAAACCAGAAAAAACCTGATCGATCAAAAAAGCTATTCCCGAGAACAGCAACAACATCACTGTGTGAAGAACCCAACCTACCGCTTTACTCCTGGCGAGCCGGTCTGGAAGAGCATACTTATCCTTATAAGTATAAATAAAAAGTAATACCCAGGTAATCGAAATTACATTCAGTAACAGATCTCCAAGAGAAGGCAGAAAAAAACTCTCTGCGTACACAGTCGGGCTGAAGAGTTCCAGACTGAATTGATGATTGAACCAGCCATATTGTAAATCTGTTAACCTGACAATCGTAAAAAAACCAATCAACAGGAGAGTTGACAGCACATAATGCCCTTTTTTTGCCTGCCAGGCACATAATCCGTTAAAAAACAAGGAAAAGCTAAAAAGTCCGACAACCCACAACCAGACTTCTATGGTAGAGTACACATTTTTACTATAACCCGGATTGAGCTTTACTTCAAAAAGTAATTTTCCTGTGCTGCTTTTAATCCCATAGAACTCTTCATCTGTAAAAGAGGCCAGTTCCAGAACATTCGAAGAGATCAGATTTTTTGAAAAATCATTCCTGAGAAAGCGATTCTCTATTCTGAAGTCATTTTTGACATCAATCAGAAAGACAAAAACGTAGCTTCCTAAAGTTTTCTTAATTACCTCATAAGAACCATTTGGAAAGGACATAAAGGATACCCCCTCCTTAACCATACTGTCTCGCGGGGGGGTAATTCGATAAGAGCTCCAGAATTTAAGCTCATGATCCTTATAAGTCATCAGGTTAATACCCTTCTCTCTGTAGGTATTGATAAAATTTAACCCGAGTTCATCAGATAAATGGAACTTTTTTGCACGCTCTACCTGTTGTTTCTGATTCAAAAAATTAAAAACCAACTGTTCACTTGCCGAAAGACTAGCCTGCAGCTTCTGCGCCTCATGCTTTAAAAGATCTTTCCTGGTGATAGAATTCTTCAGGGATATCGCTGTCAGAATACAGCATACGCCCATGATTAACAGCAGAAACCGGATTCTACCCCCTACGCTCACATTAGTTGATTTGAAATTTCATATTAAACAGTAACTGTCGCTGAACTGGTTTTAACTTCCCTGCTCACCTTTTTCACCAGACCTTGCAATACGTTTCCAGGACCAACTTCTATAAATTCATCTGCACCATGCGCAAGCATACTTTCAACAGTCTGAGTCCAGCGTACAGCACCGGTTAACTGAGTAATTAAGTTCAATTTGATCTTTTCAGGATCGGTATTCGGTGTTGGATCTACGTTTTGATAAATTGGACAAACTGGCGACTGAATCACCGTCTGTTCAATAGCCTGCTGAAGTTCCAGTCTTGCGGGTTCCATAAGCGGCGAATGAAAAGCTCCCCCAACATTCAACTTCAGTGCTCTCTTTGCACCTGCTTCTGTTAACTTCTGGCAAGCCGTATCAATTCCCTCAAGACTTCCTGATATCACCAGCTGACCCGGACAGTTATAATTTGCCGGCACCACCACTTCAGGGATATCTGCACAGATTTTTTCTACAATATCATCTGCAAGTCCAAGAATTGCAGCCATTGTAGACGGTTGGATTTCGCAAGCCTTTTGCATGGCATTTGCCCTGGCAATCACCAGTCTTAATCCATCTTCAAAAGATAAAGCAGAAGCAGCAACCAATGCAGAGAATTCTCCAAGAGAATGTCCAGCAACCATGTCAGGTTTAAATTCAGCACCTAAAGTTTTCGCGAGAATAACGGAATGCAAAAAGATAGCTGGCTGTGTTACATTCGTTTGTTTTAATTCTTCATCCGACCCGGAGAACATAATATCACTGATTCTGAAACCAATAATCTCGTTTGCCTTTTCAAATAATTCTTTTGCTTCATCATTCTGATAAAGATCTTTCCCCATTCCTGAAAACTGTGCACCCTGTCCTGGAAATATGTATGCTTTCATTTATTTTATTCTATTAATGTAAATTCGCTGTAATTAACCTCAAAAACTCTGCCCTTGTTCTATCTTTTGCAAATTCACCTGTAAAAGCAGAGGTTGTAGTCACAGAATTTTGTTTTTGAATTCCTCTCATGGCCATACATAAGTGTTTGCACTCCATGACCACTGCTACTCCTGCCGGATTAAGGGTTGCCTGAATACAATCTCTTATTTCATTAGTCAGTCTTTCCTGAACCTGCAGCCTGCGGGCGAAAGCATCTACAACTCTCGGGATTTTGCTCAGACCAACAATATGACCATTTGGAATATAAGCAATATGTGCCTTTCCAAAGAAGGGAAGCATATGATGCTCGCACATAGAAAAAACTTCTATGTCTTTTACCACAACCATCTGACTATAGTCTTCTTTAAACATCGCAGAACGAAGAATCTCTTCCGGTTTGGTATCGTAACCATGTGTAAGGTATTGCAAAGCCTTAGCTACCCTTTCAGGCGTTTTAATCAAGCCCTCACGTTCCGGATCTTCGCCCAGTTTCTGTAAAATATCCTTATAATGACCAGCAATGGATGCTATCTTTTCTTCATTATACCTGTCTATCTTTAAATAACCTTCGTTCTCTTCTTCGGTGAATTTTTGTGTTTTACTATCCATTTATTTTTACGCTAATTACCCGAAGTATTCAACAAAATTATTTTCGGTTTCATAAATTTTTATACTGTGCAATTGTATCCCTTCCTTTTCTATGTGAGGGATAAGTTCATTCCAGACCGCGATCACAAGATTTTCTGTAGAGGCCAGTTTGTCCTTCATAAAGTCCACGTCCAGGTTCAGGTTCCTGTGATCAATCTTATCTACAACATTAATGTTGATGATTTCCTTCAGCCATTTCAGGTCGACAAGAAAGCCCGTTTCCGGATTAATTTCGCCTTTAACAGTAACATATAACTGATAATTATGTCCATGCCAGTTTGGATTGGCACATTTTCCATAAACTTCTGTATTCTTATCCTCAGACCAATCTGTTCTGGATAATTTATGTGCGGCATTAAATGACGCCTTTCGTGTTATGTAAATCATTTCTTATAAATTGACTGCAAATATA
Source organism: Pedobacter sp. (assembly GCF_035566355.1). Taxonomy (GTDB): domain Bacteria; phylum Bacteroidota; class Bacteroidia; order Sphingobacteriales; family Sphingobacteriaceae; genus Pedobacter. The sequence goes on from NZ_DATMRL010000669.1 coordinate 4,312, forward strand.
CGCAGAAAGAGGTTTAAGTCGCTACAAATTAATTACCTTCGATACATGAAGATACTTGTTGTTGCAGCAACTCTGCCTGAAATCGGACCTGTTTATGATCACTTCGGTCTACCTCATGAACAGTTTCAATCCACACCTGGCTTTGACCTGCTCATTACCGGGGTTGGCATGACAGCAACGGCTTATGCACTAGGAAAACAGCTAACAACACCCTATCAGTTGGTCCTTAATCTTGGTATCGCTGGCTCATTTGACCACTCCATCCCTTTGGGGAGCGTGGTCAGCATCACCTCTGACACCTTCTCTGAACTCGGTGCAGAAAACAAAAATGAATTCCTGCCTATAGATCAGCTTGGTTTTGGAAAAAGTAATTATTGCATTAACCCTCCATCTTTGCCGCACACTCAAAATCTCAGAACCGTCCCGGGAATTACCGTGAACACCGTACATGGCAACACAGAAAGTATCCAGACTGTTTCAACAAGACTTCAACCTGTAACAGAGAGCATGGAAGGCGCTGCAGTATTCTATTCCTGCGAACAAGCAGCAGTAACCTGTTTACAGGTCAGAAGCATCTCTAATTATGTGGAAGAACGGAACAAGGAAGCCTGGAAAATCGGCCTTGCCATCAAGAATCTTAACCATTGGGCGATAGATTTTTTGACAAATACATAACCGAATGACTTTAGCCAATGCTTAAATTTACGGCATGAAGCTAACCTTAGGATTTTCACCCTGCCCAAACGACACTTTCATTTTCGATGCCCTGATCCATCATAAAATTGATACGGAAGGACTGGATTTTGACGTATTTTTTGACGATGTAGAAACCCTCAACCAAAAGGCGATGCGGGGCGACCTGGACATCACCAAACTTAGCTTTCATGCCCTAGCCTATGTCCTGGATCAATATGCTTTACTGGATGCCGGCAGTGCACTCGGTTTTGGTGTAGGTCCTTTACTGATCTGCAAAAACGAAGAATTCACCGGGCAGCATACGCTTCAGCCTGAACTCCTTGTTGGAATTCCAGGCAAATTCACTACTGCAAACTTCCTTCTCGGCATTGCTTATCCTGAGCTTACCAATAAAGAGCAACTTGTCTTTTCCGAAATAGAAGATGCCCTGTTAAAGGAAAAAATAGATCTGGGCCTGATTATTCACGAAAACCGCTTTACCTACAGCGATAAAGGCTTGCACAAAGTTGTAGATCTTGGAAATTATTGGGAAGGTCTTACTGGATGTGCAATCCCTCTTGGCGGCATTGTAGTCAATAGAAACCTATCTGAGGATATTCAGCAAAAAGTCAACCGTGTATTGCGTAAATCTGTGGAATATGCTTTTCAAAACCCAAAATCGGGCCTGGACTTTATTCGCCAACATGCCCAGGAAATGGAAGAAAAGGTCATGTACAAGCACATTGAACTGTATGTAAACCAATACTCCATCGATCTTGGCCCTGAGGGAAGGAAGGCTATTGACACCCTGTTTACCATGGCGCAATCCAAGGGCATCATTCCTGAAATTACCCAAAACATCTATGTAAACAATTATTGATTACAAGGGCCGTCGGGGATTTCTTTGGTGATCTTGATCAGTTTGGTAACGACAAGGGTAGAATCGAAATCTGCAGAAACAGTCAGACTATCAGATTTCACTATACGGCCTTCCACTTCAATATAAACAGGTTCGTAAGGCTTTTCAAAATTCAGATTACTATAGGCAAGCTCGAGTGTTTTTGCACTATCCGCAACCCAATATTCACTGCCCTCTTCACAATCCGTAAAAGATTTAATCTCAGGCCCAAAGCTATACAGGCCCTTTATCACTTTAACGTCACTGCCCTTTTGTTCAGACGTATTGCGGTTACACGCAACAACAGCAAGAGAGAGAACAATAGATAATAACGTTATTTGTTTGATAAGCTTCATGGTTAGAAATCTTGATTTATATGATTTATCTTTTTCACACTTAAATTCGCTGACAAAGCTGATGCCACAAAGGAGAACAATCCGACAGTAAAAAATACAAGCAGAAAATCCGTCCATTTAAAAGCAACAGGGTAGGCGTTCAAAATTGTTCCTTCCGAAATCTTGACCAGACCATATTTTTGCTGAATCAGGCAAAAGAGAAACCCAATTAAAAGCCCAAATATACATCCTGTCATTGTAATCATCATCCCTTCTATTAAAAATATTCTTTTTATCAATGTTTTTCCTGCCCCCAGACTACTCAGCACGGCAATATCTTTTAACTTATCCAGTACGAGCATTGTTAACGAGCCTATAATATTAAATATAGCAATAATCAGGATA
>NZ_DATMRL010000670.1:0-4506 GCF_035566355.1 Pedobacter sp.
AGAAAGACCAGCAACTACAACCGTAGCCACCAGTACAGATTTAAAAATTTTCTTCATTTTATTTTTGTTTTAGATTAATGAATAACCCAAAACTAAACCATCGCAAGAAGCCCTCACTTGTAATATTATAAGTCCAGAAAAAAATTTAAAGACCATTGTTAAGATTAGGAATAGATTTAAATTCCAGGGCAAAAGACACTATCGAATCAATACGATTAAATATAACAACAGCAAAAGCATGCCTCATTTCGTCTGGAAAATAATCATATCCAACAAACCAAGATTCCATATTCTTATTAAACCGAATTAAAGTATTTGTGTACTTTACCCTTATTAACAAAAGCTTTTCAGATATCTTTTTCATCATCCTTTTGCCCTTCTTTTCATCACTAGCCAAAGCATCAAAAATCAAATCCGTAATACACTTATAAGCCAATTCTACACGTTCCATAAAATCGTCAGGGATATCCTTTCGTGTATCATTTAATTCGTTAATTAAATAGATAAACAAATTCAATATCGAATCATCAAAGGAAGAAGCAGATCTTTTCAATAATTATTCCTCCCTATCATCTGCGCAAAACCGGCTTAAATAAGTTTCGCCAATATTCAAATAATTCGCTTTATCCTTATCCAGCAGTTTCACTGTCCTATTTTTCCCCTTAGTCTCTGGAAAAATCTCATGGAACTCATCCACCCTTTCTTGCACGGGTAACTTGAGTAGCCTATCCCTCAATTCCGATTTCCCTACCACAGAAGAAATTATCTTACTTTCCAAATCCAAACTTTTGGGAAATTCATCATAAATTTGCTGCATTTGAAAAGTCGAAATTTCAAGTAACTCTGTATCAACAACACCAATCAAACCGGATTCTGAAGGCACACTATTTTTAAAACTATTAGGTAGAATAGCAATCTCTCCCGCTTTAAAAAATCCGCGGTTCAACCGACCATCTTTACCGTTCATATAAATGATAACAATACCCTTCACCACAAACCAACACTTGTAAGAAATATCGCCTACCCAATGAATTGGACCATCATCCTTTTCACAAGTGCACTTTATCAATTGTTTCGAAACATGGGACTTAAAATTCTTATAAGGCATCTCCAAAAATTTAGCTAGAAAATCAAACAATGCTGTTAAATTCTCTTCCGGAATTAAACGGTCCTTTAACATAACCACGCCTTTCCAAAAAATACATCAACAAAAACCACAGCTGCATATTTAAAAAGGCACAGCAAGCCTTTGAAAGCAAATTCAATCATAAGAGACACTAATTAAGAGAATTAATAAATGGTTAATTATAGCACCTACCTCAAGTAGGAATTCAATCATTTTACATTATTATTTATTTCGTTACAAAATTTTGATAATCAATAAGATATTACGTCTAAATTCTCTTTTGAAAAAGGAATTTTAAATACTGGTCTTATATTCCAAAGCAGCAATTAGCTTCATACTAAGCTCGTTAACCAATGCCTTTTGTACTTTAAGTTCCTCTTTAATAGAATCTGTATCTTCAAAAAAGTAGGAAGGATCTACATTAAAATAGCTAGCGATTTCACGCAGTCGGCTAGTATTGATATCCGTTATCCCGGCCTCTATCTTGGAATAGGCTGGGATAGAAATACCCAGCGCATTAGCCAAATGAAACTGCCTCTTTTGCTCCTTTATCCTAAGCAGCTTAATTTTAATACCTATATCTTTCATTTCTTTCAGAAAATTTATTTACAGAAGAATTCTTAATCAGAAGTTCCCTTCTTTTTCTATAATCTGAAGGAGAAACTCCCTCTATCTTTCTAAAGCATCTACAAAAATAAGATGGATCACAAGTACCAATTTCAAAAGTAATCTGCTTAATAGAAAGCTTACTATTTTGCAATAAATAAAGTGCTTCTTGATGAACCCTGGCTTGCAATAACTCGTATACTGTACAACCGAAATAATATTTCGTCAAACTATTTAAATAATACAAAGTAACTCCTAGTTCATCCGTATACTTGTTTACATTACGATTTACTTTAAAATCCGTCTCAATCAAATTCTTTAATTTATTTAGGATCTTCATCTCCGGCTGAAAATATTCAGTATCTAATAGACTCGTATTTTTTTCATCAATAATTACATCCATTATCATATCCAATCTCTTTGAAAAACTAATTGTACAATCTCTTATACTTTGCAAGTATCGCTACTTGAAAATCCTGAAATCACATAAGCTAATTACCTTTACTCAGGAGTTTAGTGAATAACTTTTGTAATAGAATCTGATGCTTAAAATCGAGCACCCTTTCTTCTTACTAAGAAGAAAATCAAAAATACTTACGACGTAAAAATCAGCAATTGAAGAGAAAAGTAATTGGAGAGAGAACGATTCCGATAACTAAGCCTCAAATCATTAGAAAAACAAAATTTAATTTCACTCACACTACACACCTAAGAATATGACCAAATATAATTTGCAACCCATAAAACATTCACTATATTTGATGAACTGAATTTACCTGGAATATAATATCTACATTATTAATTTCTAGGCTTTATGAACACTTCCCGACTGGATCACACAGATTTGTGTATCCTCAACCTTTTGCAACAGGATGCCCGCTTAAGTACAAAAGAGTTAGCGGCAAAAGTACGAATGTCTGTATCCCCGGTATACGATCGAGTCAAAAGGCTTAAAGAACAGGGATATATTAAATGTTACACAGCCTTACTTAATAGAGACAAAATTAATCAAGGTCTAGTAGCGTTTATTCAGGTACAGCTTTATGATCACTCCGCTAATTGTTTGAAGCAATTTCAAGAAACAGTCAATAAGTTTGATGAAGTTAGAGAATGCTATCATATGACTGGTCAATACGACTTTAATTTAAAAATTGCCGTTAAGGACATGCAAACCTATAAAATCTTTCTTGTAGAAAACTTAGCCGTTATCCCAAACCTCATGCACCTGCAAAGCTATTTTATAATCTCAGAATGTAAATTCGAAACATCGATAAAATTAGAATTACTTTAGTCTTATAAATAAAAAAGAGCCCCATCCAGAGCTCTTTATTCACTATTAACTGAATTTACCTTTTAAAGTAAAGCCTTAAATCAGTACTAATAAGATCATTTTACTGATGCTCATTTATAGCTTTTTTAAACATTTCTCTTTCTTGCTCAGAAATGTTATCGCTATACTTAGCCAAATAGGCATTCGTTGCTGGTTTATAATTTTTCCAATCTTGTTTGTTGTAGAAAGCGACTACTTTAGCTCTAAGCAAAATTTCTTCTCCGGGCGCTCCATAAGGTTTAACCTTGTCTTCTATCACAGACCAATCCGGATTTTCAGAAGCATTCAGCATAGGTTCAATGTCTCCCTTGAAAATCATATTCATCATGGCTACAGTATATTTACGGTCTCCCATCACCTTTTTGAAAGCATCAGCATTTGTATTCATCAGGTTAAACCCCACATCTTTTGTACTCTTGGTAAACTGAACTACATTATTAATGTCTTCCTCAGATAATGGCATTTTAAGCGAAGAAACATAGGCGGAACCTGCAAGCAGCGCTCCAGGTTTATCTCCTGCCTGCATAGCCATCATCGCCATTTTTTTCAGGAAGGAAAGGTCACGTTTTCCGCCGATATACTCCTGTAGCATAGCACTGTATGCGATACCCGGCTCGGTAAGATCTGCGTCCTGAGCGGCTATATCGTTTGTCATGGAAAGCCAGGATGGAGAAGAAGCGTCAGGGTTTAGCTGGCTATGGATCTTTCTCATTTCTGCAAATGGAATTTTAATCACCTCACGGTCGTAGGTCATCAACCCATTCTGCTCGCCCTCCACATCAAAAGGCTGCGTATAAATCGATCCGGATAAGCCCTCCTTTTCCATCAATTGCAAATGCTGGTTCATGATGGTGTATTTTGCTTTGAGTGCTGCTGGCTTTTCCTGGATATAGCCCCAGGCAGATCCTGTTAACCATTGATGATCAGGGATAAATACCCCTATTCCACCGAATTCTCCGCATACCTGTGCTTTTCCAGCTTGCCTAATAGACATCATTGGATCCGGGTAGCTGTGCACATCGGTCATGTCTGCACTAACGTAAGCATTTGGAGAAGGAGAGCGCAACTGCTCATTCACATAGAGCAATTCGCCAGAGTGCCCGTTAAGAATTCTGGATGGATCTGTTTTTTTAACCCATTCACTGAGGCGTTGCTGATCATATTGCCCCCATTTCTCGTTGAAAAGAACCCAGGCCACAATGGAGGGATTATTGTGCAACTGGGTCATTTCATCTAAAGCACCTTTTTCGAATTCTGCTTTGCTACCCTCCGGCAGACTCTGATTAGGATTCACAAAATCCTGCCATACCAGCATACCAAGCTTATCTGCCCAATAATACCATCTGGCCGGCTCCACTTTGATGTGCTTGCGAATGGTATTAAAGCCCATTGCTTTGATGGCCTTAATATCAAAAGCAAGGGCTTCATCGGTAGGTGCTGTATA
>NZ_DATMRL010000671.1:0-2428 GCF_035566355.1 Pedobacter sp.
ACCAAACATTTATAATGAAACCATCATGGGTTTACACTCACAAAACACTATGAACCGAGCTTTAGCGAGGTCTTGAACACAGAAATCAAATAGATGTTAGTGAAAAATATAAACTCATGACAGCTTCATCACCGATAAACAACAAATATATACTGATGAAATTACTAGAAGGAAAAACAGCACTGATTACTGGTGCTTCTAAAGGAATAGGCCGCAAGATAGCGGAAAAGTTTGCTGAGCAGGGTGCTCACGTAGCATTTACTTATTTGTCTTCTGTTGAAAAAGGAGAAGCTCTGGAGCAGGAATTAAAAGCATATGGTACAACCGTTAAAGGTTACCGTTCGGATGCTTCTAAATTTGACCAGGCAGAAAAACTGATCAGTGATATTGTAGCAGACTTTGGAACAGTTGATATTGTGGTCAACAATGCAGGAATTACCAAAGACGGTTTGCTGATGCGGATGAGCGAAGAAAACTGGGATGAAGTAATTGACGTGAACCTGAAGTCTGTATTTAACATTACCAAAGCTGCTTCTAAAATCATGATGAAAAACCGTAAAGGTGTTTTTGTGAACCTGAGTTCAGTGGTTGGTGTACAGGGAAATGCAGGACAGGCCAACTATGCCGCTTCTAAGGCAGGAATTATCGGATTCTCTAAATCAGTAGCTAAAGAATTGGGCTCCAGAAATATCAGGACCAATGTTGTTGCCCCAGGCTTTATCCGTACCGAAATGACAGATGTACTGGACCCTAAAGTGGTGGAAGGATGGGAGCAAGGCATTCCCTTGAAAAGAGCGGGAGAAACAGAGGACGTTGCAAACGTATGTCTGTTCCTGGCTTCGGATATGAGCGCTTATGTAACCGGACAAGTATTGTCGGTTTGTGGGGGTATGCTGTAATTCTAGGTTTTAATTATATAGCCCTCGTTTGTAGTTTCTACAACCGGGGGCTTTTTATGCCTGATGAAATAGGTATATCCCTGCTGTAAATTTGTCCAGAACGATTTTTGCTGCGGATACAATGATAATTTTGATTTCACATTTTCATTAGTCATACGGAAAGGATAGATAGATACCGGAATCTCCTTCTGTCCGGCATTCCGTGCTTCTGTAGCTAAAACATAAACTTCCTTAATCTTATCGTCAGTTAAGGGAATGCATCCAACAGTCACTTGGTTTCCATGAATATAGATATCGCCTCCTGGATTATTTTTACCACTTCTGAAAAGATCTGCCTGGTTTGGGTAATTGACGCCTAAAGACAGATAAAAATTGCTCTGCGGATTAAAGGCATTTATGGCATAATAACCCTCTGGTGTCTGGAGGTCACCCTCCTTGATTTTAGGACCGAGTTTACCCGAACGTGCACTAAAGTCGTAACTTTTGAACAAGGCGTAAGCAGGCTGGTTTTTATTTTTTAACCAAATCTCCAGTTTTCCTTCATCTTTATAGGCAACAATATACATCTGGAACTCTTCTTTAATACCCTTCATCTTTAAATCCTTTTTCAGGCCATCCCATTTATCAGTATAGGCAGTTTTTACCCTTTCAAAGCTAAGTTGCTGTTGCTTAAAATTGTTTTGTGCAAATAAAGTACCCGACATGCTAAGGAGAAATATAATTTTAAACGTAATATTCATGGAATGCCTATTTATGTTTCCAAGTTACATTCAAATTTTTAAAATTTTAGCATCTTTACCCTAATGACTGTTTAATTTTTAAACAGAATCTGATACTATGGGGAACTCTTTTCATTTACAGGATTTGCTGATGCTTATGTGCTGCCTGATCGCGGGAGGACTCCTGGCCTGGCTGTTATACGGGAAAACTAAATCGCTGAGCCCTAAGTTGCGCATTTTTCTTGCTGCTGTACGTGGATTAGGACTGGCACTGATCTTATGGATCCTTTTTGCGCCATTGGTTAAACGGATTTCCTATATCCTGGAAAAGCCGGTTATTGTGATTGCCCAGGACAACTCTTTGTCCGTTGGACATATTGAACCCCCTGGATTTGTAAAAAAGAAATACGAGCAAGATCTGAAACAACTTGCAGATCAACTTGCCGATGCTTATGACGTAAGAGTATACAACTTTAGCGACCGGGTAGCTAGGGGTTTTGATTTCTCCAACAAAGGGAAATTGACAAATGCTACGGCCTTAATAGACAAACTGAATGATGAATTCCTGAACAGGAATGTTGGGGCAGTCATTTTAGCAACAGATGGAATTTTTAACCGGGGCGGAAACCCGGTCTACGCCGTCGGCAAACTAAAAGCGCCAATGTATACCATTGCTCTTGGAGATACAATTCCAAAGCGGGATGTCCTTATTGCGAATGTGAATTACAACAATATGGTTTACCTGGGTAATGACTTTACTGTAGATGTACAGGTACAAGCCTTTGAAAGCAAAAATGAACCACTGATACT